>CALHCI010000157.1 GCA_937931165.1 uncultured Granulosicoccaceae bacterium
CAATCTACTACTCAGTGATTGTGATACGTCGGGTACTGGTGACCCGGGTGTAGATCCGGACCCTGAGGATCCACCCGTTGATCCTGTTGGCTCACTAATCCAGCTTAGTGCTGTGGTTAACACTGACCGGTACGGTCACAACTACGGTACGTCTGAAAACTACACAGAAGCAAGTTTCGGATTTGATAACGATTCCAATGCCCGGCGTTTGCAGGTTTCAGGGTACGACATTACTCGATCAGATGAGGTGTCAGTGTGGCTGAACTCCAGTTTTATCGGAAACCTGACCAGGGGGCGAAAACGGAAGCTGAATGGTGGCGATGAATTCGTTCTTCCGCTGAGTTTGCAGATTGACGGGCAGAATACCGTGACATTTCGCCAGAAAGCCGCTGGCGATACCTGGGGTGTAACCAACCTTGGTCTACTTTCAGAGCCTGACACAGGCGGAGGTGGTGATCCCGAAGAGCCACCGGTAGTTGAACCACCTGACGACGGCAATCCTATACCGCTGTTAACCTCGGTAAATCAGAATCGATACGGGCATGAGTACGGCAGCAATTCGCACGAGATCAGTGTTTCATTCTCTTTCAACAACACCGGTGCCGATAGCTATGTTTCCGTACATGGTTTTGATGTCGATACCAAAAAGGAAGTAGAGGTTGAGTTGAATGGCGAGCTGATTGGCCACTTGACCAAAGGAGCCAACCAAGCCGAGAATGAAGGTGATGTTTATCTGTTGCCGCTGATGAACCAGATTGCTGGGGAGAATACTTTAACATTTCGTCAGTCGAAAAATGCCGGGGAACCCTGGGGTGTCACCAACCTTCAGTTATTAGGATGTCAGTATCAGGTCAATGGAACCACAGCATCAAGTGGCACGCCGGTGGTAATAGATGAAGCAACCGGAACACTGATTTATGCCAATTTCTTTAACGGCGGTGCGATCAGTGATGGTACTGACAGAACAGTTGCAGTTTGTGTTTCCGAGAAAGATGATCAGGGCAATCGCTTTGCACACTTTACTACCGATGTCGGCCAGGACGATAACACCCAGATAAAAGCCTACCCGGAATTTATTATTGGAAGCAAGTTTGGATTGACAAGTGAAACTTCGTTCAGGCCGTATCCATCGCTGGTGTCTTCCACTGGGTTTGAATATCCGGCACTGGATGTGATCGCCGATATCGTCGGCTTGCCTACATTTACTTACAATATTCCTGATATAGATGTTGTTATTGATATAGACGAGCAGAACGTTGTTGGTTCCATCCGCGATGTAATGCTGGAGTCCTGGTTCTATGATACGTCCGCCAACCCAGAGCTTGTCGGTAATCATGCACTGAACTCATCTGAATGGAGTGCATATCGTGCGTTGCCTCCAACAGATACCCAGGGCGAATATTTTTACCAGGGTGAGTCCATTCAAAATACCCTGAATAATCTTGTTGGTGGCGGGCATCCGAACAGGGAAGCGGCAGGGAACGTACTGATGGAAATGATGGTACATGTAGGGCCGTTGAGTCCCAATGATATTAGTGGCACCAGCAGAAATCCATCGCGCTTTCGACTGACAGATACCCCTATAACAATCGGTGACTACCAGTATCACATCTGGTATAGCAGCACCTATCTTGCTCCTCTTGTGGTTTACAGCCGCGAGACAAACGCGCTGGGTCAGCCCTTGTTGAACCTGACAGAAGAGGGCGAAATCAACCTGGACTGGAATTTATTTCTCGACTACACACTAAATTCGCTCGAACCTCAACTCGCTTCAGCCGGTGTTGCATGGGCGCAGGGTGCGGAGAACATTTTTCCTAAAATGCGGGCATCAAGCGGAGCCATCGGTAGTCTTGAATTTGGCATTGAACCTCAGACTAATAACGCTGATGATGAACCCTATCGAGCTACTGTGCGACGATTTGAAGTTTACATACGTGGCAAGAATTTCGGTTTGTAACTATTTCCAGATCAGTTTGTGATTGAAAAATAGCGTTCTGCATACCGGGCACCAATTGTGCGAAGTGAGTCTGCGTTAAAATGGCCGCCATGGCTGTTGGTGGCAGCAAGACCGAACCCCTCAACGCAGGCTGTCATTGGGTCGCTGTCAGTATTCAAGGCATTCAGGTGTCGATTGACACCTGTTGCGCCTATCGTTTCGCCGCAGATAAAAGGCTTGTTTTTGTCGTACCAGTTTTCGCTACGTAAGTTAGAGATGAGCTGCGAGAGCATCACAGGATAGTAGTCATTGCGCACCGGGGGAGTAATATCCGGATCTGCGGTTCCATTATAAAACCAGTCAGTCTCTCCCTGATGCCAGAGTATTCCGTCAATAGACGTTTTATGCGGTATTTCATTAATAGCGTCTGCTACTTTAGTTTGAATGCGAGCCATTCCCGGAGCCCCCGGATCCCAGTGGCTTATGCCTTCCCCCGGTTCAGAAACCATCACGATACCGACCACCCGTTTTGAATCCAGTGCCACCAGTCGTTTACCAAAGTGAAGGGCAAAATTATTATGTGTTGGCTGGTCTTTTAAAGTGGCAGGATCAGCGGTGCCCCGGTACGCGCCTATGTCCCAGTTATGCGTTAATGAGGCAACTTGCCATCCGTTACTTGTATATGCAAACACACGCGGGTGGCTTGTATCCGTATCGGGATCGATCGTAGTGCCCTTTCCCAATACGTTGGATTGGCCTGTAATAAGAATCAGGTCGGTTATGTCGTTGCCTTTGTATGCAATACATTGTTGATTATTTTCCCGTCCAAACTCCGCGCCTTGATAAACAACGTACTGACAGTAGGGGATTTGATTCGCTTTAGAAAAGCGCACCAAACAGGATTGACCGTTCTCAAATCCCCAACTGTCACCGTCGGGATCTGAAGAAGTGGTGCTGCATGTTTGATGGGCAGATACCGGATTGCCGTTCAATCCACCGTTAACGACGACGCAGGATTTATTGTTTTCCCAACCCCAGCCATCGCCATCAGTGTCAGTAGCGCCGGTGCTGCATATTTCCGGATTAGGTGCAGCGTTGGGGATACTACCGGTGTTGGCTACTATGCAGGACTTATTATTTTCCCATCCCCAGCCATCACCATCAGAATCACTATTGGAATGCTGGCAGATTGAATACACATGTGGTTGTGTGCTGGCTGGTATTGGGGAACAAATTAACAGTGTGGCAGTAAAAATGGCTACTGAACAGTTGTATGGGGCAAGTCGGTTAAACATATCAAATGCTCGATAATCCTAATCTGTAACATTAGCTGGCAGTACTTCGTTCGAATTCAGCATGAATAGAGCCAAACATGGCAATTGAGACGGGTCTCTTCCGTACAGGTGTATTATTAGACGTTAAATCAGATTGTCAGAACGCCAGTCAAGCCGCTTTCTGATCGTGCACGATCTTTACTTCGTGCAGCGCATGATAAGCACCACGCATTTTCATGAGTTGTTGATGTGTCCCGGATTCAATGACTTGTCCGGAGTCAAGCACGATAATCCGGTCGGCGTTGCGAATGGTCGACAGTCGATGCGCAATGATAAATGAGGTGCGTCCCTGCATCAGATTATTGAGTGCCTCGAAAAACAGTGCTTCCGTTCTAACATCCAGAGCGGACGTAGGCTCATCGAGAATCAGTATTGGTGCATCTTTTAAAAGCGCTCTTGCAATCGCTAATCTCTGTTTTTGTCCACCCGATAAATCACTGCCCTGTTCGCTGAGTACGGTGTCGTATCCCATGGGTAGTTTCTGAATGAATTCATCGGCATTTGACGTTTTGGCCGCCTTTATTATGTCCGAACGAGTCGCTCCCGGCTTTCCGTAGGAAATGTTGTCCGCGATGCTTACCGGCAGCAGATAAGGGTCTTGTAGAACGATAGAGATATTTTCCCGCAGATCAGACAAGTTGATTGTTTTTATGTCAGTGCCATTAATCTTTATGGTGCCGTGACTCGGGTCATTAAACCGTGGAATCAAAGATACCAGCGTTGACTTGCCTGAACCTGTAGAGCCGACCAGCGCAATGGTTTCGCCCGCGGCAACTTTAATTGAAGTATTCTTTAGCACCGGTTCTTCCGGCTTGTAACTGAATGAGACATTTTCTACGCTAACTTCTGCACCGTTATCCATTGAAAGCTTTTCTGAACCGCTATCAACTACCGCAGTTGGCTCATCCAGAACTTCGAATACTCTGATTGCACGTGCCTTGGCCGAGGCGTAGGTAGATGAAATATATGCCAGTGTTTCAATGGGGCCGTAGAGTGACGCCACATAACTCAGGAACACCAGTAGCTCTCCGAGGGTAATCGATTGTTTCAGAGCTGCAAAACCACCGACGAGAAGCATTATTGCTGTGCCTGCGGCGGTCGAGGAACTGACACCTACACTAAAGACCAGCTGTGCTTTTATTGACTTCAGGTAGTCTCGCATGCTTCTTTCACTGAGCCGTTGGAATTCGTTTTGATGACGATCCTCCTGGCTGAATGCCTGCACCACTGGCAGCCCTGTAAGGGTTTGTTCGGCAATGGACATGACACGTCCTTCGCTCTGTTGATGTTGGTATGTGTACTCCGTCATTTTTGGCGACAGCGCACGAATCAAAAAAGGAATTGGCACAGCTGCAGCGAGTGCGACCAGTGTCAGCCCGACATGCAGATTCAACATAATGGCAAACATTAGAATCAGTGTTACCGATGAGGTAAGTACAGGTATCAGTACCCCAAGAATAGTTTCCTGAAGGTAACGACTGTCCGTGGTAATTCGACGTATGAGGTCGCCGCTGGAATGCGTGCTGTGGTAGAGCAATGACATTTTTTGCAGATGATTGAGTAATTGCTCGCCGATGTCGTAGGTGATTCGCTCACCGACTCCGGTTTCAATCCAGCCCTGGAGTAGCTGAAACCCACGTTGTAGAGCGTGCAACGCAACGCTGGTCAGCGCGAAAATAACCAGAAGCCAGAACGTTGTATCATCAGTGAATGTGGTTAACAGCCAGTTAAGAGATTCCGGTAGAGGTTTGTCATACAGTACATTGTCTACCACCAGCTTCATTGGCCACGGTAACAGTGCTGCAACACCAGCTCCAAGAAAAACCAGCAGTACAACAAGTATCAGACTGAACTTGTGTCTACTGATGACAGGCTGAGTGCGTTTTATAAATTCCACTACGCCGCCTCTTGTTGGTCGTCATGGTCGCTTTGCAGAAGAACCATTTGAGCGTAGAGTCCGTTCAGATCCATAAGCTCTGCGTGGTTACCTGTTTCTGATATTTCACCTTTGTCGATAACAACAATTCTGTCTGCGTCGCGGATTGTTGACAGTCGATGTGCAACAATTATGGTGGTCTTTCCCTGCATCAGTTTACTGAGTGCTTCAAAAAATAGTGTCTCTGTCTTGGCGTCAAGCGCTGAAGTAGGTTCGTCGAGAATCAGAACAGGAGCCTGCTTTAGTATTGCGCGGGCAATAGCGAGGCGCTGCTTCTGTCCTCCGGAAAGACTGGCGCCACGTTCTCCCAGTATGGTGTCATAACCGTTTGGCAGTTTACGTATAAAAGCTGCGGCGCTCGCGGTGGTTGCCGCTTTGATAATTTGGACTCTTGAAGCGCGTGGTGTTCCGTAAGCAATGTTTTCAGCGATACTGATGGGCAGTAAAAACGGTTCCTGCATGACCACTGATACCTGTTTTCTTAAACTTGCCAGATCAGTATCGCGTATGTCGCGATCCTCAAACAGGATATTGCCGCTGTCCCAGTTGAAAAAACGCGGTATCAACGAAGCGAGTGTGGATTTTCCGGAACCGCTGGGGCCTACGAACGCTACAGTTTCACCCGAGTTTATTCTCAGGTTAATATTCTTAAGGACCGGGCGATCTTTTTGATAGGCAAAGCTGATGTTTTCAAATGTGATTGTCGGAGCGGTATGAGATCCATTTTCGTCGACACTGGATTTTCCATGGTCGGTAATTTCTTCACTTGCCTCAAGTACTTCAAGCACACGATCAAGATTTGCTTCTGCGCTTTTCAGGTTTTTAAATGTCAGTAGCAGCGACTCCACTTCACCTTGCAGGGTTTGCAGGTAGCCGAGAAAAACCAGCAGGCTGCCGACCGTTATTACACCGTCTATTACACGCAAACCGCCGGCGACAAGTACGATAGCCAGACCGACAGTGAGGGTCATCGCGTTGACAACGGCAAACCCGTTATCAAGTAAATGGTTTTTCTGTGACGCTCTGACAGCGTCGCCTGCGAGTCGGTGGAATTTACTCGAGTTAGCTGTCTCTCTGTTGAATGCCTGTGCCAGTGGCACGGCGTTAATGGTTTGATGTGCAAATGCCATGACCCGGGATTGGGCCTCACGGTTTTGCTGAGCGCGGGCTCTGAGTTTTTCCCCGAAAAACACCGTCGAAAAAGCCAGTACCGGGGATAGCAATAAGGACAGCAGTGTCAGAAACGGATCTATCTGCCATGCAACCAGCCCGATTATAATCAGTGTGATCAGGTTCTGGGCCGGGGTTATTAATAGTGCCTGCGCGATAGTAAAGACACACCACGAGTCGACCGTTAGTCTGCCCAGCGAGTCAGCCACCGGATGCTTTGTGTGAAACAGGCGTGATAAACGCTGCAGTTTCTCAAAAATGGTGAGGGAGAGATCGACAACCATTCTTTGTCCGATTTTGCTCCACAGCCAACTGCTGGACACCGACACCGCACTCGACATGATAAACAGCAGAATGCTGGCGCCTACCGATGCAATAATCAGGGTTGAAGGCTGCGCCCATATACCCTGTAGGTTCCCGAGCGACTCGCCCCCCAGCGCATAGTCCGCCAGCAGTTTGATGGGCCAGGGCATTAGCGCAGTGATGACGGCTGCGAGAATCGCGAGTACCAGCAGTTGCAGTAGTCCGACTTTCTGCTTGAGAACCACCGGTGTTATCGATCGATAACGGTAAAAATTGATCATTATGCTGCTGCCCCGGTGACCGTGTCACTGGCGAAGATGCGTTCCAGCAATTCTGATAACACGATACGGTAATCGAAAAATTCACTTGCGATTTCGGTGGCTGCTGCAGAGTGTTTTGAATAGTTGGAACGGATCTGTTCGATCGCAATCAGTGCTTCATCAGTCGTGGAGTAGCCAAGCACGCCGGCGTCAACGTCTAACCATGATGAGTATCCGGTTGCCTGCGTGATCACCGGACGGCCGCTTGCCAGATAATTTGCGCTGCGTTCACTGAACCAGCCGGAATTCGAGATTACATAACCATGTTTGGCAATACTGAACTCGCCCTTTGAGTGCTGAATGTATTCACGATAACTGCAAGGTGTTTTTGTCACCAGCAGGGGATCCAGAAGTTGCCAGCCGTTATTTTGTAGTTCCTCACGGGGCGCGTTGGTGCTCCCGATAGCGATTTCAAGGTTAGCGCTGGTCATCGCCGGCAAATGCATCAGTGGTAGAAATGAACGGGACTTCATTCCGTAACTACAACCATTGTGTTGTTTTTCCGGGTAACTGTCCCACTGCAGAATAGAGGTAAAAACGTCCCTCTTTTCCGTGTTCCGATTGCGCCAGCACTCAGTGACAATCGGTTGTCTGGTGGGTAGCCATGTCAAGCCGTCATCTGGTATACGACAGGTGGCAGCACCGATATTTTCACCGAAACTGAAATGATGAGTATGTTGTTGCGCCTGTGCGTACGCATCTTTATTTTGAATATGTTTGATCTGTGTGAATACCGGATCTGTGTCAATCAATACCCGTGTCTGAATCGGATCGAACCAGCGGCGCAATGGATTCACAGCAGATAAATTAAGCAGCAGATCAGCGTTTCTGCAGAAATCTATAACTTGAGCTGCAGCCGGGCCGTGCCAGCTACTGGTGTGCGCGTCGTGATAGGCCCAGCTGTCTTTCAAATCTGTCAGGCTGAAGGCCTGTTGAATAAACGCAAGTCCGTAGTCAGGGTTTGTATCTGTTATTGAAGTGACAGGGTTATAACAGCCAGGGTAGTCATCGCTGTCTTCGACAAATAAAACATCGTGTCCCATGCGCCGAAGTCCAAGGACGTATTGCAGGTGGTGCCACACCAACCCACCTAATGGGCCACGAACGATATAGCCGAGCACCACAATGCGGAGCTTTTGATGAGCACTGCTGATATTCGTGTTGGGTTGCACAGAATTCATATCGCGTATTTCCAGGAGTTGTTGCGATATGTGGTATCCAACAACTCATGTAATACTCTTGGTGCGTTGAAGTAGGTGCGGGCGGTGTCTGATGCCGCGTCACTGTAGGTTTTCGGTTTTGAACGAAACATCTCAATGCCATTGAGGGCTTCGTCAGTATTGGAAAACGCTGCAATTCCGGAATCAACGGGAAACAGATGTCTAAAGCCGGTATCTTGTATCACCACCGGTCTGGCTGCGGCCAGATAACAGGCAGAGCGGCAACTGAACCACCCGGATAACGCTGTTACATATCCGTTTTTCGCTACACTCCATTCACCAAAAGAGGTTCTGATGTAGTTTCTATAAGATTCGAGGTTACCGCAGGTAGTATTTGGCGAAACCAGGTTCCAGCCATGTGAGTGTAATCGCTCCCTTGGCGTTGCAGCAGTCTTCCCGTCGTTTACTGCCAGTTCAAGAGTATTTGGAGGCAGCGATGCCGGCAGATTGATATAGTGTTCAAATTCCACATCTTTCTGACCGTAAGTTTTTTCCCTGTACCTTAATGATTTATAACTGGTCCAGTTCATGACCGTGGTAAATGCATTACGTCTGGTTTCTTCAGGCTCCCACTCTTCTATCACAATCGGCTGACGTGTCGGGTGCCATTGGTCTCCGGTGTCAGGTATCGAGTGTGCCGGATTTTCAGCAAACGTAAACAGTACATCATGAGCATCAATCTGTTTTCGAAAACTGTGATAACCATTCAATAGTTTGATCTGCGTGAACGCAGGGTCCGAGTCGATATAAACTAATCTGTTTACATCTCGGTATTGCGTTGGATCGTACAGGCATCCCGATACATTAATCAGGACATCAGCAGTTTTAACTATCTGACGTCGCTTGTGTTCAGCCACTCCGTACCACTGATTAGTGAAGTCGTGCCTGTACATCCAGTTGTCTGAAAGGTCAAATTGCTGCATGACCGACGAGAGGTAATTGACATTGAATTCGCACCCTTCTTTTGCCAGTCCACCCGCGTGTGGGTTGTACGGCCATAGTCCGGTGTCTTCGAGATAGTAGACCTCGTGCCCCATTCTTGATAACCCGAGAACATACTGCAGGTAATCCCAGGTCACTCCGCCCATTGGGTATTGCGCTATTAGTCCTGTTACGATGATTCTGAGGCGTGTTTTCATTACTGACGTAACACCCGGTAGACTAGAAAGTCCATACAAACTTTCCGGTAATTTCCGCATCGTTGCCACTGTCTTTTAATCCGGAGACAAAAATGTCCATGCCGGAGCTGACTTTGCGACGATAGGCCAGACGGGACTGGTGATAACCTTCGCCTGCGTTGTATCTTGCAACAATACCGTCTGTCGTTGATATATCCCAACCGGCACTGACGGTTGCCTGTCTGAACTGACCGAAGCTTTCCAGATCTTCGACAGAAATTTTCAGATTGGTGTTGTGAGAGGGATTAAACCAGATATAACCTGACCGGTAATTGTAATCCCCTCCGCCGAGAATGCCGTCTGCCAGAAATGCACCATAGCCGACACGGTCACTGTAGATATTAAAATCCAGGTTGACTGACCAGTAGCTGTCGTCATTGACCACAGTTGAAAATGTACCCGGTGTATCGGCTACTGGCCGATACTGGTAACTGTTGTACGCCAGTTGTAAACGGGTTTTCTCAAACAGATCAAAGCCGGAAGCCAGATAAAGTCCCTTGTTCTGATCCTGCCCGTCGAGAGACCTTCTGTGAGTCAGCGAAATATCTGTGTTGACCTGTTTTAGTAACCCGTGTTGCTCCTGGTAATAGCTGGCGTAAAACTCAGTCGCCTGTGTTCCCGGCAAGTCACTCTTGACCAGGCCGTTGCGCGGTGCAAAGCTGACATCATAATGATCCAGTTTGACACCTGCTTCCCATTGATCACGTCCGAATCCCAGTAGCAGGTTGGTTGTCCCGCCCGACTGTTTGGTGGAGTTGTCCTTACTGGTAGCAGTGTTGATGTCGACAATGAAGCCGGAGCGAAATCTTTTATCAAAACCACCTGCAATAAGATACCCGAGTTCTCCCTCCGAGCGATTGGCCGAAGTCGTCAATGTAATACCGGAGTTCGCAGAAAACTGTCTGCGATAGCGCGCCGCCATATCCGAGCGACCATCCGGTGAATTAACCAACAGTGCGCCGACTGCGTTGTTACCATCGTTCATGTAGGTCTTTACGCCGCCATTAAAATCCGGAATACGCGGGCTGTAAAAATATTCGCTATTGGATTTGAAGTAGGCTGCTCCGTCCTGAAAGAATGTCCGGTTGTCAGTAATTTCTTTCTCGTTGTAACTGAAGTCAATGTCTGAAATCTGTGATTCTATTTGTGAAAAATCGGGCAGTACTTCGATTAATCCGGTCAAATTGCTGGTAGGCTGATACCTTGCTGTAAGGCCTCCGTAGAAGGATTGATTCTGTAGCTCCCCGTCACGGTCCGCGGTATTCTTAGCGGCGACCACATACGGCATGAGGGTCCAGTTGCGCTGATTTTTAGACTGTGGAAGCGACAGCCCCGATATCAAACCGAGTGGATCACGATTTTTATCAGTGCTTGGCTTAACCCAGTGACTTGACTGTGCGGTACGGTGTTGATAGCGGGTGAAGTTTAATCCGAATGTGTCACTGTCATTATTGAATTTTAGGTTGTCAAACGGGATGGCCATTTCTGCAGACCATCCATACTTTGTTTTTCTGGCAAAGCCTTTCCAGTCGCCCTTCCATTGTATCTTGTCTGCACTGCCGCCGGACAGTTGATCGTTCTGTGTGCCGATTGCATTGATTGAATAGGTGGCTGCTGTATTGTGGTCTCTGTAAGTATCAATTATTACTGAGATAGCATCGTCTGTACCCAGGCCGCCATCACGCAGCGTTTTGATTGCTTTGATGAGTTCGGGACGCGAATCAAACATGCGAAATCCGAAGTACAGGTTGTTCTTGTCAGCCAGTACACGTACTTCTGTTGCATTGCTTGTCCGGACTCTATCTTCATTAATACGAAAATCGTTAGCGACCGGTGCAGAGTGCCAGGCAAGTTCGGTAAGATGTCCGTCGATAGACATCTCGAACTCTTGTCCGGGTGGGGTGTTGAGGCGTATTGAACGTCGATTTCCACCGGGTAGCGCAGCGGCAATTTCAGGTTCACGGCCAGCTAAAACTGCAGTTTGCGAAGTCGCAGGACGGTTGTTACCGTGATTACCGGTTTGTTGACTATGATGGTGTGTGAGTCTGTTGGATACCGGTAATGTACGAAGACTAAATCCGGAGATTGCGCCACTTCCTTTGATCAGCATAAAGTTGATCGCGCGGATCGAGTTACCGGGCTCTGCCTGTTGCAGATCAAGTTGCAGATTTCTTGTGACTTTGGACCAGCGTCCTGGAACTGGTTCCAGAGTGAGGTTGAAAATTCGTTGATTGTCTCGCGGCAGCTGTCTTTTTGTACTTGTATAGGAAAGCTGACGTTTCCCTAAATTTGTATCAACGGAGAAATTAATTTGAAAATCATTCTCCATATTCATGTACCAGCTAGCCAGGCCGGGGGTTACTGCTCTTTGAAGGTTTTTTCCACTGAGTTTGCCTTTTAGACCTCCAGTGCCGGTAAGTGTTGCGACTCCGGTAAACCGGATTGCCGAGGCATTGATTTGCTTGTCATGATAATTCTCGATTTTGGCCGACGATTTGTGTTTGCCAATAAGCCTCCAGTACGCAGTTTGCTTTGCTTTGTCGAGCGTTCCGGTAGCTGCATAACTATCAGTATATTGGAGTGGAATATATACAGTCAGTGCTAATACATAAATGATTACTAATTTAAGCTGCGACACTGTGTTTCTCCCTGCGGTTAACCTGATCCAGGTCTGCTTCTTCTGCTAACTGGTTCTGTGCTACAGCAGCGTTTTGACTAACTGCATTCCTTAATGCGTTGGCTGCTCTTCCGCTGTCTCCGAGAGCGTAGAAACCCAGTACCAATACACTGGTCAGCCACACGACTGCGATAAACGGTGCGTTTCCGACGGCAGCTAACAAAGTGTAGACACTGCCGACTGCCAGTAGGCTCCATGATAATAGTGACCAGCGTTGTGTTAAGCGGTAACGTACGTGATCAGTTTGTTCCTGATGATGTTCTACTACCAGGCTCAGCTGGCACGACCCGAATATTCCACCGTAAGCCTGCAGGTCCCAATTCTGATACTCGTTGCCTGACTGTGTTGAGAAACCATCAATCGCAAGAGTATCGTTAACGTATTTAATGCGCTGTAGACGATCCTGATAAGTCCCGTCCCAGACACTATCAGTCGCGTTAAGCGGGTAGCTGAACACAGATCGACTTTTGTCCTTTCCCGGAATTCGTGTGGCTGTCAAACCGCTGCGAATTCGTCCGGAAAGACGCGCAATCGGTTGCGCAAATGTTATGGCGCTGGTTACCGCAATTCGGAGCAGATATCCTGGTGACAGGCCTCTTGTAATATTGTAGTTGCCTGCCAGTGCTGTCTTGATAGCTTGCACCACCCATATCCCGAGCGCAGACAAAGCCGGTATGAGCATATAAGTGAGTGGTTGCCAGAAAAACCCGACAACAGAAAGTGCTAAAAGTGCCGCGGTAAGCAGGACCCATTCCGGCATCAGGGTCAATGTTTGAAAGGTTGAAGGGCTTGTCTGGTCGTTCTGCTGAAACGGAGCGCTTCCCCAGATGCCCTGATATATACGTGGTTGTTTAACTCCAATGGTTTTTATAAACCCCTGTCCGTACAACCGACCGCCCCAGCTGATATATCCTGCCACGTTGTATTTTTCCGGCCACTTTTTTTCCAACAGTGCCTCGGCGATCCCGTAACCGCGTTGCTGTTTCCAGTAACCTTCTACTGTGTTTCGGCGTCTATGCCAGTTAAAAGCCGCCGGTTGAAATCCGATTTGGCCAACCTGATCGATGATTCGCCAGCAAAGATCAACATCGTCTCCAGCTGCTCGAAACTGTGGATCGAACCCGCCGATTTTATCCAGTGCGGTGCGTTTAAAGCTCATGTTGCAACCAGGAATGTGTTCGGCAATGGTGTCAGTCAACATGACTTCCATCGGGCCACCTGGTGCATTAGCAACACAGTCAGCAACTAACACGTCATCGGGTACAGGAAAATTCGGCCCACCTATCGCAACAACGTCGAGCTGACTGTAACCCAGTGCCAGGTAGCGGAGCCAGTGTGTTTCGGGAAAAGCATCGTCGTCTATGTAGGCGACAATTTCCCCGGTTCCAGCTCGATATCCGGTATTACGCGCGCTTGAAAGTCCCTTATTTTCTGTGCTTATTAGAGTGACCGGGTACTCTGCAGCAATATCTGCCGTGTGGTCGGTTGAGCCATCGTTGACGACGATAATTTCAAATTTGGCGTAATCCAGTCGAACCAGCGCATCAAGCGTTTGTCGAATGGTTGCTGATCCATTGTAGCTGCACACTACTACAGTAAATGATGGCCATTCAAACTGACTTGAGAAAGGCGTGTCGTGGTATACCTCCCTGACTGCTGCCATTGCCGGTTTAGCTTGTCGGTCAGTGGTCGTAATACCGAAAGACCAGTCGTCGATGGTGCGACCCCCGACGTACCATTCATCAGTCCAGGAAAATACAAACGCACCGGCAGCACCGCAATCAAATATTGATCGAAGCTGCCATCGCAGATTCTCGTGTTGCGCAGCCACGCCGTTCCTGTCACTGTCAAGTCCTACTTCGGCAAGTAACAAGGGTTTTGACCCTGCAATATGCTGAAGCCTCGCAATGTATGACTTTAGTTTCTGCTCGCTCTCCAGATAAACGTTAAAGCTGTAGAAATCGACAAAATCGAGATTCAGGTATTCAGTTGTGGGAAAATTAACATAGGTGACCAGAGACTGAGGTGACTCTTTCTTGACAATATCGTACAAGCTTTTTAGAAACGAACTTACTTTGTCTTTACCGTGCCAGCGTATAATACTTGCTGGTACTTCGTTCCCGATCGAATAGCACAATATAGCTGAGTGGGATGCAAAAGACTTAACTGTATGAGTAAATCTGTTTTCTATATTCTGCTGTAACTCTGAGTCATCCAGAATAGTTAAGTGCTGTTCCCATGGGATACCGACCATTACAAATAGTCCCATGGCTTTTGCCAGATCCAACAACCATAACGGTGGTGGTGTGTAAACACGAACGGTATTAACCCCGGTGTCAATCATACGCGCGAAGTCACGCTCAACTACTGCAAATTCCGGGTATTGATCGCCGTTGTTGTTCGGGCTGAATGTGCCGTAAGTTACTCCCTTTACATAAAAAGGCCTTCCTTGTATGGTGAAAAACTTACCGTTGATAGAAACTTTGGGGTTGTGGACAGGGCTGAAGCCACGATCGGCATCAGAATCTGATATCAGTGACAGCGGGGCTTGTGACAAGTCACTGTTAGATGGAAGACTGAGCCGAATAAGGGTGTTAAAAACAGATCGAACCGGTTCACTCAGTGACCCTGCCGGCATCGGATCGTTTGTAATCCATGAGGGTAGTCTGTTGTAACATGACATCTCCGGCTGTGATGAACGATTGAGTTCGACTGAAATGCAAGGAGTGTTGGGCAATTGCAGGTGCAATGCACTTTTTAATGCGGGCCCGCGGTCTGATTCACATACGACAATACAATCGAAATATTTTAATCCGTCATTTTTCGCTGCTTCACTATTGATAGAAATTCGCTGAATCCTGTGATGGCAGGATTTCAGTGTTTCGTATACTTGTACCGGTATATTGTCTGACACTGCTACAGCTGTTGTCTGATCGGATCTGGCTGAATAATTTGTCATAGACTGCAATCAACCGAATTGGGCTAAACATACTATTGAGGATGTACTTGATCCCTGTTGGTGAAACTCCTTTTCTACAAAGTGATTCGCACTGCGGTCAGTGCGCTATATAGTAAAGTGGTATCGGGGTTCATTAATTGTGCCATCAACTAGTTTGCGGGCCGTGGATTGGGAGAGTGCCCGGACCGAAGCGGTACCACCTCCGTGGATGCGCCGAAAATTGCATTGTCGCGGAACGCTGAGAAAAGAGGGCGGTACATTGAAAATAGCTGTAACCGGAACTGGTGGATTGATAGGCCGTTCACTGGCCAGGTTGTTGGCGGCGCAGGGACATAGCGTGGTTGAGATCGATATATCAGCGGTGACTCCGATTGATATTACCGATCCGGTTGCACTTTCCGGAGCGCTGGCGGATTGCGACGGGGTTATTCATCTGGCGGCGATCTCGCGTGTTGCCGAAGCGCAGAAACATCCGTTCACAACATGGGCTGTAAATGTTGATGGCACTCGTAATGTGCTAAGTGCAGTGCTTGCATCCCGGTTAAATCCGTGGCTGATACATGCAAGTAGCCGTGAAGTGTATGGCAGTCAACCCGCTGAACCTATTGGAGAAGATACTCCGATTACACCGCTTAATGTGTACGGTCGGTCCAAAGCGGCATGTGAGTCGTTGGCACAGTGTGCCATTGATGCGGGTGCTAATATTTCTATTCTAAGGTTTGCGAACGTTTACGGCGATATTGATGATCACTCGAGCCGGGTAATACCAGCGTTTACCAGGGCAGCTGCGCTAGGGTCGACACTGCGGGTTGACGATGCCGGCACTTGTATGGACTTTACCCATGTCAGTGATGTGTGTGACGGTATAGTGCGAGTAGTGGATTTATTGAGTAACGGTGAAAAGGGAATACCTCCGATTCACTTTGCGACTGGTGAAGGCACCAGTCTGGGCACGCTCGCACAACTGGCAGTCAACGCCAGTAATGGCCGGTGTATCGTCAATGAGGTTGAAAGGCGTGCATCCAGTGTCGGATGTTTTATCGGTAATCCACAGCGCGCAAAGCAACTCCTGGACTGGGAGCATAAAACCGCCTTAATTAGCGGGTTTTCTGCGATGGTAAAGGGCTTTGCGCAGCAAGCGAAGAATCACACAGTGACATCGTAAAACCCTGTTGATATTCTGACTGAAGGCTTTTTCGACGCCGTTGTTTTGTTTACTCTAACCGATCAACAATCGGATCAGGACAGAACTCGCGCCGCTTGCAATCGTGGCAATGCTCTCCGAGATAGAGTTCATCGATCCATTCCATGAGTTGTTTGATGTCGTTTTGATCGTCAAACAGGAAACCTGCTTCGAAATTGCGTTTGTGCTCGCTTTTAGCGCCAATGCCTGCGCCAGTTAAATTGGCAGAGCCAACGAAAGCCAGTACGCCGTCGACAACAATAGCTTTGGTGTGCACCCGCGGGCAGAGAATTCTCTCAAACAAATCGTTGTTGATCAGCGCATCGTACTGATCGAAGTCTTCACGAAATCTGGGGCCGGGTTCTTTGGCGTGTATCAGGCGCACAGCAACGCCTGTGTCGACCAGTTCTGCGAGCACTGCCAGAAACGGCTGAAAACCGCTATCGGTGTCGACGTGCAGATCTTTGATATCTGCCGTGGTGATCCACAGAAAGCGGCTGGCGAGAGGCACGCTTTTGATCAGGAACTCTGTATAGATATCCCGGTTGAGTAGCAGTTGGTGCATGCTGTGAATTGCCTGAAAATCTGTATGGATTGTCGCACAAATGCGCGTCGTGCGTGGTATGTATGGCGTGCTCCGTTCGACCGCAGTCGGTTTCCTGTTATGATGAAGTGAGACTGGAAGCATGGGGCGAGCATGTTCAGCAAAGCAACATTGAAGTTTCTTCGTGAACTTGAAAAAAACAACAATCGGGACTGGTTCGAAGCCAACAAGCATCGTTATGAGTCCGATGTGCGCGAACCGGCGCTGGCCTACATTGAGGCGATGGCGCCTCATCTGGCAAAGATCTCCGGCAGCTTTGTCGCAAGCCCTAAAAAAGTCGGTGGCTCATTGATGCGGGTTTACCGTGACGTGCGGTTTTCAAAAGATAAAACACCCTATAAAACCAATATTGGCATTCAGTTTCGCCATACCGCTGGTAAAGATGTTCATGCGCCCGGGTTCTATCTGCATATTGAACCGAAAGAAGTATTTATGGGTGCCGGTATCTGGCGCCCGGACAGCAACACCGTCAATCATATGCGCATGCATATGGATGATAGTCAGGCCGAGTGGAAAAAGCTTACTAAGGGATTACGCAGCAAAGGCTTTGAATTACATGGTGAGCAGCTTAAGCGTCCGCCGCGTGGTTACGCGGATGATCACCCGCTGATTGAAGACTTAAAGCGCAAAGATTTTATTGTCACACAGAACCTGAAAAAAACCGCGGTAACTGATAAGGATTTCGTAAAATATACAGCAGGGCTTTTTGCCAGCACCAAGGGATTTGTGCGCTTTATCTGTGAAGCCAATGATCTCGATTTTTAATACCTGCACGGGACACTATCAATGACTGACAACTTTTCTCTGCGTGCGCGGGTAGATGGTGGTGGCAGCAAACCCCTGACAGACTGGGGCGCCGACTGTGAATATGGTGTGCTTAAGGATGTGTTACTGGGTCCGGCAGATCACTATCAGTGGCTTGAGACGAGCTCGGTATCAAAAAAAAGTATACGGCGGCAGATTCCGTTTGATGCGTCGGTGGCAAGGCAGCAGCATGCCGAGATGGTTAGCGCCTATGAGTCTGCCGATGTGCAGTGCCATTTCCACGCTCCTGATCCGGAACTTCGCTATCACATTTTTGCGCGTGACTCGTCAGTGATGACACCCTACGGTGCAATAATCACAAGTATGGCTAACTGGTGGCGGCGCGGGGAAAATTATCGCGCCATCGAAACCTATGCACGCCTTGATATTCCCATCTACGACTACGTGACTGCCGGTACCTTTGAAGGTGGCGATTTTAATATTATTGAGCCAAATACCGTACTGATTGGCTGGGAGGGCGATGAAGGTCGCAGCCAGGAAGGTGCAGCGGTGCAGCTCAAAAACTGGTTTGAGGCAGAGGGTTGGGAGGTCATGCTTGCCGACATCGATCCGTTTTATGTGCACATTGATCTGATGGTGGTGATGCTGGCGCCGAAGCTTGCTGCTGTTTGTCTGGAAAGTACCGACCCGCAGGTGGTTGACTGGCTGAAGTCAAAGCAAATCGAAATTGTGTCTGTGCCTTTTCAGGACACCCTTGATCTTGGCTGCAATGTGGTGGCGCTTGGTAACGACCGTATATTGCTGCCACAGAAAAGTAATGTGCTTAAAGAAAAAGCCAGTGCGCTGGGTCTTGATATTTATGATCCGGATGTTTCCATGATCACACCCGGTGGTGGCGGTGTGCATTGTATGTGTCAGGCACTGAGAAGATTGCCGGGTTAGTGTAAAATTTGACGTGTAGTTTTATGTGTTGTGTTGGCGTAAAAACGTCATAATGTGGTTGTCAACCATTGTTTATTGAGCCCGGAGTTACCCGCTGAGATTTATTCACACATCTGACTGGCACCTCGGTATGACGCGCCATTTTTTAAAGGGCGAGGCGCAGGCGCGGTTTACGCAGGACCGCATCGATATTATTTCTTCACTGGCAGATATTACCCGGGATCAGCATGCCCGTTTTATGGTGGTGTGCGGTGATGTGTTTGATGCCAATGAAGTATCCCCGCAAACGGTACAAAGGGCTGCTGAAAAGCTGGCATCTTTCCCTGTGCCGGTGTTTATTTTGCCTGGCAATCACGATCCGCTAAATGCTGCCAGCGTCTATGACAGTGAAGTGTTTACCGCACTGCCTGACCACATCTGTGTGATACGAGACAAACGCATTCATGAGGTGCCTGGTGTACCGGGCATTGAAGTGGTTGCGGCGCCGTGGCATCGCAAGCAGGTGCTGTCTGATTTGTGCGCAGAGATGCTGATGCCGCTTGAGCCGGCAGAAAATGGCACTGTGCGGATAGCGCTGGCACACGGCCAGATCAGTTCACTGGCCACCGATCACCAGCATCCTTCAACCATTGATCAGGTGGTAGTCGCCGATGCATTGCGCAGCGGTAAAATTCATTACCTCGCGCTGGGAGACCGGCATTCAGTGACTGAGTGTGACGACACCGGGCGCATCTGGTACAGCGGCACACCGGTGGCCACAGACTTTACCGAAAATAACCCTAATCAGGTGCTGCTGGTCGATGCCAGTGTTGGCATTGACCCGAGAGCTCAGGTGTCACCACTCACTACGGGGCAGTGGCAGTTTGAACAGATTCATGCAGGCGTTGAGAATGCTGCAGATATTGAACGTCTGGAAAACAAGCTGGCGGCTTTTACTAACAAAGAACGTGTGATTATTCGCCTGGCATTAAACGGTGCGTTAAAACTTGATGAAAGCGCTGCACTGAATGCCATGATCGACAATAAACGCGGCTTGTTTGCGAGCCTGCGGTTGCATGAAACGCTGACTGATCTCACGGTCATGCCGGATACGTTTGATATTGATGCGCTGTCTCTGAGCGGGTATGCAAAAGATACCTGGGACGAACTTGCACAAACCGCAAAAAGTGGCAGCGAGGTTTCACAAACCGCCACTGATGCGCTTGAGCTTTTTTATCGCATAGCGCACCGGGCCGGTAATACCTGACTATGCAGTTACTCAGAATTAAACTCGAAAACTGGCGCGCCGTACGATCACGTGAGCTGGTCCTTGGTGCCGGTGTGAATATTGTTGAAGGGGCTAACGAGGCAGGTAAATCTTCGTTTATAGAAGCGCTAAATATAATTTTTAAAGAGCGGGACTCAACCAAGAAGAAAGAAATAAAAAGTATTACGCCTAAAGGTAATGATGTCGGTAGTAGTGTTGAGGTTGAACTGAAGACTGGCGATTATCATTTTGCCTACAGTAAAACATATAACCGTCGTGCCGCCACCAGTTTGTCGATATTCAAGCCGCAGCCGGTGCAATATACCGGCATGCAGGCGCACGATGAAGTGTTGCGTATGCTTGATGAAACGATCGATCTTGCGTTGTGGCAGGCAATTCAGCTTGAGCAGGGCAGTGAGTTCAGCGCTATTAATTTGCGTGACAGCACCGGTCTTGCGAAAGCGCTCGACAGCGCAGCAGGCGGCTCTGGAGTCGGGGAGGCTGACTCGGCCATTCTTGATCGCGCGCGTACTGAGTTTTTGCGTTATTACACTGAACGTGCAGGTCGGGAAACCGGTGAACTGACAGAAGTAAGGCAACGGCGTGATACGTTGTCAGAAAAAATTGCCTCTGCCAGTAGTGCCATGCAGAGTATGCAGGCACAGGTAGAGCGTAGTGCGGCGTTGGCTGAGTCCATTCAGGAGCAGGCCGCCGCATTGCCTGATTTGAAGTCTGCACTTTCGGTTTGGCAAAAGAAGCAGGTTGAGATCGATTCGCTGCACGAAAGGCACAGAACGATTACCGCAGAATTTGATGCACAGTCATTTCGCGTTGATGAACATCAGCGACAACTGTCTGAGCGCAGTGAGCAACAAGTACAGCTCACAGAACGGGATGCAGCCGTTAAGCGTTTAATTGAGCAGCGACAAAAGCTTTCAGAAACTTCTGAATTGCTCGTTGAAAAAATAAAATCTGCACGGCAACAGCGGGAGAATAAAAAAGCCGAACGTAGTTCATTGCAAAAGTCTGTAAGTGAGCTTGAGGCAGCGATGAGATACAAGGCTGATGCACAGGAGTTATCAGTACTTGATAGTCGACTGGAGCAGTATGAACGTTTTCAACAACAGCTCGACGAGTGCCATGCCGAAATCAAAACCCATTCTGTTGATGATGCTGCACTGGAAGCGTTGCAGCAGTTGCAGAGAAAGCATCGCGAGATTGAAGTGCGACTCGACGCGCAGCAGCCTGACTTGCAGGTTACCGCGTTAAAAGCGGAGGCTTTTGATCATGAAACGGTAGCGCAAGGTACTGTGCGTAAGCTCGATACCTCGGTTGAATTTGAATTTGAGATTGGTAGTAGCGCTCGTATTACTTTTAGACCGGCTGCTGATCTCAAGGAACTTAACGATGAGTTGACCGTAGTTGACTTGCAGCTTAAACAGAAGTTAGGGCAATACGAGGTAGCCGATATCGCGGCAGCTGCGTCAAGCCACCGGAGTCGGTTAGCGTTACAACAAAAGATAAAAAATCTACAGCACAGGGTTAATGACACGCATGATAGTGATGTTGCGGCTCTCAGGCAGAGAGCTGCGTTGCTTCGCGCTTCGATTGCACAGCAGCCACCGGCATACGCAGCTGATGATCTGCAGCAACAGCTGGTTAACACACGTGAGTCGCTTGATGAGCTTGAAAGGGAGCAACAACAAGTCATCGCAGATTTAAGTTTGTTTGAAACTGAAAAAGCCGGTGTTGACGCGCATCTCGATATACTGCGACAACAAATAGACAGCGAACAGAGTGAGTTACGCTCAGGCAAAGAAGCATTTGAACGTCAGCAATCAGAAGTATCCGACCGTGATATTGCAGATCAACTGGCGCATGAGAAAACACAATTACAGACGTTGCAAAGCAGGCTTGCCGAGGCAGATACTGCATTGTCGCAGTCAAGTCCTGAACAGATGGCAGCACAGGTCGGCAATGCGCGCCAGGCAGTTGATCGTGCCAGCCAGCAGTTTCATCAGGATGAAAAAGAACTGGCAGCGGTTTCTGCGCAGCTTGATCAGCTTCGCTCTGAAGGTTTGCATGAAAAGCTCGAACAACTGCACGCCGAATTTAATGATACTGAGGACCGGCTTCGGCAGTTGTCCAGAGCCGCCAGCGCGGCGAAGTACTTGTGGGAGAGTCTGCTAAAACACCAGCGATCCACTCAGTTAAGCTACGTAAAGCCGTTGTCGGAACTGGTTTGTCGCATGGGGCGGATTGTTTTTGGTGAAGACTTTCAGGTGCATTTAAACGAGTCGCTTGCTATTGAGTCGCGAACCCTGAACGGGCTGACAGTACCGTTTGACGATCTGAGCGGGGGTGCCCGCGAACAACTTGGCATTTTGTTACGGCTGGCGGCCACACAACTGGTTGCCGGTGTGCCGTTAATTCTGGATGACACCCTGGGCCATACCGATGCTACGCGGCTGCAGACCATCGGTGCGTTGCTTAGCACCGCTGGTCGCCAGTCGCAGATTGTTGTAATGACCTGTTACCCGCAGCGCTATCGTTACGTGGGTGACGCGCAGCAGCACCGGCTGTTGGCAGATTCGCCGCTTGCTGCAGGGGTTGCGGCTTCGGAACAGTAACCGGTAGTTGGCAATATGGCCGGCAAGTTTGAATTTTTCCCAGACTGTCGAAATAAGCAGTACACTCTCTATACCGACCACTGAAATTAACTAATTGTCAGTTAAACGTCTGAACATGACCGACTATAAAAATATAATTGCCTATCAGGGTGAGCCCGGTGCTTACTCGCATCTTTCCTGTAAGACGGTGTACCCGGAGCTTGAGCCACTGGCGTGTGAGTCTTTTGCGGCTGCATTTGCGGCAGTAGAAAAGCGCCAGGCAGGGCTTGCCATCATTCCAATCGAAAATTCACTGGGTGGCCGGGTGGCAGACATGCATCATCTGCTGCCTGAGTCGACACTGTTTATTATTGGTGAGCACTATCAGCCGGTAAAACACTGTCTGCTTGGGTTACCCGGGGCAAAGCTCGATGAGCTGACGCATATTCGCTCTCACCCGCAGGCACTGGCACAGTGCCGCTCGTTAATAGAAGAGCTTAATGTGAAGCCGCTGCCGGTGGCTGATACGGCAGGGTCTGCCAAAGAAATCAAAGAACTCGGTGACCCGTGCCACGCGTCTATTGCCTCTGCGCTGGCTGGTGAAATTTACGGGTTGGATGTATTGCGTGAGCGCATTGAAGATCGCCTGGGTAACACGACCCGTTTTGTTGTGTTATCCAGCACCCGGCAAGACCCGGACCCACAGGACGGTCCGTGTATGACAAGCTTTGTGTTTCATGTACGCAGTGTGCCGGCCGCACTGTATAAAGCGCTGGGTGGCTTTGCCACCAGTGGAGTAAATATCACCAAGCTCGAAAGCTATATTGTCGACGACCGCTTTCAGAGTGCGCAGTTTTACGCCGAAATTGAAGGGCACCCGTCAGACAAACTGGTCGATTATGCCTTTCAGGAATTGCAGTATTTTTGTACCAAGCTGAAGGTGCTGGGGACGTATCCGGCGCATGCTTATCGGCGGCGAATGGCGGGGTAGGTTTGGGTGGGAGGGGCATTTGATGGTTGCACTACACTAGACTTCTGGCGTGTTGCGGCGGGACCGCAGTGATTGCACGATATCCCATCGCTGCTGGTTTGACAGCCTTGACCACGTGGCAATTTCTTCCAGTGTCCGCAGGCAGCCTTTGCATACGCCGTTTTCCTGATCCATTTCACAGACACTGACACATGGTGAGACGACTTCCGGCGCGTCATCGGGCAGTGTGGTGCGGGGGCGGCGTGAACGCCGTCTGGATGGTTGCTGGTCAGACATCATTAACTCGCATAAGTGCTGTTGCGATACTATGGGCTTTTTATGCCAATACTATGGGGCGTGAGGCGTCGTGGATGTTTCGCGTTGTGCCGGTCTTGTTTCAACAGGTGAATAACGTGTCGAGAACAGTGTATGTCAACGGAAACTTTGTCGCCGAAAAGGACGCGAGCATATCAATTTTTGATCGCGGTTTCCTGTTTGCTGACGGAGTTTATGAGGTTACTTCCGTTGTCGATGGCAAATTACTGGACAACGTCGGACATCTGGCCAGGCTGCGGCGCTCGCTGGCCGAGCTGAATATTAATTCGCCGGGCACGGATGAAGAAATAACCGCTATTCAGCAACAGTTGATCGAACACAACTCACTTGAGGAAGGATGCATTTATCTGCAGGTCACGCGCGGTGCTGCCGACCGTGATTTTGCATTTGCATCTGATCTGCTGCCAAGTCTGGTGTTGTTTACGCAGAAAAAAACGCTGCGCAATCCGCCGCAGGCAACGACGGGAATATCGGTGGTCTCTTTGCCTGATATCCGCTGGCGCCGGCGCGATATTAAAACAGTCGGGTTACTGGCGCAGAGTCTCGCCAAGCAGCAGGCGCTGGATGCCGGCGCTGACGATGCTTGGATGGTCGAGGATGGTTATGTGACCGAAGGCAGTTCGAATAATGCGTTTATCGTCGATGCCGGTGGCACAATAATCACCCGGCAATTAGGCAATGAAATCCTGCACGGTATCACTCGCGCCTCCGTTTTGGCGCTGGTGGAATCTGAAAGTATAAAACTTGAAGAACGTCCGTTTACTATTGACGAAGCCTGCGATGCTCGTGAGGCGTTTGCAACAAGTGCCTCTACTTTTGTGTGGCCGGTGGTAAAGATTGACGGCCACACTATTGGAGATGGCAGGCCCGGGCCGATTGCAACAAAACTGAGAGAAGTTTATCTGCAGACGGCACTTGCCCGGGCCTGAGTAGTGCGAAACAAGTGTTTTGTTTAACTAGCGCATTGCTTCAAACAGAAAGTAGTCTGTTTCGTGCATGCCAAGCTGCTTGTAGGTAGATTGCGCGATGACATTGTCTCTTTCTACATAGAGCCGATAACCACAGACATCCGGTTGTTCAGCAGCCAGTTCTTTTACTTTGCTGTACATCGATCGGTAAACCCCCATGCGTCTGAACTGTGGTGCAACGTAAACGCTTTGAATCCACCAGAACAATCCGTCACGCCAGTCGCTCCACTCGGTGGTAACCATTAGCGTGCCGGCGACTTCGCCTTCAATTTCTGCCAGTAAATAGAAACCGTATTCCGGCTTATCGATCAGCCTTGCAACGCCGCGAGAAATGACTTCAGGCGCAAGTGCTTTCTTTTCGGTTTCCCATGCCATGGCGCGATTCCAGTCACTGATGATGGTGGCGTCTGCGGGTGTTGCCTGTCGGATATTGATTTGGGTCACGGGGCTGTGCCTGGGAGTTCTATTGTAATGGGGGCGAAGTGCTGATTTAATCGCACTCATTCTACGTTCAAAACACACTCACCGGAAAGCATATGTTTAATGCGTTAGTGGTAAATAAAGACGAAGACGGCAAAACCGCAGCAGCGGTGCAGTCAGTCACACTGGATGATCTGCCGGAGGGTAACGTTACTGTTGCTGTTGAATACTCCACGCTTAATTACAAAGACGGTCTGTGCATCGGGCCGGGTGGCGGGCTGGTGCGCAACTACCCGCATGTCCCCGGCATTGACCTGGCTGGTACCGTTGAGGCCTCCAGCGACGATCGCTACAAAGAAGGCGATAAAGTAGTGCTTACCGGCTGGCGTGTCGGTGAGATGCAATGGGGTGGTTATTCCCAGAAAGCCCGTGTTAACGCCGATTGGCTGGTGCCACTACCCGATGGTCTGACGACAAAGCAGGCGATGGCAGTGGGCACCGCAGGGTTTACCGCAGCGCTTGCCGTAATGGCATTAGAAGACCACGGGCTTGCGCCGTCGCAGGGACCTGTACTGGTTACCGGCGCGGCTGGCGGTGTGGGGTCGGTGGCAACCGCGTTGCTGGGTAATCTGGGCTATGAGGTGGCGGCAGTGACCGGTCGGCCGGAAACTGCAGACTATCTGAAGTCTCTGGGTGCCACACAGATTGTTGCCCGTGAAGAAATCAATGAAACCGTTAAGCGACCCCTGGAAAAAGAAGCCTGGGCTGGTTGTGTTGATGCGGTAGGCAGCGCCATGCTGGCACGTGTACTCGGGCAGATAAAGTACGGGGGGTCGGTTGCGGCGGTCGGGCTTGCCGGTGGTGCAGATTTGCCGGCAACGGTTATTCCGTTTTTACTGCGTGGTGTCAATCTGCTCGGGATCGATTCAGTCATGCAGCCTTACGAGCCCAGAGTACGTGCATGGAGCAGAGTGGTAAAAGATCTGCCGATGGACAAGATTGATCAAATGGTCCAGATGGCAACACTTTCCGAGCTGCCTGACCTTGGTAAAGGTATTCTGAAAGGGCAGGTGCGTGGTCGTGTTGTGGTAGACGTTAACGCTTAAAGCTTGGCGTCACTGTTTGTTTACGGGTGCGACGTATTAAGGATTCGTTGAAAGGTGTTTCTCAACGAGCGCATTGAGTGCTTCATAGGCCGGCTTTTGTACGTGCAGCGCATCGATATACCAGTCGATGCGCAGCGCATTGTCGCTGTTGTAAAGTGCCGGTGTCAGGTCCAGCCACTCAACACCCTGTTGGGCTGCAAGTTGTTGCAGAAACGCATTGGTGTCATTGACTCTGTTGTCGAGCTCATCGTGCCAGAACATTTTTCGTTGCAGATTGAGCGGTTTGCCGGGCAACACTGGTGTCAGGATGACTCTGGCGCCGCTTTCCTTAAATACTTCAGTAAAATAGGTCAGGTTTGTCTGCATTTCTGCAAGCATTGCCTGTGTGTTGGGAATGCCTTTGGTAATCGATGCAGTCAGATCATTCATCCCTGACTGAACCATGATGATATCCGGCTTGTGCCTCAGTACATCATGATCTATCCGGCGGCGCATTTCGGTGGTGGTTTCCCCGGCAATACCCGCGTCGATAAAAATGGTGTTGGCCAGTACCGGTAGCGGATCCCATTGGGATATTCGGGAGTCACCATAGAGCACCACCACGGTTGAGTCGGTGTTGTCTGCGAGGGTGATATCAGTTGATTCGCTGATGCCGTGCGCCTGCGGCCTGAACACGCGGTACTCTGCGTAGTATTTTTGCGCAGTTTTCAGAATGCTTAAACAGACCAGAACCAGTACGACGTTGAGTGCGACAGAAAGCAATAACAACCAGTACTTTTTGAATAACTGAACGATCATATTCCGGAGTGATTTTTTATCTGCAGTGCCGAGTTAAACACCAGTTGACTGATGTTTCCGTGAAGCGAACACGGGATTACGATGCCAGCTTATCGCGCTCTTCTTCAGGAAACAAATTCAGTACACCGGTAATGACAGTCTGCGTGCCGGCACTGGTGGTGGCAGCCAGTCCGAGTTCATTCACGTTGTAGTCCTTGATGATTTTTTGCACCTTGCGGGGATCACTGAGCAGACGGGTAGCATCCTGTCGCTTCAGTGGCAGGCTGAGCAGATTGCCCTGGACCTGATCGCAGTGATGGTCTTGCAGAAAGCGTAGCTGTGCTTCTTCTTCAACACCTTCGCACACGACTCTTACTCCGAGGCTGTGACTCATAGCAATCACACCGCTGACAATTCTGGCATCAGCCGGGTTGCGTGAAAAGTCTGATACAAAGGAACGATCGATTTTTACTTTCGAGATTGGAAAGAGCTTCAGGTAACTTAACGAGGCGAAGCCGGTACCGAAATCGTCAATAGAGATCTCCACGCCGTGGCGGTCGAGTCTTTCGAGCGTTTTGGTTGCCTGATTCATGTCTTCCATAACGAGTGATTCTGTGATTTCCACTTCGAGGTTTCTCGGTGGTATATCAAACTCGCGTATTGCGTTTAAGATGGTGTCTGCAAAATTGGCGTTGCGAAGTTCAATGGGTGAAATGTTGATCGCCACGCTGATATCGTTGTGACCTGCCTGATGCCACATTGATATTTGTGCACACACCACGCGGGTTATCCAGGCGCTTATCTCGTTGATCAGGCCGGTTTTCTCAGCAACCGGAATAAAATCACCCGGCGAGACAATGCCGAATTCCGGATGTCTCCATCGTACCAGTGCTTCCATAGCGACGATTTCGCCGCTGCGCAGATCGACTTTGGGCTGGTAGGCAACAAACAATTCGTTGCGGGACAGTGCCTGGTGCAACTCGGTTTCGAGTCGGATGAGCTTGCGTGACTCATCGTTCATTTCCGGTGAAAAGTACACAAAGCTGTTTTGACCGTCGGTATCTCTGGCCTTGCGCATTGCGATACTGGCGCTTCTGATTAATCCATCTGCATCGGTACCATGGTTAGGGAATACACTGATCCCGGTGTCCAGAGCGACGTATACTTCGTGGCCATCTACCGTAATCGTGTGATCAAAACTCTCAAGAATCCTGTCTTGAATTTCATTGAAGTCCATGACCTGACGGATGTTGTGCAGCGTCAGACATATTTCTGTATCACCGTAGCGGGTGATAGAAAAGTTCTGATCTTCGCTACCGAGCAGCCGTGCAATACTTTGATCCTGCAGTGTACTGTGTAAACGTGCATTAATCTGCCGGTAGAGTTTTTCGTTGACCGAAAAGCCCAGTGTGTCATTAATACGCTGAAGCGCATCTATCGATATTAATAGAATGCCAACATGGTGCGTGTTTTTAGTAGCGATATTTAGCGCCTGCTCAATACGATCGAGCAATAGCGTACGGTCCAGTCGCAGCGTGCCGTATTCGGAGTTGTCGTCGTTAGCAACCGGTACGACTGTCGGGGTCTCACGTACTGTCAGTATTGGTACGCTACCATTGTTTCCTTTGGCCATTGCCTTGGCCAGCAGTGCGTCTACACTGGATTTGTCTGGTGGTGTAATGCCGCTGCCGGAGTTGTCTCGCGGAGTGGCAAGAACAGGGACTGACTTTAGTGCAGGTACCGCCGGCGCGTCGTTGTTGGCTGGCGAAGTATTGATTTCCTGCTGTTCCGAAGGTGCATTCTGAAAAGAGCGGTTATAACGTGTGACTCTGTTACGACCGTTTTCTTTTGAGTAGTAGAGTGCTTTGTCTGCCTGTTCTACCAGATCATTGGGTTTTCTGGCGCCGGATTTTATTGTTGATACACCGAAACTCGCCGTGATTTTGCACTTGTCGGTAAAATTTGCGTCTTCGCATTTTTCTATGGTATCTCTGATTTTCTCGGCAATCTTCATGGCGGCATCGATAGTTGTCGCCGGCATCACTACACAAAATTCTTCACCACCGAAACGGCCAACCAGATCATTTGGTCTGGCGTGGTCTGCAAGTACGTTAGCGAGATATTTAATTACTTCATCACCCACGCCGTGTCCGTGGTTATCGTTGACAGATTTAAAGTGATCAATATCTGTCATGAAGCAGGTCAGTTCGTTCTTGTTAAGGTTGGCCTGTTCAAAAATGGTTTCAAAACCACTGAAGAATGATCTGCGGTTCAGTGACCCGGTGAGTGGATCCCTGGTGGCGAGGTATTCGAGTTCTTCGTTTTGTCTGGTGATTTCCTGCTTGCTTTTTTCAAGCTTTACCAGCGCATTGCGAAGCTCTGCGTTTTTGATTTCTACTTCGGTAATGTCATTGAAAGTGATCAGTGCGCCGCGTATCTCATCTGCACGTGCCACAATAGGTGTCGCATTGACAGTAAAGGTGGACACCTGATGGTAACCGGTATTCAACTTAATGGATGCGCCGCTGGCGAGTTCGCCACCGTTAAGCAGTGGTTCCCATGGCAAAGACTCTGTTCCGTCGGTTTCCCACTCGAGAGACGCGCAGTTTTTGCCGGCTAACTCTGATGCATCGATACCGGTGGTGCGAGCGAACGCGGCGTTGGAAAATACGATTTCCCCGTCGCGGTTAATAATCAGCAATCCTTCAGCAAGGGTATCGAGGGCCTTGCGTACACGTTCCGGAATGACTGCATCCGGGTCGAGTTCGCGCAGGGTCTTTTTAAGAAAAACGCAAAAAACACCAAAACCTGATATGGCAACAAACAGAATGACTGACGCGAATGATGCACGTCTGTCGAAAATTGAGCGACCGGCGTTAAGCGCGTGGTAGCGGATTTCGACAGTGGCTATCTGGTTATCACCTTCGAATAGTGGTACCTGTACATGGGTTGGTGTTGATCTGTCCGATGAGTCGAGATTCCAGTATTGGTGGTGCGAGCCATACGAGTCGATAAAGGTACCATCGGCACGCCGCACGGCGACAGACTCAACCAGAGAGTTACGCGTTACTGTGGTACGCAATAGTTCCGAGATTTTTTCTGCGTCTTCCTGCTCAAGTTCCATGGCAACATGAACTGCGAGGGTTTCGGCAATGAACTTCCGCTCTGTGAGGGCATTGTTATCGTGCTTTGGAAACAGCCCGAGAAAATCACTGGCCAACAGTAATGAGATGACGAGCATCATCATACTGAAGCTAATACGGAAAAGCGGTGATTTTAAAAAGTTAATCATAGTTATCCGGCACGCCAGTCAGGTCGCCGTGGATTGAGACCCTGAGATGTGCGGCGACAGACCCATATAAACTGTGTCGGCATGCCTGCCAAAACACTGAAAGTGCTTGTAACCCATGAATGTTTGTCTCGCCGCACAATACCGAGGCGCGGCTGCCATAATGCCGGGCAAATCGGTTGTGAGTCACAATTTACGGTGTCCGTCGGGAAATAAACGGACATCGTGAACACCGCTTTCTTTCTGCTTACTGTGTCTATTCGATTTCAAAATTCAGTTGGCAGCGCACACCACTGGGGATTCTCAAGCCGGAGTTCGGCATGCTCAGCAGCACGCCAAACGTACCGCTCGCTGCATCTGCGACTCTATCTACACTTTTAACTACTGCAACGTGGTTGGTTTCTGAGTCTTGTTCGAGATCAATCGATACCTGTGCTTTCATGCCGCGTTCGATTTGACCGAGGTGTTTAACCGGTACAATCAATTCAACGTGCAGCGGATCAAGGTTGGCAATTCGGTAGACCGGTTCTGCCTCGACATATTCACCGATGGATTTGTATCGCTCCATGATAACGCCGTTGATTGGAGATCTGACAGTGCGTTGCTCCAGTGCCTGTCGGGCTCGCTCTGCTTCAAGTTGTGCAATGCGCTGATTGTCTTCTTCCTGGCGAGCCTGCAGCTGTGCAATGTAGGCTTCGGTACGAACCTTATCCATGTCCTGCGCAGAGATGGTTGCTTCTTTAAAGAGCTTCTGATTGCGGTTTTGTGTGCGCTGGCCAAAGTGTGCGTTTTCGCGTCGCAGGTTTAATGATGTATCGATGGATGCTCTGGCTGTCGCGAGTTCGAGCGTTGCCATTTCGAGTCGTGAATCGAGCATCGCAACAATTTCGCTTTCGCTAACGAAGTCGTTTTTCTCTGCTAGCATCTGATCGATTACACCGGCGACACTGGTGCCAAGTTCAACAACCTGGCTGGGTTCTACAATGCAGTCCATCCCCGCCAGCCCCGAGTCGAGTGAATCAATTGACTCAGATTGGGTTGATTGAGCGTTTGCAGCCAACGAAGTAAACATTAACGCGGCAAGTGGTAGTGTAGTAATAGTCTTTCGCATGTTTATTCTCTGCGCGTATAGCTAAAAGGGTAGGGTGTTTAACAGTAGTTGCTGCACTCTTCGCAGCCATTGCTGTACGAGTATTTCCCGACCATGATTAATTCGAACAAAAGCCCGCGTACCGAGGCCTGCAACCGAGCTGGCATCAGGCAGTGCGATATCGACCTGAAATACTTTTTCGGCAGTGGTAGTTCCGTTCTTGTCATTGTCAACCACAGCAATTTCCCCACCACCAACCGCACCGAGTGCGCGACTTGGCAAAGCGTTGCTGCCGGAAGGGGTTTGGCGAACTATTGAGCCGTTAATGGTATGTGCCGGATTATCTGCCAGACGCACCTCTACTTTGTGTGTCTCACGGTTGAGCAGTCCGACCGAAGCCTGAGGTATGACAACACGCACCACCAGCTCTTCAGGGTTAACTACGTAGGCAACAGGTTCGCCTTTCTTTACATACCGGCCAATGGTGGCCTGGTCTTTGGAAACAACGAAGGTTCCACTAACGGATGTTTTAAGTGACTGCTCACTCTGCTCATGCAGCAGTGAGTCAAGATCAGCTTCTGCAGCCAGGAGTTCTTCGGCAGTCTGGTCTGCGGCCAGTGGATCAGTGAATTTTTCACTTTTATAACGCTCATTGAGCTCAGTCACCCGGGCTTCAAGCACGGTCTGTCTGGTGGCCAGATCGGGGTTGCGAAGTTGCAGAACAACTTCATCTGCACCGACTTCTGTGCCTGACTGATGCGTAACTTCTTTGACAAATCCATCGGTACCGGCATAGATCTGTGCCTGATCAGGTACCCATACTATTCCTTCGGCGTTGGTGTAGAGTGAAAAAGGAATAATTGAAATGGTAAACATCACTGCCGCTGTAAGTGCTGCGGTTCGACCGACTGCCTGCGTGCGCAAACCACCCAGTGAGCTGTCAAACACCAGGTACTTAAGTCCACGATAAATTGGCAGCACAATCATTAGCGTGAGCGACCATACGGCCAGTGCCAGTCCGATAATGAAGTACTTGCCCGCCAGAAAAGAAGCAATGACCAACGAAATAAACATCCGGTAGCACCAGGCCAGGATACCGTATCCGAATAGCCAGCTTTGTTCACTGGATTCTGTGGCGGGAGAAATCGCCGCTGGTTGTCCCAGCACGTATTTTTTAAACAGGTACGCGTTGTATTTGCCAGCGCGGCTATAAAGGTTGGGTATTTCGATCAGATCCTGCAGTATGTAGTATCCGTCAAAACGTAGTAGCGGGTTGGCGTTAAACAGAATGGTGGAAACGCTACCGATCAAAAACGCTGACAGGGCTGCGTCTTTGATTAATCCGGGTTGCACCAGCGTCCAGATAATAAAAGCAAGAGATGCCACAAAGAGCTCGACAATCATGCCTGATGCACCGACCAGTGCGCGTTTGTACTTTTCTTTGAATGACCATGCCGCTGATGCATCGACATACGGTACCGGCATTAGCACCAGTAGTGAGATGCCCATCTCATGCACTTCACCGCCCCATGTCTTGACGGTATAGGCGTGCGCAAACTCGTGGAAGAGTTTCATGATCGGAAATATAGCGATCGTCAGGATGATATTGCGCGGTGCAAGAATGTCCTGCTTAAGCGTTGCGGTGAGTTCCTGAAAATGAACCAACAGCATGACCAGCGCGAATGCAACTACCAATGCCCAGATAAACACACCGGTCGCCGAGAAGCACGGACGAATTGCAGTCACGGTTTTATTGAGAAAGTTGTCCGGATCGAACAGCGGAAAGCGCAGTGCCAGTGGATTAATGAATTTTTTAATCCGTGTGTTACTTTTTTCCATGCGATTGTGCTTAAACAGCTGTTCTACATCTGCAGGTAATCCGCTGTGGATAATACCGGCATGGAAAAGCTGGCTCAGAACGCCGAGTATTTCTTCACGGGTAATGCTTGCCTGCGAAGCAGTGATCTTCTGATATATTTCTTCAATGGTGTTTTCACCATCGAGCCTGCCGACAAAGGCATAAGCAGATTCATTAATACGCATGTGACGACCGCGTGCGGTATCACTGATCACGTACCATCGGGACCCTCTGAAGTTTTGCGGGTGTGCCGAGATATGGCTGTGCAGTCTGGGAGCCAGATTGGCAATGTGACTCCACTGTTCGGGGATTGGTTCTTCTGCGGCGGTGGGCTCTGGAGTATCGATCATCGGGAACTACCAGCCTTTAGTCCAAAGCCAAAGACTAATGCGATCTATAATCTTATGTGTCCATATCCAGATAATTTTTCGCTCACCCATGTTGATGCGGGCAATGCCTTCCATACCCGGTCGCAGATCTGGTGTGTCCTGATCGAGTTTTGCTTCAACGCGGAAGTAACTTTTGCCTTCCCCGGATATGGCTACCGGCAGTACCTGATCAACGGTAAACGGCTTAGGATCACCGGGCAGTGCTGCAATAACCATCTGACCTGATTTGTCTTCGGCAACGCCTGCCATATCGCGTTCGTCAACTTCGATGGCGATACGATATTCTTCAAGCGGTGCAACTTCAAAAAGCACTTCGCCTATCTCTACCGGGGAACCCAGAGACTGACTGAGGTCACCGCTGGTCACAAAGCCTGCGTAGGGTGCTTTAAGTTCTGTGCGATCTATGCGTTCACGGACCAGTGACAGCTCTGCATCAATTTGATCTGCTTTGGCGCGAAGTATACTGAGCTCTGTGCGAGCGCGTTTGGCCAGTGCTTCCTGGTAGGCTTTTTTAACCTTGCTCTCTTCACCCAGCCATTTCTTAAGTTCGAGCTGCAGTGAACGGTCATCCAGTGTGGCCAGTACCTGACCTTCTGTAACCGTATCACCGGCACGGACACTGGATGATTTAATAAAGCCCGCAATGGGTGCTGCAATTACCTGAGACATTGCACCCTCAATACTTGCCGGTGCGGATACGCGATGATCACCGTCGATCACAGAGCCAAGTACCAGTGCCAGAGCAACACAGGCAGCAGTTGCTTTGAGCTTAAGGTGCTTAGGGCCAAACAGGTCGGCAAGACCTGTACGGGCAGAGTCAACTGCTTTACTGGTCAGTGGTCGTTCTTCAAATCTTTTTAACTCCAGCGCCGGAGCAACGGCAGACAGTACCGATTCACACCATTGTTCGGTATCGTTATCAAACGGTTGTCGAGCATCGCGTTCAAAAACAATAGCACCGTAGTTGCCGTTTTGACCCTGCAGTGGCAGTGTCATAACCGAGCAGCGGTTATTGTGATTAGATAAGTCCCGATGTGCCTGATCTATAGCATTTTGGCCGCTGGTTAACGTGGGTATAGCGATGGCAATGCCTTGATCCAGAGACTCCTCCATAGCGGCCTCGAGACGTCTGACCAGTTGTGTGCGTGAGTCGAAGCTTGCAAGGTGCGAGATGCACTCTGTTCTCACCACCACACCGCGACGCAGACCGATGGTGACGCGATCGCAGTCGAGTCGGATTGCCAGTCGACTGGCAATATCCATACAGGCCTTGTGAGAGTTGCTGTGTCGCAGCACGGTACCGAGTAAGCCGTGCGTAAATGTGCCGGCATCCTGTTCTATGCCATCGGAAAGCTGACTCAGGGAATGCAGCCAGTACCCTCCCCATTGCAGCAGCTGCAATACCACGTTCTGACGCGATTGCGGTCGAGGCGCCATGAGCAAGGCAACAATGGCGAGTGTGTTTTCGCCATCCTTTACCGGTGTTGCGATCACATCACCCAGTCGCCCGTTGAGCTGGCCGAACGGGATTTCAGTGTTGACGACAGCCTGCTGCGTCTGCACGACTTCAGCGGCGCTGCGATCGAGCTGTTCAATACCGGATGCTTGTCGCGGACGGATGGCGAGTGGTTTACCGTCGGGTGAATACACGCAACCGGTAATGACATCGGCGATCATTTTAATTTGCCACAGCAACCAGCGATCGGCGAGTTCTGCACTGAGACCGGTCTGCCTGATCGGGGCCGCCGCTTCATCGTTGCTCGATCTTGGCTGGCCGCCTACAGGACCCACACCGGCGTTGTTCAGGGATTGTCTGTTGGCACCGGGCTGCGGTGGTGCATTAACTGCCACGCTCATGGTAGTGGCCTGCAAGTTGGTACTACTGTAGTGGTAATCATAATTTTAGTGATGACCGTGACCCCCGATGTCACCTTCCGCAAAACACAGAATTATCTGTGCGTGGCTGCAACATCCGCTCCATTGAATCGGCTTTAACAGGAGCAAGTGGTGGTTATGAGAGACAGGTCGCAGAGGCCGGTGAAGCACAGGACACACAGGTAGGGTCGCGGGTGCAATTGTTGCGATCTGCAAATAAGCATGTCGGTTTTCACCAGTGTGCGACGCGGCTAACTATAATGAGGCTTCCGGAGGCGTTCCTGTCCTCGCGTGCTGTTAACTATGAGGTGTTTACGATGCGACTGAGTTTCACAATTGGAGTGCTGATGCTCCTTGGCGGGTGTGCCAATACCTCGTCCGTACTGGATGAACTGGAGCAGGTTGCCGGGCAGGTGCTGAGTGAAGGCAGTGGCGACCTTTCTATTAATGAAATTTCGCTTGGATTAAAAGAAGCGCTGTCAATTGGTTCTCAGCAGGTGGTACAGCAGCTTGGACAAACCGACGGTTTTAATGCGGATCCGGTGGCGCACATTCCGCTGCCAACCGCACTGGATCGAGCCAAAAAAGTGGCGGCCAAGGTCGGATTGCAGAGCGGCTTCGATTCTCTGGAAGTGAGGCTTAATCGAGCTGCCGAACTGGCAACGCCAAAAGCGAAGTCACTTTTCATTGGCGCTATTCAGCAAATGACACTGACCGACGCTAAAGGCATTCTTAATGGTCCGGATGACGCAGCGACGCAATATTTTCAAAACGCTATGGGGCCAAGACTTGCCGAAGCGATGCGTCCGATCGTCGATGACAGTCTCGGTCAGGTTGGTGCGGTGCGTGCGTTTAATGAGTTGCTGGTCCAGTATCGTCAGATTCCGTTTGCACCGGCTGTCGATGCAGACCTGACCGGCCATGTGGTAGAGCTGGGTATGCAGGGGATATTTCACTATATCGCCAAAGAAGAGAAAGCCATTCGCGATAATCCGCTCAAGCGGACAACAGAGCTGTTGCGCCGCGTCTTCGGCGGCTGATTGCCAGGCTTTTTTGCGTGTAGTCGTTGAATACTCCTGTCGGATGGTTCGGTTTGCTGGTGGTTGCTGACGCTAGTTGCTAGAATTCCGGCGATTCGCGGCGCCGCAGTACCAGCAGTTCTCTGTATACCAAATACATTCAGTCTATCGTTATATTTTATTGTTATTAAGGCAACGTTTTATGAGCAGCACAACAGACGACTCTCAGTCATTTATAATTTTTGCCGCAGTGCTTGGCGCGCTTGTGTTTTTTACGTTCTTTATTATGCTGATGGCAAATCTGTTCTCGCCTGCGTCGGATTCGTTGTCCGATCCGCTGGTCGTATCCCAACAACAAGAGCGACTCATGCCGGTGGGCAGATCAAGGGTCGCGGAATAACCCGGTTACTTACCCTTAAGGAGACTCCGAATGAGTCAGAATGACGACTCCAGCTTTTTTAGAACATTTGTCTTTGTGCTTGGTGCACTGGTGGTGTTTACCGTTTTTATCGCGGTAATGGCTAATATGTTTTCACCGGCATCAGATCGTGCTTCAGATCCACTGGTACAACGTGAGCAGGCACAACAGATTGCGCCGGTTGGCAAGAGCCGGGTAGATCAGTCGTCAGCAGCAGCACCGGTAGCCGATGTGCAGCCTGCTGTCACAGCCACTGCGACTGAAGAGTCTGCTATCACAGAAACCACTACGGCAGAAACCACTACGGCAGAAACCACTGAAGCGACAGCACAAACGGAAGACTCAGATGCCGCTGAACCAGCAGCATCAGAAGAAGCTCCGGTCGCAGAAACTACTGAGACAGGCAACGCGGAAGCGACGACCGAAACAGCGCAGGTTACTACCAGTGCTGTTGCCAGTACTGTTAGCTCAGATATTCCGCTGCGGGTAAAAGCGGTTGTTGCGACCAACTGTGCCGGTTGCCACCAGGATGGTCTCTACGGAGCACAGCGAAGCGATGATGCTGCCGCCTGGCGTGCACTTGAAGCGAAAGGCCTCGAGACACTGACCGCGAGCGTGATTAACGGCAAAGGCGCTATGTTGCCACGAGCCGAAACCAGCCTGAATGATGAAGAAATTTCTCAAGCGGTGAGTTATATGATTCAGCAGGCAACAGGCAAGAGTACCGACACTGCTGCCACACAAAGCGACACAGAAACAGCACAGGCAGTGGAATCAGCGTCAACCGGTGAAACGACAGAGACCACAGCGACCGAAGAAACGCAGCAGGAGACCGCAGAAACAACTGCCACAGCAGAAACCGCTACTGCAGAGACTGCTACCGCGGTTGCAGCTGCACCAACGGGTGAAGTGCCAGCGAATGTTAAAACCGTGGTCGATACCCTGTGCGCCGGTTGTCACATCAGCGGTGTGGCGAATGCTCCAAAGTATGGTGACAAGGCTGCCTGGGATGAAAGATTGTCGATGGGAATGGACAAACTGCTGGCCAGTGCCATTGCCGGTAAGGGCGCGATGCCAGCTCGCGGTGGGTCACAGTTGAGCGATGCCGAGCTTAGGCTGGCTATCGAATACATGGCAACCAAGTAGCTCTGCGGAATCTCAAAAACTACCTTCCGCATGAGACTGCAGTAACAGGCACGACATTACCCTCCCTGCTTACGCCCGCGTGCGGGAGGGTCTATCGCAGTGAGGTGCCGAAGCTCGCGTTTAAAAGTGCCGTCGCTCAATCCCGCCTAAGCGAAGCATCGTTAGCAATCGGCGTCGGGTAGCGTTTGACAATCCAGTACGAAGAAAACACAAACGTCAGAATGGTCGCGGTCTGCACCAAAAGAGAGGCGCGTTCGGTGATCACACCCGCACTGACCGCCACCACCGCCACCAGCAATGAAAATTCACTGATCTGACCCAATCGGACACCGATTTCACTGGCCAGCCGCTTTTTCTCTTTTTCGCGTCTCAGCAACAGATTGAATATCGCCGGTTTCAATACGATCATGGTGATTGCCAGCAGACAGGCCGGGATAATGACCTGCGGCACTGCGCTGATATCAAAACCCGCCCCCAGACCGAAAAAGAACATGACCAGAAAAAAGTCCCGCAACGGTTTCAGGCTTTCGGCAATGTATCTGGCGATCGGATTGGCGGCCAGGGTCACGCCAGCGATAAAGGCACCTACTTCGTGCGACAGCGATAACGCATGGGCGAGTTCTGCCAGCCCCATGCACCAGCCAATAGTTAGCAGAAAAATATATTCGTTAATCTGATCAAACTTTTGCAGCAGTCGGGATAGAACTTTTTTCGATATAAAGTACGCCGAGATGCTGAGCACCGGCAGCATCAGCAGCATGCCTGCAATCCGAATCACAGGTGATTCGTTAGCTCCCAGACCTTCCACCAGCAGCAGCACGGTCACAGCGATAATATCCTGCAGCAGTAGAATACTGATGATAATTTCACCCATGCGCTGATGATGCAGAGCACTGGTTGGCAGCAGTTTCAAACCGATAATCGTTGATGAAAACATCATCGCGGCGGCGATTACCAGGCTGTCGGTCGGGTTGAAATCAAAGCTCATTGCTATCACAAAGCCAAACAGACCGAAGGTAATGCTGCTTAACAACGTCACCACGGTGGCTTCGCGAATCAGCTTGATCAGTTCATCCGGTTCCAGGTTCAGGCCCAGTAGAAACAGCAGGAAGATAATGCCGACCCTGGCAATCTCATCGACCAGTGTCGGATCCGAGATGAGCCCGAGCACATGCGGGCCAGCCAGCAGTCCCAGTGCAATGTAGGCGAGTAGTACCGACTGGCGTGCATACAAAGCCACCGTCGCCACCACGGCCCCGCCGGTAAAAATCAGAAAAACTGTGTAGAGGACGGACTCTCCGCTCACTGGACACTGGCCTTTTTGTGTTGCTGTTTAATCGGAATGCTGAATTTTCGAACGGTGTGCGCAATAATTGTGCTTTCGCCCGCCTGTTGAATGCCCGGGAGCCTTTTCCTGGCAATTAGCTGCGCATTCCACTGATCGTGGGTGTATTATCGCGCGTTGCGCAAGTTTCATCGACTACACTGAAAATCAATGAACCGAATACCTGAATTTGTTGGCAATCACCCGATACTTTTTTTCGCTTTGACGTTAGTGATCGGCATGATTGCCTTTTATGAGTACCAGCGACTGTTTTCTGGCGTAAAGCAGCTCAGCCCGATTGAAGCTACCCGGCTGCAAAACGATGAAGATGGTTTGTTTATCGACGTTCGTGACGATGCCGAGTTCAAGCGCGGTCACGTGCTGTCCGCTCGCCATATGCCTTTGTCTACTTTTGACAAGCGCATGACCGAGCTTGAAAAGTCGAAGGACAAACCCATGATCGTCTATTGCGCAAACGGTGCGCGGGCAAGTCGCGCGGCAGGGAAGTTGCGTAAGGCGGAATTTCCATCAGTGTATACGCTTGCAGGCGGTATGGTTGGGTGGGAAAAAGCCAACATGCCGGTTAGCACCAAGACATAATCGGCAGCAAATAACGGCAAGCACCACGGCGGAGTCACAACAAACTATGGCTAACAAATCTGTACTTATCTACGAATCCGGGTTGTGCGGATTTTGTCATGCCGCTAAGCGACTGCTTGATAAAAAGGGCGTTGAATACGACACCATTCGGGTTGATAAAGACGCTGAGCAGAAGCAGGTAATGATGGAACGCAGCGGTCGTCGAACAGTGCCACAAATTTTTATAGGCGATCATCACGTGGGTGGTTTTGATGATCTACACGAGCTCGAAACTGATGGCGAGCTTGATGCATTGCTAGCTGCAGACTGAAGCTCATCGCTTCAATAATTCTCTTATAATTTTCTAACAAAGATCTTCCAAGGTTCTATCAATGGCTGAAGAAACAACCGCTGCCGGCGGTGAAGCGGGTACCCAGCAGAGTTTTCGCGTTCAAAAAGTATTTGTTAAAGACATTTCATTTGAAACGCCGCGCTCTACTGAGATTTTTACCCAGCAATCGCAGTGGACACCTGAAGTCAAGGTGCAGCTCAACACAGAAAACCGCAACATTAAAGATGATCTGTACGAATGTACTCTGATTATTACGGTTACTGTGGAGCTTGAAAGCAAGCCAGCCTATCTTGCTGAAGTACAGCAATCGGGACTTTTTACTATTGCCGGATTTGGTGAAGGCGAGATGGGGCATCTGCTGGGCAGCTATGCTCCCAGTGTTCTGTTTCCGTTTGTACGCGAAGTTATTTGCGATCTGGCAGTGAAGGGTGGTTTCCCTCAGTTGCTGCTCGATCCTATAAATTTTGATGCGTTGTATGCACAGCATGCCAATGCAAATTCAAAAGAACAAAACGCACCTGCACCTGAAACACAGCAGTAAACTCAACGGTTAAGCACCAGACTGGCGTGACTGAAGCAACGCGCTTTTGCGTAGCGGGCGCTGGTAGCTGGGGGACTGCACTTGCCAGCCACCTTGCCGGAAACGGTCACGCAGTGACTCTGTGGGGCCGTTCTGCTTCTGCAATGCGTGAGATGGCGGCCACTGGCATTAATCAACGCTATCTGCCCGATCTTAAGCTCTCGAATAACCTTTGCTATTCATCAGATCTTGCCGCATCACTCGACGCTGCCGATGAGGTTTTAGTGGCTGTGCCCAGTCACGGATTTGCCGAACTGGTGCAGCAGGTGTCAGACCACGCACCCGCAGATGCCGGACTGATCTGGGCCTGCAAAGGATTTGAGCCCGGTACAGGTCGTTTGTTAAGCGAATTACTTGAAGAGGCCAGACCGGATCGGAATCATGCCATTGTTTCCGGACCCACGTTTGCAGCAGAACTGGTGGCAGGGTTACCGACTGCGATTACGGTTGCCGCTAATCATCAGAAGTACGCAACAGAAGTCAGTGACTGGATGCATAACGAAAGATTCCGCGTTTACTCAACAGATGATATTCGCGGTGTGCAGGTAGGTGGTGCATTGAAAAATATCTATGCAATTGCAGCGGGGATTTCCGATGGTCTTGGCTTTGGTGCCAATGCCAGAGCAGCGTTGATTACCCGTGGACTTGCCGAGTTAATGCGACTTGCAGAGAAGCTTGGTGCACGCAAAGATACCCTGATGGGGTTGTCCGGGATGGGGGACCTTATTCTTACCTGTACCGATAATCTGTCTCGCAACCGGCGCTTCGGGCTGGCTATTGCGGACGGGCTATCCGTGTCAGAGGCGTTGGACAGGGTGGGTCAGTCTGTCGAAGGCATTGCTGCAACACGTGCAGCTCATGCACTGGGTATAGCGCATCAAGTCGAACTGCCTATCATTGAACAGCTCTATGGTGTGCTGGAAAATGACAGCTCGGCGCGTGCTGCGGTCGGTGCGCTGCTCAATCGTCAAAGCAAAGCTGAGTTTGAATAGCCCGGTTAGTCTGTTTTTGCCGCGCTCTGACAGAACCCGTTTTGTCGCCATGCCTCGTAGGCAGCAATGGCAACCACGTTCGATAGATTCAAACTGCGGCTGCCCACCTGCATCGGCAGGCATATTCTGCGGTTGTCGGGTAGTGCATTGAGGATATTATCCGGAAGACCGCGCGTTTCTGGTCCAAACACCAAGCTGTCACCAGGCTGATAGTGAACGCTGTCATAGCGCGTTGACCCTTTGGTGGTAAAGGCGTAAATCGGGTGCTGGTCGTTTTGCTCCAGGTATTGCGAAAAACTTTGCCAGCGTTGCATGTCGGTTAAATCACCGTAGTCGAGTCCGGCGCGCCGTAGCTGTTTTTCTTCAAGGCTGAATCCCAGTGGTTCAATCAGGTGTAACCGGAATCCTGTGTTTGCACACAGGCGGATGATATTACCGGTATTTGGTGGAATTTCCGGCTCAAACAGCACAACGTTTAGCATGAGTGGTTGCTCTGGTCGTGGTACATGACTTGCTGGTGCTGACCTCGTCGTTACGCGTAGTGATGTTTAAGCGGGATGTTTGTAGTGTTCGGTAGATTGTATGGTGTTTGTTGTTTATTTGTTGTGTTGATGGCCGGATGTCAAATCCGCCCGCCTGTTGCGGATAAAAAAATCCCTACCGGCGTACCCCCTGTTGTGCCTATTCCGCAAGCTACCGCACCAATGCCACTGTTACCGGTGCCGGCAATACGTCGTGCCAGCGCAGCTGATCGTTCGGTTGAACCATCAATACCAACAGAACTTTACACCGTGGTAGTGCAAAAACTGCCGGTAGAGGAAGTATTGTTCGCCATTGCCAGGGATACCACACTTGACCTTGATATTGTGGGTGACGTGACCGGGGATATTACCTTGAATGCGGTGCAACAGCCGCTTGAGTTGATACTACGGAAAATTGCGCACCAGGTGCCGCTTCGCTATCGGTTGCAGGATGGCGGCCTGCTGGTGGAAGCAGATGACCCTTTGATCAAAACCTATCGTGTTGATTACCTCAATATTAACCGCAGTTCTAAAACCAGTGTCGAACTGACAACGCAGGTCGGTAGCCTGCGTGTGTCACCTGATAGTACCAGCGCTAATAGTGCGGCTAACGGTTCTCGAATGAGTATTGAAAACACCTCCGAGAATAATTTCTGGGAAGCGTTGATCGGCAGTGTTGCCGGCATTGTCGGAGAGTCTGAATCTGCGGCTAGCGGGGAAAACAGCGAGAATATATTTGTTAACCGGGAAGCGGGTCTGATCACGGTGCGGGCGCGGACGGCGCAGCATCTGTTGATTGATGAGCTAATAAAGAACACGGTTGGTAGTGCGAAACGTCAGGTACTAATAGAGGCAACAGTCGTTGAGGTGACTTTAAACGACAGTTTTGAATCTGGTGTGGACTGGCGACTGCTGGATAACGATGGGGGTACCGCCATTGAGTATGCGCAGCTGTTATCCGGATCACCGCAAGCTGCTGATGCAACCGCAAGCCCTGACAATCTGCTGACTTATCGAAGCACCGGTGGATCTTTGGGTGATGTCACAGCGACGCTTAAGTTACTGCAGCAATTTGGTGATGTGCAGGTGCTTTCAAGCCCGAAAATTATAGCGCTTAACAACCAGCCGGCGGTGTTGAAGGTTGTTGATAACCGCGTCTACTTCACTTTTAAAGTGAACCAGCAGGAAAGCGAAGGCGGGGAAGTGCGCACACAGATTGACAGCACTGTGCATTCTGTACCGGTAGGGTTGGTGATGAATGTTACAGCCTTTATTTCTGCTGATGACGAGGTGATTTTGAATGTGCGTCCGACAATATCCCGGATTCTTAATTTTGCCGAAGATCCCGGCCCGGCACTGGCTGGTCAGGGGCAGATCAAGAACCTGATTCCGGAAATTCAGGTGCGTGAAATGGAGTCGCTGCTGCGCGTGCATAGTGGAGAGGTCGCAATCATCGGCGGGCTGATGCAAAATAGGCGCGACAGTAGACGTGCCGGACTCCCCGGAATCGCAGATGTGCCACTTTTCGGTCGTTTGTTCTCGCGCGATACCGACACACTGGAAAAAACCGAGTTGCTTGTGTTCCTCAGACCCACCGTCATTCGCGATGCCGACCTTGATCATCATGCAGATCAACTAAATCGTTTCGTGCCACATCAGAAGCGGCAGTTGCTGGTGCCACCGGGTATAGCCGGTGCGCTGCAGTGATCATGTGCCTTGCCGGTAGCATTCAAACGCAATGAGTTCGGGAGACAGGCAAGGTGACTCTCGTATTCCTTTTGTGGATGTCGATGATGTGTTGAGCAACGAGTCTCGCCGCAGTGGTTCGACTGCTGGAGCCGTTGCCGGCCAATCAAAAACAGAAACACCGGATACCAATACCCGTGACAACGAGGGTGCAACGGTTCATCCCCCGGCACCTCGGGGTGGTTTGGGGTTGCGTCGCCTCGACCCGGTTTTTTATCTGATTGTTGCACTGGCGGCGCTTGGGCTGGTCGGCAGTTTGTATGCCCTGATCTCGCAGAATAATGCGTACTTTGATCGTGAGTTTCAGCAATTGCAAAGAGAAACTGCCGCGTTAAATGCACGGCTGGCAGCAAACGATGCCATTATCAACGGTGCGCAATCACCAGCTGCTGTGCCTGAGCCGGAAGCTCAACCGGAATCAAGCTTTGCTGTGCAGCAGGTCCGTGATAGTGACCCGGGTGTGAAGTCGCAGGTACCGCAGGAAGTACCGGTTTCTGATGTGGTGGCCGTTGTAACACCGGCAGAAACGGTCGCGGGCAATACCGCCGTTAATTCACCTGTGCTGCATGCAGATAACATCGCTGGTGATAAAACAGAGCATGTGATTACCGATAACGTGCAACAGTCTGCAGGGAAACAGAACGAACTCGATTCGCTCAAGGCTGAGTTACAGAACCTTCAGTCTGCAGTTAATGCTCAAGAGGCGTTGATTCAACGACTGATTGAACAGAATCGGTCTCTTAGCGCTGCTGCCGCTAAAAACGAAATGCCATCAGTGGCGACAACCACTGAGATAGTAAAAGAAGAAACAAAAAGGCAACCGGTACCATTAGCGACTGCGCAAGACAGGGAGCCCGATAAATTACTGCCGGATAAACCAAACAAAACAGTTAAAGACAAATCCGGATCGGACAATTCAGCAAGCGAACCGGAAGTCAGCCTGACAGTACAGCAGAGCCTGACTGTGCCTGCTGTTGATAATTCCAACCAGCTGGTTGCACAGGCTTATAACGAATATCAAATGCAGAACTATGATCAGGCGCTGAAGATTTATCAGCGTGCAGTTCAGTACGATCCCTATTCCAGGGATGCCAACCTCGGGATTGCGGCGAGCGCACAGTTTCTGGGTGACTATAAGCTTGCCGAACAGCACTTCAGGCATCTGCTGTCACTTAAACCTGACGATGCAGCAGCGTTTTCCGGCTTGTTGAATCTGCCGTCTGCCAAAGGTGGCATCATCGAACTGGAATTGCAGCAACATGCCAGGCAACAGGGCGGCCCAGCAGCACTATTTGCTATTTTAGGCAACTATTTTGCGCGCAACATACGCTGGTCAGAGGCGGAGTCTGCGTATTCAACCGCCTTACAGGGCGACGACAGCAATGCTGACTATCTCTACAACTATGCTGTTGTGCTCGACAATCTGGCGCGACATCGCGAATCAATTCACTACTACTCACGCGCGCTGGAAGCGGCGGCCAACCTGCCGTTCTCTTTTGATCGTGAAAGCGCAGAAAAAAGACTCGAGTCCCTGACCCGAGAGTCCTGACACGCGTCAGCAGCATCACTGTTTAAGTGCAGTGACCCCGGCGTGGAAATTGCTCTAGCCTCCTCTGATCTAAACCGGCCCGCCAGTGGCTGGAGTGTATCTGACAAACGCTTGACGGGGACTGTGTTGGCTGAAGTGACTTCCATTTGGAACAATAAAAAAACGCTACGGAGTGAATCCACTTCGATGGTGGATATTGCGCGCGAGTCAATACTCTCACAGTCAGCGGCGCTTGCCAGTATTGCCGGTGGGCTGGGCGATACCTTTGATGAAGCAATAAAGTTAATCGTTGCCTGTAGTGGACGGGTTATCGTCATTGGTATTGGTAAATCCGGCATTGTCGGTCAAAAAATTGCCGCAACACTGGCCTCGACCGGAACACCGGCGTTTTACATACACCCTTCTGAAGCGATACACGGTGATCTTGGAATGATTACCCCCCAGGATGTCGTGATGCTTATTTCTAATTCCGGTGGTACGGAAGAAGTGGTCAAGTTGCTTCCATCGATCAAATACTTTGGTAACAAGATTATTGGTCTGGTCGGGCGCGAAGGTTCGAGTATCGGAGATTCCGCTGATGTCACACTGGTCCTTCCGGTAGAACGAGAGGTTTGCCCGCACAATCTGGCACCGACGACATCAACACTGGTCGCGATGGCGGTTGGTGATGCAATAGCGGTATCACTGATGAAAGCCAAGAATTTCGAACCGTCAGACTTTGCCAACTTTCATCCCGGTGGCATGCTCGGCAAAAGCCTGCATTCCCGGGTGCGTGATGTTATGCGCTCAACCGACCTGCCGTTATGCGGTCCGCAAGACAGCGTCTCGACTGCAGTGATGACCATGACCTCCTCGCGTCTGGGGCTGGTGATTGTGCATCGCGCGCATCAAGTGCTTGGTATATTTACTGATGGTGACTTGCGGCGCGCTATGTTGGCTGAAAACAGCGTGATGTCAGCACCGGTAGAAGAATATATGTCACCAACCCCGGTCTGTGTATCTGCCGATGATCTGATTGTCGACGCTGAGTTATTAATGCGTGAACACAAAGTCAGAGCACTGGTGGTTGTTTCTTCACGCAATGATGAGAATCAGCGTATCTGCGGTGTGCTTGAAATATTTGGTGGCGATTGATGATTAACCTGTTGCGCCTCTTACTGTGTACGATTTTGATGTTGATAAGTGTTGCCTGTACACGCATGCCGGCAGACTATGGTAACTCGGCAGTACGACCGGTGAGTGTCACCGCTGGCAGTACAGGTGTGATGGAGCTGATCGCCGGAGCGCGAATCGGGTTGCCACAGACTTTTGTTGATCCGGGTACCGGACTGACCAGCACAGTGACTGTGGTGTCTGAGTACTTTTCTGCCAATGGCAGAAGTTGCCGGCGATACACACAACATATGTCGAATGCAGCTAACCCGGTTGACAGACTGAGTTGTAAAGATCAACGGAGTGGATGGCAGGATATTCCTGTTAGTCACATCGTTGATCAATAGCATCTCTGGTGACTATAACCATGTTTAGCTTGCACAAGGTGAATACGCTGGCCAGCCGGCAATACGCTCAGGCAGGTTGTTGACACACGTGGCTTCTCTGGCAGGGCAGGTCGAAAGAGATGGCGCATTCACTATTCAGTGTCGGGTACTGCATGCGTTAATTCTAAGAGATGTAAAAGGTCGTTTTGGGGGACGGCGGCTGGGGTTTATGTGGGCGTTGCTCGAGCCCTGCCTGTTTATCACTCTGTTTGTCGCTATGTTTCAACTGCTTGGTCGCACCAGTCAATCCGGTGTCGACGTGCCGTTGTTTTTTGTTACCGGAATTGCGCCCTTTTTGATGTTTCGTGATCTCTACGCTGCCATTGCGGGTGAGGCAAAAACAAACAATCCATTACTGATGTTTCCGCAGGTTTCTAAAACTGATCTGATATTTGCGTCGGTGATCGTTAATGTGCTGTTGTCGATTACCGTGTTTATTTTACTGCTTTGCGGTTGTTATGCGCTTGGGTATACCTTCCAGGTCTACGATCCGCTTGGCGTGCTGGTGACATTGGCTCTGTTGGTGGCACTGGGATTAGGATTGGGTTTGGTGATCGGCGCGTTAACCATCCGCTACGAGTTCATTTCGTCAATCGCCCAGGCGGTACTTGGGCGCCCACTGTTTCTTTGTTCCGGGTTGTTTTTTACTGCTGACATTCTACCGCCTAAGGCTCGCGAATATGCGCTTTATAATCCGGTGTTACATTGCATTGAATCTATAAGATCAACAATGTTTGCGAGCTTTGACAGCCGTTACGTCGATCTTTCTTATGTGTTCAGCTTTGCTGTGATTATGATTGCGTTTGGATTGATGATGCTCAGCTTTTTTGACCGTCAACGCCGGTAGATCCATTGATTTCACTTGACGGAGTAACCAAGTCTTACGGGCTCGGCGATAAGCAGCACAAGGTACTTGATAACATCACGTTTACGTTTCCGTATCGGCAAAGTGTCGGGATTCTAGGTGCTAATGGTGCAGGGAAAAGCACGCTGATACGTATTATTGGTGGTGCTGAAAAGCCGGATAAAGGTAAGGTGATACGCACCAGTCGTCTGTCGTGGCCAATGGGTTATTCCGGTGGCTTTCAGCGAACACTAACAGGCAGGGAAAATGCTAGATTCGTCGCCCGAATTTACGGCGCCGATTTCCGCGAAGTCGAAAAAAACACGGTTGAGTTCTCCGAGCTCGGCAAGTACTTCGATCGTCCGCTGGAGACCTATTCCGCGGGCATGCGTTCCCGTTTTGCCATGGCAGTCAGTTATGCGCTGGATTTCGAATACTACCTGGTAGACGAGGCGCTGGAGACAGGTGATGCCCGGCTGAAAGAAAAATTCAGACAGGTATTTAAAGAAAGACGGCTGACATCGTCCGTCATTCTGGTGTCGCACAACGAGCAGACAATCAGAAAAAACTGTGACGTTGCCGCCGTTCTTTTTGAGGGCAAGCTACACTTTTATGAAAACCTTGATGATGCGTTCTTAATGTATCGAAAAATAATTTTTACCGAGCGCGCTGCATGAATCCGATTGCATTAAGAGTGCTTTGCGCGGCAATGATTCCTGTGCTGATCGCGGCGATCTATTTTGGACTGATATCGTCTGACCGGTACGTGTCAGAGTCGAGCGTTGTGATTAGAAGCGGTGCCCAACCCGCTGGTGGCATATCACTCGGTGGTCTATTGCCTCTGTCCGGCTCTAATGGACAGGATGTCGTGGTGGTGGCCGACTATATTCTGTCAATGGAAATGATACTTCACCTGGATCAGAAACTCGATCTCGTTGAGCACTACAGTGATGGTTCAATTGACTATTTTTCGCGGTTTGATGCTGACAGCAGTGTCGAGGAATTTCATCTGTATATGCAGAATATGATCACAGTGGTGTATGAAGAGACCACAGAGATTATTTCTATTACGGTCCGTGCGTTCAATCCGGACATCGCCTATGCAATCAATCAGGAAGTCATCGGACAAAGCGAAAATCTGATCAACAAGCTTTCTGATCGAATAGTTGAAGATACGCTCGGTACGGCACGTAATGAAGTGCAACTTGCACTGGACAATGCCAAGAATATCAGTGCCCGCTTATCACGCTTTGCGACTGATAACGACTCGTTTGATCCTGGTGTTGAAACCAGTTCAATTTTTAATGTTATTGGCTCACTGGAAGCAAAGCTCGCTGAAGCTCGTGCGTTGTTCGCAGAAAAGTCCGCCTATTTGCGGGAGTCATCAGCCGAGATGCGGGCGATTAGAAATCGTATTGAAGGACTCAAAACCCAACTTGCCCGTGAGAGAAGCAAGCTGACTGAACCGAGTGATCAGGGTATGGGGCAGTTATTGGAAGATTACAAGCCACTACTTGTCGAAGAAGAGCTTGCCAGGCAGCGCTATGCTTCTGCACTTCTCGCTCTTGAGGCGGCGCGGGCTGACTCTCAACAGAAAAAGCAGTACCTGGCGATGTTTGTTCGCCCAAATTTACCCACATCGTCTACTGAACCCAGTCGATTTATCGATGCCGTCAGTGCCATATTAATGAGCCTCTTGCTATACGCGATCTTTGCGTTGTGCCGGGCTGCTGTCAGGGAGCACATAGACTTTGCAAGTTAACAAAACCCTATTTTTTTCGATGTGTCGGCTATACGCGATTGTGGCTTTCGTGGTTGCATTCTCCATGTCTGCACATGCGCAGCCACTGACTTCAGTAGAGGTGGCAGTTGATGAGCGTGAGCAGCGCACCAGCCTGCTGGAGGCCGAAACCGGCAGTCAGATTGATCAAATCAGAGGGGCTTTGAAGCCGTTCGGTCACTCTTTATTTACCGGTGGATTTGGCGTATCCGAAAATGACGGACTTAACGGCGATTATATTGTAACCACTGGTGATCGTATCTCTGTGCGCATCTGGGGGGCAATCGCGTTTGAGTCGGTACAGGTTGTCGATACTCAGGGAAATATATTTATTCCCGATGTCGGTCCGGTAAAGCTTGGTGGTGTACCGAATAAATCCATTAACAGGGTAGTCAAGAATGCTATTGCGCGGGTTTATACACGTGATGTAGAGGTGTATACCAACCTGCTGACTGCACAAACGGCCAACGTTTATGTCACCGGGTTTGTCAATAAGCCGGGCAAATACTCAGGTATGCCGACAAGCTCGGTGCTGCATTTTATCGACAAAGCGGGCGGTATTGATGACAGGAGCGGGAGTTTCAGGAATATTGAAGTAGTCAGAAATAAAAAAACCATTGCGACAATCGACCTTTATCAGTTTATTCAGAGTGGTGAAATTACGGACGTTGTGTTCAAAGATGGTGACGCCATCGTGATCAAACCGCTGATGAACACGGTCTATGTTCAGGGTGATGTTGCTAAACCTTATCGATATGAATTTACCGACAGTGGTTTGAGTGCTGACAGCATCATCGCGCTGGCCTCTCCCGGTCCCGGGGTAACGCATGCGGCTATCAGTACCATTCGTGGTGGCGAGAGTGTGTTTGATTATGTGACCTTGAGTCAGTTGCGTGAGGTACGTATCGGGAACGGTGACGTCATTACTTTTAAATCTGATTTAAGTGAAAAGAACATCACTATAAATATCAGTGGTATGCACAATGGGCCATCAGCGTTGACAGTCAGTCGCCGCGCAACGCTCAGACAAGTACTGGATTTAATTGAAGTCGATCCGGAGCTTAGCGCGTATCAGCGTATCTACATGCAGCGCAAGAGTATTGCCGGTCGTCAGAAATCATCGATTGAAGAAAGTCTGCGCAGACTGGAGGCGGAGTTCCTGACCGCGTCATCCAGTACCGACAGTGAGTCACGTATCCGTGCCCAGGAAGCGCAGCTTATTTCTGATTTCGTCAACAAGATGACGCATGTTGAGCCACAAGGCACACTGGTGGTTGTGCAGCAAGGGGCAATCGCAGACATTGCACTTGAGAATGACGACACTATTGTCATCCCGCGCGTATCACCCACTGTGCTGGTCACTGGTGAAGTTCGGTTACCACGTGCCTTTTTGTGGCAGGCGGGCGGTAAACCGTCGGACTACATTGCTCAGGCCGGCGGGTTCTCGAATAACGCAAATCGGAACCTGGTGTTGCTAGTCAAGCAAGATGGCCGTGTGATTGAAGCGACCAATGCTCGCGTTGAAGCGGGTGACGAGCTGATTATTCTGCCGAAAGCGCCAACCAAGAATCTGCAGCTGGCCACCAGTATTACCGACATCCTCTACAAAATTGCGGTTGCAACGTCGGTCGCACTGAAGCTTTAGCAGTAGCAGAAACAGACGCCTCCCCATTGCGGCATATAAATGTCGCTAATCGATAACGAAACACTCAAGAACACTGTTTTTGCCAAATCAAACCATGTCTGGCGGCAAGGAGATTGCGAGGTATCTCACGGCGCCTGCCCGAGGTGAGAAGCAAGCGGGCGTGACGTCAGGATCCGGCAGGAGCGTGTGTTCTCGCATTTCCGGTAGAACTAAAACAGGACTTTTCCACGGTTATCGTTGGAGTGGGTGATTGCTGCGACATGAGCCATATCGCGTCAAATATAAAAAAAATAAAGCACGTGCTGGTGCCATTTACGCGCTTTAGACCAAATCTTAAGCCCGTTAACGATGTGCAGGAAACGCACAAGGCGAATACAGGCACCTGGACATCGACCGGGGATGATCCTCAGTTTCTCATTGAATTTCCGAGACGTGGTCTGATTGCCAGTTGGTACATGATCTCGTTCGATATCGATTCCAGTAATGTTTGCGATGAGGCGAAACTGTATGTTAATAACGGCAATGGTGTAGACGAAGCAGACGCGATCAAGATTCCCTATCAGTCGCGCAAAACAGCAAAACGACTGGTAAAAATATCACGACAAGCCAAAAGTCTGCGGTTCGACCCGCAAAGCTGCCAGGGTGAGTTTCACGTTCGTGAGTTCAGTGCTACTCCGGTTTCGTTTTCTTTTGCAGAAAAGAGAATGCTGACCAAACTGATGAACAAGCGTGCGTCGAAAGAAAATAACTCGTTAGACGGTATAAAATCATCTCTGCTAAGTCAGGCAAATAAAACGGGGCAGTCTTATCAGAGCATGCTTGAGCAAAACTATTCGGCATTGTTCTCGTCTACTCAACGAAATCTCAACTACAACGAATGGATAGCAAAACACGAGGCCGGCACCCTTCCTTCTGAACAGGCGGTAAGCGACCTCGCTGCCGTTGAGAATCCGGTAGTTATCTCTGTGATAATGCCTGCTTTTAATAGTGACCTGAGATTGCTGAGCGAAGCGATCCAGTCTGTTGTCGATCAAAGTTACCCACACTGGCAACTGTGTATCTCAGATGGTGGTTCTGAGTCTGCAGACGTGGTGGAAACGATTAGTCGTTGGGTGCAGAGCGATACACGTATCAATGCAACCTTTCAAGCCGGGCAAACAGCAATTGCACCTAACACCAATGCAGCGATCGAAAACGCCAGCGGTGATTTTTGTGTGTTTCTCGATCACGATGATCTGCTTGCACAACACGCTCTGTATGAGATAGCAAGATGCGTTTCAGAAAACAATGACCTTAAACTGATTTATTCAGATGAAGATAAACTGAATGATACCGGACAGCGACTGGATCCTCACTTTAAGCCGGACTGGAATCCTGATTTGTTACTGTCCCAGAACTATATCTGTCATCTGGTAGCCATTGATCGTGGCGTGCTGGAAAAAACAGGTGGCTGCAGAGCAGGGTATGAAGGCGCTCAGGATCATGATCTGTTATTGCGAGTGATGAGTGAAATCACTGCTGATGAGGTCAGGCATATACCAAAAATACTTTATCACTGGCGCATGGCTGAGGGTTCTACGGCCGCTGCCGCGTCAGCCAAGTCGTATTCAACGAATAGCGGTGTTGCGGCAGTTCAGGATTATTTACACAGCGTGGACGCGAATGCCACGGTAGAGTCCGGAAAGTACCCGAACACCTACCGGGTGTGCTGGACCCTGCCGGAATCAAAGCCGCTGGTCAGTATTATAATCCCTACAAGAGACCGACTTGGGATACTGTCCCAGTGTGTTAGCAGTTTACTTACACGCACGACTTACCAGAACTTTGAAATCATTGTTGTTGACAATGAATCGGTCGAACCGGAAACGCATACGTATTTTGAAGAAATTCGGCAGCACCCTCAAGTCAGAGTGATTCGCTACAGTGGGGTGTTCAATTTTTCCGCAATAAATAACTTCGCTGTCGAACACGCACACGGTAGTGTAATCACGATGATGAACAATGACATTGAAGTGATTAGCGAAGACTGGCTGAGTGAGATGGTTGGTCATGTGCTTCGGCCGTCAGTCGGTTGTGTTGGTGCAAAACTGTTGTACAAAAATAATATGGTTCAACATGCGGGTGTCATTCTTGGTATTGGCGGTGTGGCAGGGCATGCGCACAAATATTTCGATTCAGAATCTGCCGGATACTTTTCAAGGCTGCATCTGACACAGAATATGTCGGCAGTGACTGCAGCATGCCTGACGGTAGAAAAACAGACCTATCTTGATGCCGGAGGGCTTAACGAGAGTGATCTGAAAGTGGCCTTTAACGATGTGGATTTTTGTCTGCGTGTCGGGGCATTAGGGTTGCGTAACGTATGGTCACCCTATGCGCTGTTGTATCATCATGAGTCAATAAGTCGCGGGCATGAAGATACGTCCGAGAAAAAGACGCGTTTTGACAATGAGGCCATTTACATGCAGCAACGCTGGGGTACGCAGTTACTGGAAGACCCTGCGTATAATCGCAATCTGACCTTAGTGCATGAAGACTTTTCTCTGGCGGCGTAGCGGATAGCATTGATGCAATTTCCTATAATCTATCTGCATATTCCAAAAACCGCAGGCACCAGTTTCCGGCTGAGCGCGGAACAATACTTTGGCCCGAACCAGGTGCTGAATGATTATGGGGAAAAATCACCAAGTACCTCTGATGACATTCGTAACTCGGTTTATGACGGCAACGATATCAAGGCATTGCGGGCGACCGGATTGCAAAAAAATTTCCTGACCGGTCATTTCTCGCTCGCCAAGTATCGGGAAATTTTTCCAGACTCTCCGGTAGTGACGTTCCTGCGCAATCCGGTTGATCGGGTTATTTCTGAATACATTCACTTTTCCTCTCACTACAACTTTGAAGGATCTCTGCGCGATTTTTACGCTAAAGCGCATTTTCAGAATCGCCAGGCGCATGCGCTGTCTGGTGCATTGCCGACAGATCTCGACTACTTCGGAATCACTGAGGAATACGAAAAGAGTTTACAGGTGTTCAACCAGCGTTATGACACCAATTTTCCGATGGCCAAGCTTAATACCGGACGTTATTCGGGGGGTGCACAAGAGCTTGCCAGTGTGGAAGAAATCGATGAAATAAAAGCTCTGAATCAGGACGACATTGAACTCTATGAATACGCATTAGCGAATTTCGCTGCTCAAAAAACGACACTGTGCCGGCCGTTGAAAACGACCAAACGCTACTGCGGTATTGTCGGCGGTATCAACAATGTTGAGTTGTTTGGCTGGACAGTTGATCGTGAATCCAATCAACCTGCTGAAATCGCCATAGCCGTTAATGGAGAAATACGCCACCAACAACTCGCTGATGTTTATCGTGAAGACCTCATGCGTAAGGGCTACCATATTGACGGTACCTGCGGTTTTAAGGTGCCGGTGGGCAAACTTGGTGTGGTAGTGCCCGGGGATCGGATTTCTGTAAAAACGCAGGATGGAAAATTCGAACTGACCAATAGTCCGTTAGTTTATAACGGGTAGCGGGGGTTCTTCCGTGGCTTCGGTGCTTTATCTCACGGACACGCGTTATGGTCAGCGTGGCTGGAATCATCCGTCGGCAAGGCATCGTTGTTACCATTACGCTGATGCACTTGACGCCGCCGGGTATCACTCAAAGGTGGTGCCACTTGAGCGAGTAACATCAGCGATGCTCTCCCGATTTAAACATGTGGTATTTCATCGACCGGAAATGAACAAACGCTTTTTACATGCGTTTGATATCTGCCGGCAACGCTCTGTGAAAGTTCACGCAGATTTTGATGATCTTGTTTTCTGTGCTGACTACGCTGCTGAAAGTCCACTGTATCTAAATGGCGGGCGTAAATTGTCACAGGTACAAGAACAGTTTCGGTCGAGTGCGCGTGCTGCCGGCATGTTTGAGCACTTTCTGGTATCTACTCGATTTCTGAAAGAAAAGCTTGAACAACACTTATCACCGCAGCAGGTCACTGTGCTACCTAATTCTCTACCGCGTCTGTTCCGACGGCCCGGGTTAGCGCCTGACAATCCTGGTGATAAGGTCATTGGTTATTTCCCGGGTAGTCGTGGACACGAGGCGGACTTTCAGTCTATTCACACAACTTTAAGGCACTTGCTTGGAAAACAGATGCGCTTGCTGATTGTCGGGCGATGGAATAATCCCGCGATAGAAGAACTGCCTGGTGTCGTGCATCTTCCTTTTAGCGACTACAATCAGTATCTTAAACTTTTGACCAGAGTGGAAGTGTCTGTCGCACCTTTGGAGAACAATGTGTTTAACAAAGCGAAGTCGGCGGTGAAGTTGATCGAGAGTGTTTCAGTTGGAACACCGATTGTGGCTTCTGCCATACCGGATATGCAGGATCACAATAATCCGCTTGCGGTAATGGTTGAAAACGAAAAAGAATGGGAATCGTCTATTGTGGCTGCATTGAACATGGCCGAGAACAGGGATCTCGTTAATCGGGAGTCCGAACGTCTTGCCAGTTGTTATTCAGTCAATAATCGCCTCGACACACTACGTGAGCATTTTGAGTGGGCAGCCTGAATCTGTTGCTTCGGCGAGTCCGGCTTAAACCCGGACTTCGTTGGAGCAACATACAGCAATCACAAATTGATGACGTTGCAGGTGGTGGAAGGGCGAGTCCGTTGTTTCCGGGTGCAATGCTGTTTAATCAGATTATGGTGTTTGCCGATGGTAAGCATAAATCTGATGGTGCTAACCCACTGGTGCCTGACACGATTGATCCGGTCTATGAGTACTGCAGTAACACAACCATAGTAAATATTGTTACTGATGCGTTGATCATAGATGCTGAGCAGGTTGTTCCAATTGAATGCCTGAGTGCGATAAACAAACTCGTAAAGAATGAGCCTTCAATCAGCCGAATACTGTTACTTGGGAATGAACTCGGATATTTACAGGAACAACTCATCACAGATAAACCGGTAACTGTGCTAACACCTGACTGGGCAGACCCGTCGGCGCTGCACCGTATTTACCGTCAGGCCAGACATACAATATTTGTTGATACCCTGAGAGCGATGGATGCTGCCTATACCTGTTGTCGCTGTAGTGTGATTTTTAGTACTGAAAAACTGAAGGTTCCTGCGGCTTCGTTTTGGGTAAAGTGTTTGACCGAGATCTCAGTGTGTTCTGTCGTAGATGCGAATGGTGATGTTATACCAGCAGGTGCGGAGTGCAGCTATCCGTTTTCTATTGTAGAAAACGACAGAAGCGAATTGTTAAAGGCGATACGTGAGAACGGTGGCGAGACCGGTGACGCAAGGTTTCCGGATATCGAAAATAACAGCGATAACAGGAAGTACTGCGCGACCAGTCACTGGCTTGATCAACTCGATACAAGTGTGCCGGTTATTCGACCAGCAGATTCAGGCAGCAGCTGGCGACACTTAAATATTCGAGACCGTAAAACCGCGGCCACCAGAAAATTAGCGAAACTTCGGCACGATCCTTATGCGTTTTTCTCAGACTCGAAGATCAATCTGCTGCAACGCGCAGCAAAGTTTTTTTCACCTGAACGCAAGGCTGGCTAGCCATTATGGCAACACCTGCACTGAGTTCTGTCACCGTCGGTCGGATATCAGGTTTACTGAACTCGAAGGTCAGGCATGATCTCAAGTTACTTGACAGTATGGCCCGAAGCGGGAATTTTGATTTTCAGCTGCTAGAGAGTTTTTTTCAGAAAAACGCGACAATTTCAAACCCTGATGTTCGTTATTATCTAGCGTCGTTGTTGCTTCAGCTTGATAAGTTTGATATTGCCAGGGAGATCCTCGAAGGGTATGCCCCGAGACGTGAAATGAAGTGGTATTTTGCAGTGCTGAAATTTTGCACTGAGCAGAATCTGAAGTTGCCGAAATTATCTTTTGATGAAATTCAATGTATTGACTATCTTTCTGAGGTCGTCAACCCGTCGCACTTGACAGTCATTGACCGTATTGCCGAGTGTGAAGGCTTTGCAGTGGTTGGGAATGCACCGGGTAGTGAACGGTTTGTACACAGTAGTGCACTTTGTGCATTTTACTTCAATGATTATGAACTGAATGAACGTATTACCAATAGCGCTACAATCCATGTGGTTACCCCGTCTTTTCAGATGTCACACACGGACTCTTCAAAAGCCCTTTGTATTACCGGCAACTGTATTTTTCATCGACGTAGTCTGGTCTGGCGAAAGTTTATAAATGAGCAGAGCTATCAATCTATTTACACAGTCCCGAGAACGCTTTGGTCGGGGCTGTCGTACGAGTTAAATGCCAGTCCTTCAGCGGGTATTTTGATATTAGGCTGGCTCGCAAGTGAACTTAGCGGTGGATCTCTAAAAAAGGAATTGGTTAGTGGGGTTGTTGCAGGATTTTCGAGCGGTGTACCCGCAATGAATCATACCTATGACAGTGAACCCGCATCTAAAAGGCACAACTGGGCAAATGAGGTGACAGTCAGAGCACGCTTTGTTGAGACGCTAAAAAGCGGCTGTGTCAGTTTCAGGCACACATAACGTTTTATTGTTCCGCCAGCGCTTACCACAAGCGGATTGTTCAACCTGTGCATAGTGATAGTGTTATTGTCTGCCGATGTTGCAGGTGATTACAAAACGCCCCGGGATTTTGTTTCTCGCTTTCGGACAAATGCTTGTCTGGGCGTCCCTGTTCTATATTTTTCCGGCACTCCTTCTGCGTTGGGAGGGAGGCTTTGGCTGGTCGAAAGGCGGGATTACCGGTGCACTAACCGTAGCGTTATTGAGTTCAGCGGTATGCTCGCCACTGGTAGGACGATGGATCGATCGCGGCGCGGGGCCTGTGTTGCTTGCTTCCGGTGCGGCGTGCGGTGCCGTTTGTTTGTCTCTGATGACCCTGGTGTCTGCGCTATGGCAGTTTTATCTGCTGTGGGCGGTGATTGGCTGTGCACTATCTGCCTGTTTGTATGAACCGTGTTTTATGTTGATAACCAGGGCATATGGCAAAGATGCCAAGCGTTCGATTATTGTGGTTACCCTGATCGCCGGGTTCGCGAGCTCGATCAGTTTTCCGGTGGCTCATCTGGTGGCGGAGCTTGCAGGGTTCAGAGCCGTGATGTGGAGTTTCGGCGCGATTGCGTTTTTTCTTAGTGCACCATTGCTTTATTACGGTGGAAAGCTGGTAGAGAGCGATGTCACGATTGTCTCTGCTGCTGCTGATATCAATGCGGATAAATCGGTCTATCTGAAAAATCCGGTTTTTCTGAAACTTGCCTTTAGTTTTGCCGTACTGGCAGTGGTTCATGGCTCGGCATTGCATCATTTACTACCGCTGTTGCACGACCGTGGCATCAGTATTGGCAATGCGGTTTTAGTGGCCAGTCTGGTCGGACCCATGCAGGTTGCTGGCCGTGTAATTATCACCGTGTTTCAGCAAAGGCTTGGGCATCCATTGATCGCGAGGAGTTGTTTTGTGTTGATGGGCGGCTCCATGGTGTTGTTGTTCTTGTCTTTTTACGATCTGTGGGTGGCGGTTTTTTTTGCGATAGTATTTGGCGCAAGTTATGGCGTTGTGAGTATTATCCGGCCGGTGATCGCACGGGATTTGCTGGGTGAGCAGAACTTCGGTGCCAAGTCGGGGTTATTGGCATTTTTTTACCTGATTGGTTCTGCAACTGCGCCGTATTTTGCATCGCTGCTATGGTCCGCCGGAGGCTATAACCTGCTGATCTTTATATTGATGCTTTTTTGTGGTGCCGGACTTTTACTCATCCATTCGGCAACGAGGGTGCCTGCCGAATACTAATTGCGTCATCGATAGTTTTCGGGTCGTATTTTGCCGTGATTACACCGTTGGTTTGGCTTGTATCCTGCTCGTAGGTTTATCTATTCCTGACGAGATTCACTCATGGCGGAAGCCCAAAGCCTTCCTCTGCTTAGTCAATATAGTGACGTATTCACGCGACTGCATGATGGAAAAAAGCGTTGTATGGATTACGGCATGGATCGGGTTGCGCTTAACCGATACGTCGTAGATTCCGCCACCAGTACTGCTCATGCGGATCCGACGGCGCTGATCTCTATGGTCGACCTTGAACTGGTTGAAGAGGGCGACAGTCACACTGAAAAAGAACAACACTGCCGAGACACGCTCGTCGAGCTAACTTCGCTACAGGAAGAAGTTAATACACTGCAGAAAGTAGCGCGTGAGAAAGGCATTGCCGGAGGATTGTTGAATATCGTCGGACAGGCGTCGATTCAAAGCCCGGACGATCATGGCGCTTCGGTTATTCATCAGCTGAGCGCGCTGATGGACGACGGAAAACCCGGACCTGCTGCGGCTATTGTCGATGGTGTACCAGTGGCGACCTCGACACCGGAATCCGTACAGCAGTCGGCTGCCAATGACGCTTTGCAACAACAGGATGCTGCCCCTGGAGGCATCACAGCTTTGCTTCGTCTGGCGCAGCAGGACTGGAAATCACTCACCGTGGATGTGTTGTTTTGTCTGGCGGCCTCATTTTTTGCGATTAGTCTGGTCAGCTGATGGGCGGCTGGCGTCAATTTTCGCTGCACGGTGACAGTTAAGGCTGTGGTTGGCTTTACATTGTCATCGGGCATTGGGCGCATACCGCACATTGAGAAGTTTCTCGATGTTGACGCGCTTTCGCGTAACCCGCTTCAACTCGTAAAAGGTCACTGTAAGGCGGTGTACTCGTGGGGCTCTAAACCTTACAGCGTGCACTCAGAACGACTTGCGCAACAATTCAATCTTCCGCATATCCGACTTGAAGACGGTTTTATCTGTTCCTTCGGTAAAACGGTGCGCCCGCGAAAGTACTCACTCGTGGTGGATCCGGTTGGCGTTTATTACGACGCCACCCGGCCTTCACGGCTCGAGAATATTTTGAACGGGGAAGATATCGACTCAGCGTTGCTTAATGATCCGATCACAGTTGCCCGGGCAAAATCACTGATAAAGCGAATAGTCGACGGGCGGATATCAAAGTACAACTATCTGTCTGTTGCTGCCAATCAAAGCAATTCTGCCGGGCAGGAAATACCGCACAGTGATGCAATGGCACTGGTTGTTGACCAGACGATGGGGGATCAGTCGGTACGGTTGGGAGGAATGGATCAACAGCGCTTTAATCAGATGCTCGATTGTGCGGTGCGGGAATATGGTGAAAGCAACGTTATTGTAAAAGTACATCCGGATGTGTTGGCTGGTAAAAAAAGCGGTTATCTGACTGAACAGGCCGCACAACTTGGCGTACGGGTACTGGGAGATGATCTTTCCGCCGATAAGCTTGCTGATTTTAATTGCGTTTTTGTTGGTACCTCTTTACTTGGCATGGAAGCACTGCTGCATGGCGGAACAGTTCGTTGCTTCGGGCAGCCGTTTTATTCCGGCTGGGGGTTAACTACCGATGAAACTCCGCAGCCGAGGCGAAAAGCCCGCCACAACCTGGAAGCGCTTTTCATAGCCGCGTATCTATTGTATCCGTGCTACGTTGATCCGGTGTCCGGTAGTGTCTGTGAACTTGAAAACATTATCGATCATATCGGGCTTCAGTACGCTCAGCGCAACCGTATCAATCGCCGCTACACCTGTGTTGGTATCACGCCGTGGAAAAAAGGCTATATCGACCGCTACCTTCAGCGTAATGATTTTGCCCACCAGCATTGGTCAAAACGCACATTGTTGAGTGCTGCAAATGATGCGATTGATGACAGTGAAGCGTTATTGGTGTGGGGCAGAAAGTCGGAAGATTCTGCGATTGAATCTCATCTCGAAAACCATTCTGTGGCACGAATGGAAGATGGTTTTCTACGCTCTGTTGGTCTGGGCAGTAACTTCACTGCTCCACGATCGCTGGTAATAGATGATCTGGGTATCTACTTTGATGCGACACGCCCGTCAAGACTTGAAGTGTTGTTGCAAAACTATCGTTGCAACGATCAGCAGATACAGCGCGCCGGGCAGCTGATCGAAACGCTGAAAGAACATCGAATCAGCAAATACATCAGCGCCAACGATGAAATCGGCGGTGCTGAGTTTTATCGGGATAAAACCGTGCTGCTGGTCATCGGGCAGGTGCAAGGTGATGCATCACTGCGGTACGGCACCACAGATATTCGCACCAACCTCGATTTGATCAATGCGGTCAGGCAGGCGAACCCTGCAGGGGTGATTGTCTACAAGCCTCATCCGGACGTTGTCAGCGGAAATCGCGACGACGGAATTGCTAACTATGGAAAACTTTCGTCGCTTTGTGATCGGGTTGAAACCGAACTACCGATCCAAAATGTGATGCATCTGTGTGAGGAGATACACACTATGACGTCGCTGGCAGGGATGGAAGCACTACTTTGGGGCAAAAAGGTCGTTACATATGGTAGACCGTTTTATGCAGGATGGGGATTGACTTCGGATAGTTGTCAGTTCGAAAGAAGACAAAGAAAGCTTACTTTACAAGAGCTTGTATATATTTCTTATGTCGAATATCCAGCATATCTGGACATTACGTCAGGCGAATTCACCAGCGTGGAAAATACCATTGCCGCACTGGTTGAAGAGCGGTTGCAAAGTGCTGGCTCGCTAACCGCCACCGGACTAGAAAAATACGTGAACATTGTTCGCAATATAAGAAAAGGTCTTACCTATGCCGCGTAATGTGTTGCTTCTCCAGGGACCGGTGGGACCGTTTTTTCGAAAACTCGCCACACAACTCGAGCACAATGGTCACAACGTCCTGAAAGTGAACCTGAATGGCGGGGATTTCTTTTACTACCAGCACGGCGATTTTATCAATTATCGCAATACGCCCGCGATGTGGCCGTTCTGGATTGAATCAGTCATTGTCGAACGCGAAATAGAACGCATTTATCTGTTCGGCGACTGCCGGCGGTATCATCGCCAGGCCATTGCAATAGCCAAAAGATTGGGGGTTGAGATCTTTGTCTTTGAAGAAGGCTACGTGAGACCCAACTACACGACGTTAGAGCGTGGCGGGGTAAACGGCAATTCCGAAGCGTGTGAAAAAACCGAACTGAGTAAAAGTCTGGAGGCGATGGAGGTTCCGTTGCCGTCTGAAGACACGACATCAGCACCGGTAAACAGTGTGTTTATCAGTGCTGCCACCAGTGCGATGAAGTACTACATCGCATCTGCGGTGATGAGAAGACATTTTCCGGGCTATGAGCATCACCGGTCACTAAAGGTGTTTTCTGAAGGGCTGTACTGGATACGCTCCGGGTGTAGAAAAATGTTTTATAGGTGGAGTGAACGTGGCGTTAGTAACCGACTCACTAACGGAGAGATGCCGTATTTTCTGGTGCCGCTGCAGGTGCATAATGATACTCAGGTAACACAGCATTCTGACTATGGCAGTGTAGAAGAATTTATAGAGCGGGTGATTGTGTCTTTTGCCGGAGCGGCGGAGAATACCAATCTGGTATTTAAACACCATCCGTATGACCGAGGCTACAAGTGCTATAAAAAACATATACGTAACCTGGTGCGTAAGCATAAAGTGCAAGGGCGTGTTTTTTATGTGAACGATACTGACTTGCCCGCGCTACTGAGAAACGCCAGCGGATCCGTTTTGATCAATAGCACGGTGGGGCTTTCCTCTCTGTATCACCAGACCCCGGTCAAAGCGATGGGGGATGCTATCTATGATCTGGCAGGTTTGACTCATCAGGGGTCTCTTGAAGCATTCTGGCAATCCCCCGGTGAAGTAGACAGAGACTTGTTTCAGAAGTTTCGCGAGTATCTGATAACAAAGACACAAATCAACGGGTCGGTCTACACTGAAGTTGATGCCGAGTGCGGCGCTTCCGGAATGATCTGGTCTGCTGAAATGTTTCGAACGCACATACAGGCGACTTATCATAACGTGATTGATCTGGAAGAACGCAGAGCAGAAGAAGCGGCACTGGAAAGAGAAGCGCAGAAGAAGCTTGCGGTTTAGATCTGCGTTTACGACCACTTGTGTTGTTCGGTGAATTAGACAAATAACACAACACACTGACCTGTTTATTTCAGGTCAGTGGGTAAAGTCGTTTTATACAGTTATGATTCCACTATGACTCCACTGTGATTCCACCGGGGATCGCGCTATTTTAGCGCTTGCAGATTCATTTGACCTGCACTGATCAGTCTTTTTCTTTGCTCTCTGATTGATTGTTTTTTCAGTGCCGAGTCGAAAGACTTTGCGATTGCATCCGTACTTCTTGTTTCGACAGAAAGCCTGATGGCATCGCTGGCAGAACACAACGAGAGTAGTAAGCGGTGTTCGCCAATGCCGGTATAGTTGCACCGGTCACAGCCAGGTGCGTAGTTAAGAGTACTGTTGGCTTTGATCCTATGTTGTTCCATGATGCGAATCTCGGATCCGTTAGGATTGTGCGCCTCGGCGCAATGCGGGCAGATCAGATGGGCATGGTCAAGTTCAATGCACGTGGTCAGATTGGTCGCCAGTTGACGTTCGCTTATCGCCAGATCGGTAAGTTGCCGAATTGCACTTGCAGAGTTTGTGGCCTGAATAAAAACAGTCGCCGTGCTGTATTGATTCAATAGCGTGTTAAGCAGTGTTGTATCTCTGCTTCGTTGCCAGTCGATAAATACATGATCAGCATCGGTCACGGGCATACCATGCGCATGGTCAACAGAGATCTGACTCACTCTGGGTATATGCTTTCTGGTCGACGATTCAAAAGAAACAATTCGACTATCAAGCGTCTGGAGTTCGCCAAGCAACGGGTAGTACAGGTCGCACAAAAGATCACACGATGGGCTTGATACGATGGTTAGTCCATCGGTGTGGCTGTTCAATCGTTGTCGAATATTGTCTATCGACTCAGCTTTCAGCGTGGTTTGCTCGAGTATTTCCGGAATATTAGTCGGGTGGTTAATCTCAAGTGTTAATGCCATACCGGTAGTGGTCGGGCAGCTTTGACAGACGATGTGGCATTCTACGTTGCGATGCACAACATCAAAGGTGAGCGTGTCGATGGTGCCGAAAGTTGAACTACTTATCTTTTCGAGTTCTGCGATCAGCTCACTAATCAGCGTTGGGGAATCTACCCGTGCTTCGTCGAGCTTTCCTTTTATTCGTTTACGTACCCGACAAAACGCTGTTTCCTGTTGCAGGTGTATCGTTCTGACCTTTTGATCAATAGCGTCATCGAGCAATTGGTGAAAATGCGAGGCAGCATCGGGAGATTCGTCGTTTCTCGCGTAAAACGGTTCAGCCGGCGCTTGCGCCGCCATATTGGTTTTATGCATCTGTGGTCGCCGTAGAGTCTTTTATCAGACGGTTATCGGCAGAACCACAGCAGCATTGCGGACAAATTGAAGTGACGCGGCCAGGTTCCCGGCCGCCTTTTTATATCTTTGCGGGAGAATTTATTTGAAATAGACAGGCTGCACTTCACCGCTGGATATTTTTTGACGCCAGATCGCCGGGCCGGTCTGGTGTACAGCCTCCCCCTGACTGTCCACAGCCACTGTCACTGGCATATCTTTAACAACAAACTCGTGTATGGCTTCCATACCGAGATCTTCAAAAGCAATAATCCGTGCGGAAGTAATAGCGCGTGACACCAGATAGGCCGCACCGCCAACTGCCATTAAATACACGGAGCGATGTTTTTTAATGGCGTCAATGCCTGCAGGGCCTCTTTCTGCTTTGCCGACCATACCGAGCAGTCCGGTTTTGGCCAGCATCATTTCGGTAAATTTATCCATGCGGGTGGAGGTGGTTGGCCCTGCCGGCCCGACCGCTTCATCTCTGACCGCGTCTACCGGCCCGACGTAGTAGATCATTTTGCCGGTGAGATCAACGGGCAGCGCTTCGCCTTTGTCGAGTAGCTCTTTGATACGTTTGTGTGCTGCATCACGGCCGGTTAGCAGCGTACCGTTCAGCAGCAGTGTTTCACCCGGTTTAAATGTCTGTACTTCGTCGCTGGTTAATGTGTCGAGGTTGACCGAACGGGCACTTGGACCAATGTCCCAGGTAATCTCCGGCCAGTCAGATAGCGCCGGCGGCGATTGCAGGCTCGCGCCGCTGCCATCGAGTACAAAGTGCGCGTGACGAGTTGCGGCACAATTCGGAATCATACTTACCGGCAGTGAGGCGGCGTGCGTCGGGTAGTCGGCGATTTTTACATCAAGCACAGTAGTCAGCCCACCGAGTCCCTGTGCGCCAATACCCAATGCGTTAACCTTTTCGAAAATCTCCAGTCGCATTTCTTCGACACGACTGGCTGCTCCTCGTGCTTTGAGTTCGTGAATGTCTATCGGATCCATCAGGACCTGTTTGGCCAGCACTGCTGATTTTTCTGCGGTACCACCGATACCAATGCCAAGCATGCCCGGCGGGCACCAGCCGGCACCCATGGTGGGCACTGTTTTTACCACCCAGTCAACGATACTGTCGCTCGGGTTGAGCATGACCATTTTGGATTTATTCTCAGAACCACCGCCTTTTGCGGCGATATCAATTTCGACAGTATTTCCTGCCACCATTTCTGTGTGAATTACCGCAGGCGTGTTGTCGCGGGTGTTGCGTCTGGCACCTGCGGGGTCGTCGAGTATGGATGCACGCAAGGTATTGTCCGGGTGCAGGTAGGCGCGTCGTACGCCTTCGTTAATCATATCGTTGAGGGGCATCTCGCTGTCCCAGCGCACGTCCATACCCACTTTGACGAATACCGTCACAATGCCGGTGTCCTGGCAGATCGGTCGGTGACCCTCTGCGCACAAGCGGCTGTTGATCAGGATTTGCGCCATGGCATCCTTGGCGGGCTTTGATTCTTCCCGCTGGTAGGCATCGTGTACCGCGTCGACGAAATCTTTCGGGTGATAGTAAGAGATAAATTGCAGCGCGTCGGCGACGCTGTCGATGACGTGGTCCTGATGTATTGTTGTCATGCTCTAGTCGGTGAGTTGGATGTGTGACTAATATATAGTGCGTGTGGTGTTGAATGCTATCCCTGTGGTTTGCAATGTGGGTTGCAATGCGGGTTGCGATTCAGGCGTGCACCACCCCGACAATCCGCTGTTCCGCGCTTGACTGGGTTTGAGCGTTGTGGATTAATTGACACTGATTTAACTTTTCCGGTTATCTTGTCTGGATCTTTGTCATGGGCTTTACACTCAACAGACTGAACGTCTTGTGGCCTTGGTGGCGTTGGCGAAGCGCCGACCACTGCACGCACACCCGTTCCGATTCTGTTTCTGCTCATGAGTTTCCCGATGAATACCAGCCAAGGCGCAACCCCCCCCTCTGAAGGCGTTCAATCCGCCAGCCAGCCTGAAAGTCAGCCTGAAAGTCAGCAAAAAACTGTCCTGACCCGCGAGATACTCGCAGATCTCGACACCCCGGTTTCAACCTACCTGAAAGTTGCCAACAAGCCGAAGACCTACCTCTTTGAATCGGTGACCGGTGGTGACAAGTGGGGCAGGTATTCAATTATCGGGCTGCCGTGTCGCGAGTGGATTTCGGTCACCGGTCATGAGATTACCCACATCATTGACGACAAAGTCGTCGCAACGATTGTCGAGCCCGATCCACTCAAATGGATCGAAGATTTCCAGGCCGGTTACCAGGTCAGTGACGATCATCACCTGCCGCGTTTTATTGGCGGGCTGGTTGGTTACTTTGGTTACGAGACTATTGGCTATGTAGAGTCGAAGCTAAGTGGTCCTGCTGCCGCCGACCCCATCGGCACCCCCGACATAGCGCTGATGATCTCTAACGAAGTGATTGTGTTTGATAATCTGCTGGGCAAATTGATTATTGTGGTACACGCGCTTGCTGGTGATGAAAGCACCGGTGAAAAACGCCTTGATGAAATTGAAAATCAGTTGCGCGGTCCTGCCGTACCATTGCCGGAGCATCAGGCTAAAACACTGGACGCCAGCGATTTCAGTTCACTGTACGGGCAAAATGCATTTATGGCTGGTGTTGAACGTATTCGTGAATATATCACTGCCGGTGACTGTATGCAGGTAGTGCTTGCGCAGCGCCTTGCGGCACCGTTCAGTGCCAGTGCCTTAAGTCTGTATCGTGCACTGCGACTGCTGAACCCGTCACCCTATATGTATCATCTGGATTTTGGCGACTATCAAATTGTTGGTTCTTCACCGGAGATTTTGGTGCGTCTTGAGGGTGAAGAAGTCACTGTCCGACCCATTGCGGGTACCCGGCCGCGCGGTGCGTCGGAAAGTGAAGACCTCGCCCACGAACAAAGCCTGCTGAACGATCCAAAAGAACTGGCAGAACATCTGATGCTGATCGATCTGGGTCGCAATGATGTCGGTCGTATTGCCGCTACAGGTACTGTGAGCTTGACTGAAAAAATGCAGATCGAACGCTACTCACACGTGATGCATATTGTGTCTAATGTGTGCGGAAAGCTAAAGCCCGGTCAATCAGCCATGGATGTTATTCGTGCCACGTTTCCGGCTGGTACCGTCAGTGGCGCGCCAAAGATCCGTGCCATGGAAATTATCCGTGAGCTCGAACCGATCAAGCGTGGTATCTACTCCGGTGCGGTGGGGTATCTGTCGTGGAACGGCAATCTCGACACCGCAATCGCTATTCGAACCGCTGTCGTTAAAGATGGCGAGGTGTTTGTGCAGGCCGGGGCAGGGGTTGTCTATGATTCGGACCCGGCCAGTGAATGGGAGGAAACCATGAACAAAGCACGGGCAGTTATTCAGGCGGCGAGACTTGCAGAAACCGGCTTCGACAGCGCATCGATCAGTCGTTTCTCGGCACCCGTCAGGAAGGAGGGCTGAGCCATGTTAATGATGATCGACAACTACGACTCTTTTACCTACAACCTGGTGCAGTACTTTGGCGAACTCGGTGCTGATGTCACCGTTGAGCGCAATGATGAAATTTCAGTACAGCAGGTAATCGACAGTGAACCGTATTGCCTGGTGATATCCCCTGGCCCGTGCACGCCAAAAGATGCCGGTATTTCGGTAGACCTGATCAAATCAGCCGCAGGCTCACTGCCACTGTTTGGTGTGTGCCTTGGTATGCAATGCATTGGTGCCGCTTTCGGTGGCAACATAGTAAGTGCCGGAGAAATCATGCATGGCAAAACGTCCGAGGTTTATCATTCTGGCAAAGGTGTGTTCAGCGGTTTGCCTAATCCGGTGGTGACTACCCGCTATCACTCACTGGTGATTGAACAAGCCAGTTTGCCTGACTGTCTGGAAGTGACCGCCTGGACGCAAACCGCTGATGGCGCCATTGAAGAAATCATGGGGGTCAGGCATCGCACACTCGATATTGAAGGTGTCCAGTTTCATCCCGAATCCATATTGACTGAAAACGGGCACGACATGCTCGACAACTTTCTACAGGGCTGCGGCTATGACAAACAAGTTTGATATTCGCGATGCGATTGTAAAAGTCATTGAAGGTAATGATCTGTCGCACGACGAAATGAACAGCGCGATGCGTCAGATTATGTCTGGTGAATGTGGTGATGCGCAGATTGGCGGTTTTCTGTGTTCGCTGCGCAGCAAAGGCGAGTCTGTCGAAGAAGTCGCTGCTGCCGCCGAAGTGATGCGTGAGCTTGCCAGTGGGGTAAAGTGCGAAAGTAAAGACCTGATCGATATTGTCGGTACCGGTGGTGACAGCAGCAGCACGTTTAATATCTCTACTACCAGTGCGCTGGTAGCCGCTGCCGCAGGACTTAAAGTTGCCAAGCATGGTAACCGTGCAGTGTCCAGCAGCTCCGGCGCCGCTGATCTGCTGGAAGCCGCCGGAGTCAACATCGAACTCGATGCTGATCAGGTGGCAAAGTGCGTCGATCAGGTTGGCCTCGGGTTTATGTTTGCACCACGCCATCACGGCGCTATGCGGTATGCCATAGGCCCGCGAAAAGAACTTGGTATGCGCACTATTTTTAATGTGCTTGGGCCGTTAACGAATCCTGCTTCAGCACCGCGCCAGGTAATGGGCGTGTACAGTGAGCATCTGGTTGAGCCGATGGCAGAAGTGCTGAATAAACTCGGCAGTGTCGGTGCCATGGTGGTGCACGGTAAAGACGGTATGGATGAAATCAGTAATGGCGCCGAAACCCATGTTGCTGAACTCAAGGATGGCAAGGTCCGCTGTTACACGCTGTCACCGGCTGATTTCGGACTGTCACTTTCCGCTATCGATGATATCCGTGTGGCCGGTGCCGCCGAAAGCCTGGGAATGGTTAAGCAAGTGCTGGATAACCAGCCCGGCGCTGCCAGAGATATCGTTGCATTGAATGCCGGTGCAGCGATTTATGTTGGTGGCAAGGCAGCGAGCCATGCAGAGGGTGTTTCAATGGCGCTTGATCTTCTGGCAGATGGCAGTGCACGTGGCAAACTTGACGAGTTAGTTGCGTGCAGTAACAACCTTGGTTGATAACAGCAGAGTTAAACAATGAAAGACACGCCAGACGTATTAAAAAAAATACTTGCGCGTAAAGCCGAAGAGATCGCTGAATCTTGTGATAAAGAAAGTTTAAAAGCACTGTCTCATCGTGCCGGGGACGCGTCGGCGCCAAGGGGATTTACCAGTGCGCTTAAAGGGTGTGTTGCCGATGGTCGCGCTGCCGTTATTGCTGAAATCAAAAAGGCCTCTCCCAGTAAAGGGGTGTTGCGGGAAAACTTTGATCCGGCTGCCATCGCAAAGTCATACAGTGATGGCGGCGCGAGTTGTTTATCGGTACTGACAGATCGCGATTTTTTTATGGGTAGTGAAGAAAACCTGCGCCTCGCGCGCGAGGCGTGCGATCTGCCGGTTATCCGCAAGGACTTTATCATTGACCCGTATCAGGTTTATGAAGCCCGTGCGATGGGAGCTGACTGTATTCTGCTGATCGTATCCGCACTGGGTGATGCATTGCTGGCGGATCTTTATGGCCTCGCACAGCATCTGGATATGGATGTATTAATTGAGGTACATGATCAGGACGAGCTAGAACGTGCAATGCAACTGTCACCGCCACTCATTGGAATTAACAACAGAGACCTGCGGACCTTTGACGTATCACTCGATACCACACTCTCCATGCTGAACAGTATTCCCGATGAGTGTCTGACGGTGACTGAGAGCGGTATTTTGTCGAAGGATGATGTCGCGCTAATGCGTCAAAATAATGTTCACGCATTCCTGGTAGGCGAGGCATTCATGCGTGCTGACTCTCCCGGTGAAAAGCTGCATGAGTTATTCAGCTAAGCAAACCGTGAGCAGTAAATGTCGGTTTACACGACACAAAAACAAAAAGCCCTCACGAAGTGAGGGCTTTTTAATATGCACAACTTTGTTATGCGGTGATTAACGGGTACCGTAGATCACCATTGTTTTGCCACGTGCGTGGATTAGTCCGCGGTCTTCCAGATCTTTTAGTACCCGGCCAACCATCTCTCTGGAGCAGCCGACAATGCGGGCAATCTCCTGGCGGGTGATGCGTATCTGCATACCATCCGGGTGGGTAATTGAATCAGGTTGTTGTGCCAGGTCCAGCAGGGTAGAGGCTACGCGTCCGGTAACGTCGAGGAATGCGAGGTCACGTACCTTGGTGCTGGTTTTGCGCAATCGTGATGCAAGCTGGGTGGACAGTGCAAACAGGATTTCCGGTGACTGCTCTGCCAGCCGGCGGAACTGCTCGTAGTTAATTTCAGCAACTTCGCATTTGTTGCGGGCGACGACCCACGCGCTGCGCTCGCTTTCTTCGTCAAACAGTCCCATTTCGCCGAAGAAGTCGCCGTTGTTCAGGTAGGCCAGAACAATCTCACGTCCGTCATCGTCTTCGATCACCACACTGACCGAACCATCGACCATGTAATACAATGTATCCGGCTTGTCGCCGTGATGAATGATAGTTGTCTTCGCCGGGTACTGACGACGATGACTGTGGCGTAGGAGTGTCTCCAGCCATTCAGCTTTCTGTGGCGCATGTCGTGGTGGAAGCATGTGGTCCTTTCTCCGCGTATTCACTTGCAGTAATTGTTCGTGGTTGGTCTTGAGCAATAATCGTTCACAGTGCCGTACCATCACCGACAATCACGTTGAATTTTGTGAAGTTGGAATAACTGACTTCTCACAAACCCGCTTATTTGTGCTGTCTCACAGGAAATTGAAATGCAAGCAAGAGTTAAATGGCTCGATCATATGAGCTTTGTCGGAGAATCCGGCAGTGGTCACTCGATAGTGCTGGACGGGTCTCCGGAGCACGGGGGGCGCAATCTTGGCGTTCGACCGATGGAAACGGTGCTGATCGGGCTGGGTGGATGTTCAGCTTTCGATGTCATGCTGATGCTGAAAAAGGGCCGGCAGGACGTGACAGACTGCGAGGTATTGCTCGATGCTGAGCGCGTGGATGCCGTGCCTGCGGTGTTTGAGAAGATCCACATGACCTATCTGGTAAAAGGGAATGGTCTGTCAGAGAAGCAGGTTGAGCGTGCGGTTTCTCTGTCGGTTGAAAAATACTGTTCTGTTACTAAAATGCTGGAAGCGTCAGTAAAGATCACCTATGAGGTAAAGATTGAACCAGCGCACGTCGCAGGCTAGCTGGCTGATAAAATATTGTGAATAATATTCACTGATAAGTGGTAAGTAGTTGTAAAATATGGATATAAGGTAAAGGTACCGGTTTGCCAATGCGTGCGTGTGGTGCTACAGTTGGAACCAGTAAAGATTTCCTCCTCCATCCTCCTAAGGTTGGTTAGACGCGGCCGTCAGGCCGCGTCGCTTTAATTCCAAAGCAGTGTCCCATTCCCGCTGGTTGCAGTGACGTTGGGTCACGCTTTACTTTCACCAGATCAAGTACAAAAACTGCAGTCAAAGCCGGTTCGCCGGTTGCATTGGCAAACTAACGTTAGTTTTGGCCATAATTAGTCAGCGCAAAGCCTTGTATATCGCCCCCTCATATCCTATAGTGGAGGGCTTTTCCAAGTAATATTGTTTGCCCCTACGGAGTTTCCATGAAGACCTTCAGCGCCAAGCCGGCCGAGGTGAAACGTCAGTGGTACATCATTGACGCAGAGAACAAGCCGCTCGGCAGGCTTGCCAGTGAGTGTGCGCGTGTCCTTAGAGGCAAGCACAAGCCTGAATATACCCCTCATGTTGATACCGGTGATTACATAGTCATTGTCAACGCCGAGAAGGTTGCTGTCACCGGCAACAAGGCAAAAGACAAAATGTACCATCATCACACCGGCTACATCGGCAACCTCAAATCAATCAGTTTTGAGAAAATGCAGGAAAAAGCGCCGGGTCGGGTAATTCAATTAGCCGTTAAAGGCATGTTGCCTAAAAACGCACTGGGACGGGAAATGATTCGAAAGCTGAAAATCTACCCTGGTACCGAGCATCGACACGCTGCTCAAACCCCACAACCTCTCGAATTGCGATAACAGATAATGGCTCAGCAAAACTATTACGGCACAGGCCGAAGAAAAACATCCAGCGCTCGCGTATTTATGCAGGTAGGCAAGGGTGATATCACGGTAAACAAGCGTCCTCTTGACGAGTACTTTGGCCGCGAAACTGCCCGTATGATCGTACGCCAGCCACTCGAAACGCTCGAAGTCAGCGAAAAATTTGATTTCAACATCACGGTAGCCGGTGGTGGCAACAGCGGCCAGGCCGGTGCTATCCGTCATGGTATTGCACGTGCACTGCTGAAGTATGATGAAGAAATGCGTTCTGACCTTCGCAAAGCCGGGTTCTTAACTCGTGATGCCAGAAAGGTCGAAAGAAAGAAAGTCGGCCTGCGCAAAGCACGTCGCGCAACTCAGTTCTCGAAGCGCTAAAATACGCCTCAAAACTGATTGTCAGAAAACAGAAAAACCCGCGTTTAGCGGGTTTTTTCGTTTCTGCGGTAAGAAAACGCCGGCGCAAGCTCTGAAAGTGATTGCAGGTTGTGCGCACTTGCGTACAAGTCCAGCTGCGGAACAACGAGCTTCATGCCTTGTTCAATTGGCAGGCTGAGGTCATTGTCACCACCTCGTCCTAGCAGCGGATTGATCCAGACCAGTTTTCGGCAACGCTGTTTAAGTTGCATTACCTCATTGAGCAGGTGCACAGGTTCTGTGCTGTCGTATCCATCACTGAAAATCAGCACAATGGTATGTCTGTTAACTTTTTGCTTCGCGTAGTGTTGATTAAAATCACCCAGCGATTTCGCTATTCGGGTTCCACCGAGCCAGCCACTGGATAAGTTTTTAAGCTTTTGTTCGAGCCTGGCGCTGTTCTTTTCTTTCATCTCTGCACCAATGGGTATCAGATCAGTATGAAATGCGTAGGCATCGGTGTCGTGGAAAGCCTGCGCCAAACCTCTGGCAAATCTCAAAAACAAATAGCTGTACACCTCCATCGATTGACTGACATCAAGCAACAGCAAAAACCTGGCTGGTGACTGCTTGGCTTTGCGGAAGCGCAAGTCAAATGACCAGCCACCGTATTTGAGGTTGTGTCTTGTTGTGCGCCTTAAGTCGAGCTGCCCTTTTTTATTTGAATGGCGCGTTCTTCTGCGTGTGCGTTTTTGTAATTTTTTGGCCAGTGCATCGACAGACGCTTCAATCTGTTGCATGTCTTGCGGGTTAAACACAAATCGAAAATCACGTTGAGCAAGTACCCGTGCGTCACTGGCGCCACCACCGGCTGTTTCTACCTCAGTATCTATATCGGACGTTGAGGCAGCGCGCTGTGCCTGGGTCTCGGAGAAGTAACCAAGTCCCGATGTCAGGCCTCTGTTTTGCGCGCCGGCGTTGTCGCTTGTTGGTGACTGATCGTCAGTCTCTCCGTGGTAAAACAGCCAGTGCTTTTCAAACAGATCGTCAAATCCATCCCACTCCGGGCGGGTTTGCGAGAACACGGATCTCAGCGCAAACTTGAGCGTTTGTCTGTCTTCAATCAGTTGCGTGCACAGTATTTCATTGGCTGTTTGTATGTTCGATGCATTGATTGCATAGCCGCCGGCTCGCAGTTCGGTAATAAAAGTGCTCAGATTATCCTTAACCCGGTCACTGACAAGGTCTTTGGCTGGCTCTTTGGCCGGTTTATTGGCGGGTGGTAAAGCGGCAGACATTAGCTGGTGGAAGACTCTGGTTGCAGCAGAGCACTGACCCACGCTTTGTCTGCCTGTTCAAGATCGCTGCGCGTTTTCAGCAGACACCCCAGAGAGGATTCAATTGCCTGCATGGAGTTTTCCAGTTCACTCACGTTCATCTGCATCATTGCTGCTGCCCAGTCCAAAGTTTCTGCCACTCCCGGAGTCTTTCTCAGGTGCTCGCCGCGAAGGCGTTGAACGAAGTCGACGATGGAGCTTGCCAGTTTCTGATCGAGGTCTGGTAACTGTTTTTGCAGAATGCGCTGTTCTTTACTGTGATCGGGATAATCAACAAAGTGATACAGGCAGCGACGTCGCAGTGCATCGCTCAGTTCCCGGCTGGCGTTTGATGTCAAAATTACCTGCGGCGTGTGTTTGGCGACAATGGTGCCGAGTTCCGGTATCGATATCTGAAAGTCAGCCAGTACCTCAAGTAAAAAAGCTTCGAATTCATCATCGGCGCGGTCGATTTCGTCAATCAGAAGTAGTGCCGGCTGATCGGTCGTGATGGCTTGTAAAAGCGGCCTTGGCAAAAGGTAGGCTTCACTGAATATTTGTTGTTCAAGGGCTGTCGTGGCTATCTCATCTCTTTCGCTCAGCCGCACCGACATCAGTTGTTTCTGGTAATTCCACTCGTACAGTGCGGTGCTGACGTCGAGTCCCTCGTAGCATTGCAACCGAATGAGCTTAAGGTTTTGTGCGTTTGCCAGTGCCAGTGCGACCCCGGTTTTACCAACACCCGCGTCTCCTTCAAGCAGTACCGGGCGTTGCAGCGCTTGCGAAAGATGCAATACGGTGCCGAGTTCGTGGTCTGCTATATAGCCTGCAGTTGCCAGGTTTTGCTGCAGTCGATCGATTTCCTGCATAGTCATCTCAGTCTTTCAGTTACCAGTGCAGTATGAACGGTATAGGTGGCAGGCTCAATCGGCTCCTGGGCCGATATCGCAGGTGCCCCGCGGTACCCCAGGGTGTGACTTTTCTCGCAAATATAAGTCATTGTGAGATGGAGTTGGCGAATAGCGGGAACATTGAGTGATTGCGCTCAAAACCTTCACGAACAGAGCAGAAAGCCGGATGCAAGTCGAAATAGAGGTGAGAATAATAAAGTAACCGTCAGGGAAGATAGTCAATAACCGACATCAAAGATTATGGTCTTAAACAGAGGCTTTCTGCGGACAGCCAGCCTGATTCTATCGGCACTTGTTGTGGTTTGTATTTCGTTGTATTACTCGTTCGACGCGAGTTTGAACCGTCAAAAGACCGACTTTGAAAATGATGCGCAAACTGTTGCCGCGTCTTATAGAAGTGCTATGGATGTTGTTGATGGCATAGCCACGTCCGTAAGCGCAGTACATGCGTACAGAAGCGGAAGTACCGCGCAGGATTCAGTCGCTAAAACACTGCTTGGCAATTACTCTTTTGTCAGCGGTTTTGGTCGCTTCGACAGTGTCGATAGTGATCAACTGTCGGACTATACAAAATCCCGCGAACATCTCACTGAGAATACCGGGCCTGCGATCTGGTGGTTCGACCAGGCCGGCAACCGGATTACTACAGGCACAGACTCTCGCGGTTTACCATCTTTAAATGGAGAAACCGGAAACTACTATCCGGTTACGCTTAACCTTGCCTCTGAAAGCGATGTCGCACCGGACGGAGAGGTCGCCTCAGCCACGGGTTTTGATCTGGGCTCTTACTCCGAAGTGAACTATGCCATCCAGCGTTCTACCGAAACCGGTCGCACAGTGATCGCTCCGGCACCGCCGTCGTGGTCAAATCCAAACACCGTATTTGCGATTCGCAGTCTCTACAATACCCCGGGTGTGCCCAGGAAGGTGCGTGAGCGTCGCGAGATGATGGCTGGCGGTTACTGGTTGCAAATCGACTTTAATGAACTGGGTTTGTCTTCCGAATTGCTTGATCGATTCGGGGTAGCGCTGAATCTTATCGAGAGTGAGTCGGAATTCTCGATGGATAACGCGGCCTTGCTGCACAACCGTCCAGTGCCGGAGTCTGATTTACTGTTCTCGGACTGGTTGTCTCAAAGTGAATGGCTAAGTTCGTTTATGGTTGGCAATCAAACATTTACTATTCGAATCACACAACCACGCGGATTGACGACTTCTGCTTTCCTAAGCTGGTTGTTGATTGCTGCCGGATTATTAGGATTGCTTGGTATTATTGTGGCGCTGAATGCCAAGCGTCATCGGGCAGTACGCAGGCAAAAACAACAGAGCGAGCGATTGTTTCGTGAGCAACAACGGGCAAGCGTTACCTTATCCTCAATTGGTGATGCAGTGATCAGTGCCGATGTTGACGGTAATATTCAGTACGTCAACAACGCCGCGGAAGAAATGCTTGAAGCTATTAGTGACAAGGTTATAGGGTTACCGATACAAAGTATTTTTCGTACGGCCGAGAGCGATCACGGCGGCAGAAGAAAAACCAAAGTCAACCCCCACTACTACTTAACTGAAGAAGTCATCAGTTGCGACAAATATCTGCTTCGGGTTGATGGCAGTAAAATAGCGGTCAACGAAACCGTGTCGCCGGTGCGTGGGGTGGATGGAACTCGCGATGGTTCAGTCATTGTCTTGCGTGATGTCACCGCAGAAAAAGAACTGACACGTCAGCTTGAGCACCAGATAAACCATGATCCGCTCACCGGACTTGCCAATCGATTTAATTTTGATTCGCGTCTCAAGGCATTGTTTGAACAAAAGGAAGACAACGAGCCGGGTCATGGGTTGTGTCTGATTGATCTGGATAAGTTTAAACAGGTCAACGATACCTGTGGTCATGCCGCTGGTGATCAGTTGTTGATCGAGTTATCGGTGGCGCTGGGGTCAAGAATAAGAACCGAGGATATGCTGGCCCGCCTCGGTGGTGACGAGTTTGCGATTGTGCTTGAAAACTGTACGCACGACGCCGCCGTTGGTGTTGCAAACCGTATTCACCGATTCTTTAATACCTACCATTTTGAATTTGATGACAAAGTCTTTCCGGTGCGTGGAAGCATTGGCCTGGTTCACTTCAAGCCAGAAGAAAGCCAACTCGAAAAGGTGGTTTCCGCGGCAGACTCGGCTTGCTATGAGGCAAAAAACAAAGGCAGAAACTCGGTGCATGTCTATTCGGCGGAAGATATCAACGGTATCGAAGGCGGGTCGGAAGAGTTGTGGTTGCCGCGCATCGAGAGCGCACTAAAAGACGGCGGGTTCACTTTGTTTCTACAGCCCATCTGCTCGTTGGCAGATAACGCACCGCTGGTGCCCGTTCACCATGAGTTTTTTGTTCGTATGCAGGATCCGGAGCGTGCCGATAAACTGTATTATCCGCTGCAGTTCATGAAATCTGCAGAACGCTATGGACTAATGGTCGAGATTGATCAGTGGGTGGTACGACGCAGCATAGAATTTATCGCGTCGCTACCGGCTATAATGGCAGACGATATATTTTCTCTTAATCTGTCTGCAGCTTCACTCACAAGCAGTGACTTCGCAAATTTTATGGCTGATGTCCTGGGTCAGCATAATGTTGACGGTAGCCGTTTGTGCATTGAGCTTACAGAAGAGTCGGTGCTGAATAATCTGGATGCTGCAAGCACCACTACCGCAAAGCTCAAGAAGCTGGGTTGTTCGATAGCGCTGGATGATTTTGGAGCCGGTGTAAGTTCCCTGTCTTCGTTGCGTGAGTTGATGGTTGATTATTTGAAAATAGACGGCCAGTTTATCTCTGATATAGACAGCTCACATGTCGATGAGAGCATGGTGCGCTCTATTAGCAGCTTTGCTAAATCAATGGAGCTCAGCACAATTGCCGAGAAAGTGGAAACCAGATCTGCCCGTAAACTACTGGCAAAAATCGGTGTCGATTATGTGCAAGGCTATGTAATTGCCAAGCCAGTGCCAATAGACGAATATATTGGATCGTTGCGCCCTGCTGACGAACGCAAAGCGGCCTGACCAGTTATGTGGCTGCCGCTGGTATAGGTGTCAGCGCGTAGAGCGCTGTGCTTTTTCAGAAGCGTTGCGTTTCTCTATGAGTTCCGCAACGATCGACACCGCAATTTCTGCGGCACTTCGACTTCCTATATCTATCCCGACGGGGCCATGAAGGCGTGCCACTTCGTCTGCTTCAAGTCCAATACCGACGAGTCGTTTTTTACGTCTTTCGTTGTTGGCCTTTGATCCCAGGGCGCCCACATAGAAGGCGTTGGATGGCAGTGCTTCGATAAGTGCCGAATCGTCCAGGTTCGGGTCGTGTGTCAGTGCCAGCACCACACTGTGTTGATCGGTGGCATATTGCAACACGGCATCCTCTGGCAGGCTGTCAGTAACGATACAGCCGTCTACATTCCATGCACCAATAAACTCCGGTCGCGGCTCACAAACCACCACTTCATAGTCCAGTGCCTGTGCGAACTGCGCGACAAACCGGGAGAGCTGGCCACCGCCGATTAACAATACGCGCCAGCCTGGACCGAAAATTTTGCGTATCTGGCTGCCGTCAAAATGGAAGTTGGTATCGCGATCAACCTCGGTTATTTCAGTGGTGCCGGTATCAAGCGTCAGCGTCCGTGCAATGCGTTGTCTTTTGGCGATTGCATCGACTACCTTTTTCAGCTCACTGGAATCGTCCAGCGCTTCAAATACCAGTTCAATTCTGCCGCCACAGGGCAAGCCGAATTTTTTTGCCTCTTCGTTGCTGATTTCATGAGCAAACGAACGGCTGCGAGTATCTTCGTTAATTCGCACCGCCAGTTGTTTTTCAATACATCCTCCCGAAACCGACCCGACCAGATGCCCGTCGTCTCTGACAGCAGCAAGTGAGCCTGGCGGTCGGGGTGATGAGCCAAAGGTGCGCGCCACGGTAATCAGCTCAACGAGTCGACCATCATCAAGCCATTCGATTGCCTGTTGTAGAACTTCGTTATCGCTGTTGTCGATGCTCATAGGTACGCTGCTTTTGAATGGATATTAGGCGAGTAGTTTCTTTAAGTATGGTGCTGTGTGTGACGACTTTGACTGCATGATTTTTTCAGGCGTGCCCCGGGCTATGACTTTGCCACCGGCATCACCGCCCTCCGGTCCCATGTCGAGCATCCAGTCGGCGTTGGCCATTAAATCAAGATTGTGTTCAATGACGACAACCGTATTGCCGGACTCCACCAATCGGTGCAGTACGTGTATCAGTTTTTCTACATCAGCCATATGCAGTCCAACGGTGGGTTCATCCAGTATATACAGCGTATGACTGACTTTTCTGGCTCGCCTGTCACTGCCAGGTCCACCTGCTTTACTGAGTTCAGTGACCAGTTTGATTCTCTGAGCTTCGCCACCGGAAAGTGTCGGGCTTTGCTGGCCCAGTGTCAGGTAACCAAGGCCGACATCCTGTAACAACTGCAGTGGATGGTGAACGTTTTTGTGTGCACTGAAAAAGTCTACCGCCTCATCAATACTCATCTGCAGTACGTCGCCAATGGATTTACCTTTGTACAGTACGCTTTGTGTTTCCGAATTGAATCTGGCACCGTTGCATAAGTCACAGGGGACTTTTACATCTGGCAGAAAGCTCATTTCAATTTTAGTGAGACCCTGACCTTCGCATGATGAGCAACGGCCTTCACTGACATTGAAAGAAAAACGGCTGGCGGTATAGCCACGAATTCTCGCTTCAGTAGCATCGGCAAAGATTCTGCGAATGTTATCCCAGAACCCGACATAGGTTGCCGGGCAGGAGCGCGGTGTCTTGCCTATCGGGGTTTGATCGACTTCGAGTATTCTCGTGACTTCATCATAACCGGTTAAAGAGGCGCAGCCGACCAGTTTGGGTTTGTTGCGTTTTCTGGTTGTTGCAAGCAATGACTTCAGGTTACTGCCAAGTACTGACCGAACCAGTGTGCTTTTACCACTCCCCGATACACCGGTGACGCAGGTCAGTTTGCCAATAGGAATCCTTACATTGGCATTTTTTATATTGTTAAAATTGGCTTTTTTGATTTCTATCCAGTCGCCGGTGGATTTTCGTCGCGGGTAAAGCGGGTACGGCAGCGGGTTGGCCAGCGCTTGACCAGTCACTGAATTTTTGTTTTTCATTAGCTGTTTTAGTGTGCCCTGCGCGACAATGGTGCCTCCTTCAACACCTGCGCCCGGCCCCAGATCAATCACATGATCAGCTTGTCTGATCGTGTCTTCGTCGTGTTCTACAACAACCACGGTGTTGCCATTACTCTGCAGCTTTGACAAAGTGCCAAGTAACATTTGATTGTCACGAGGGTGCAGCCCGATAGTTGGCTCATCGAGTATGTAACACACCCCTTGCAGGTTAGAGCCAAGCTGTGAAGCAAGCCTGATACGCTGCGCCTCGCCACCGCTTAGTGACGGCGCCGGTCTGTCGAGTGACAGGTAGCTTAAGCCCACCTGATCCAGAAACTCAAGACGTGCGCGAATCTCTTTTAAAATATCGCGGGTAATATCTTCTTCTCTTCCGCCGGGTTTCAGTTTGTTAAACCAGTCCCGTGCAGCGTTGATTGAAAGTTGATTGAGACTGGCGATGTTGTGGGTGGAATAGCGAACTGCCAGTGCAGTGCTGTTTAGTCGTTGACCATTACACCCGGTGCATTCAATGATTTCTTCATCATCCGTTAACCAGTACTCCTCCTCTCCGGTTTGTTCTTCGTCAAATTCCTGTGAAAGCACACCGGTACCAAAACAGCTTTCACACCAGCCATGTTTAGAGTTATACGAGAACAGTCTCGGGTCGAGCTCCGGAAAGCTGTTGCCACAATTAGTGCACGCCCGTTTTACCGAAAAGAGGTTGTCTGCAATTTTGGCACGGGCTTTCTGTGGGGTACTTACTTTAAGCACTCCTTTACCGTAGTCCAGTGCACGCTGAATCAATTCGTGCAGCTTGTCCTCATTTTTGCTGGTTATGTCGATAACACCGACTGGCAGATCGATGTTGTGTTCCTTAAAACGGTCCAGTCGCGGCCACTCTGCGGTAGGCAGATATTCACCATCGACACACAGATGGTCGAATCCGCGGTTGTCTGCCCATTTGGCCAGGTCGGTATAATAGCCTTTTCTCGATACAATCAGTGGCGCCATCAATGCCAGTTTCTTACCCCGGTATTGTTTACTGATTTGCGCTTTGATGCTTTCGATTGACTGTGCGGCAATAGGGATATCGCAATCCGGGCAATGCTGAACGCCAAGCTTCACAAATAACAAACGGATAAAATGATAAAGCTCCGTCATGGTTGCCACGGTGCTTTTTCTGCCACCGCGGCTGGTGCGCTGCTCGATTGCCACGGTTGGTGGGATACCAAAAATCGCATCAACATCGGGTTTTGATGCCGGTTGCACAAATTGCCGCGCGTAGGCGTTGAGCGACTCCAGGTAACGTCGCTGCCCCTCGTTAAAAAGAATGTCAAAGGCAAGAGTGCTTTTGCCGCTGCCGCTTAACCCGGTAATTACCGTGAATTTATCATGAGGTACTTTGACATCAAGATGCTTTAGGTTGTGCTCTCGTGCGTTGACCACAGTGATTTCATTGGCGCAATAAAGCGGTGAGTCTTCGGCAATCGTGGGCGTTGTAATACGACTGAACTCATCCATGGCTCGAAGATAGTCTTTCAGTTCTCTACCGGTATGGGTTTTCTTTTTTGTTATCTCTTTTACAGTACCGCTAAATACCAGTTCGCCGCCCTGATCACCGCCTTCCGGTCCAAGATCAATTATCCAGTCGGCATTGCTGATCACATCAAGGTTATGTTCCACCACAATGATTGAATGGCCATCCTGTAGTAACTGTTCCAGTGCGTCGAGCAGTTTGGCGATGTCATCAAAATGCAATCCGGTGGTTGGCTCATCGAAAATAAAGAGTTTTTTATCGGTTGCCTTCTTTGAAGCCTTTTTTGCTTTGGCCAGATGTGCGGCCAGTTTCAGTCGCTGTGCTTCACCACCGCTGAGTGTTGGTACCGGTTGTCCCAGTTTTAGATACCCGAGTCCTACAGAGATCAATGGCTGTAGTGCCTTGATCACATCGGTACTTTCACAAAAAAATTCGACGGCGTCATCTACCGTCATATTGAGTACATCAGAAATACTCAGTGCCTGATTGGTATCGGGGTGCACCAGTTTGATCTCCAGTACCTCATCTCTGAAGCGGCTGCCGTTGCAGGCATGACAGCGCAGATAAACATCGCTTAAAAACTGCATTTCCACATGCTCGAACCCGTTGCCGGAACAGGCCGGGCAGCGCATGCCGGAATTAAAGCTGAAACTACTGGCCGTATAGCCGCGATGTTTAGATTCCGGGTCTTTGGCAAACTGTGCGCGAATACCATCAAAAGCGCCGGTATAGCTGACCGGGTTCGAACGTGCAGATTTCCCGATAGGCGTTTGATCAACCATCACGACATCATCCAGGAATTGGTGACCGGTGATTGATTGGTGATCACCCGGAAGCTCGGTTGGTTTGCCGTACTTCCGACAAAGGCCACGGTACAGTGTGTCCTGTACCAGCGTTGACTTGCCTGATCCGCTGACACCGGTAACACAAACCAGTTGCTGCAGTGGAAATTCAACGTCAAGCTGCATCAGGTTGTGTTCGCATGCGCCTTTAAGTTTAATACTTTGAGTGGTCTTTCTTAGTGTTGAGTTATTGTCTGTTTGATTTGGTCGGGAAAGCTTCTTCTTGCCATTGAGGTACTCGGCGGTCAGTGAGTTTCGTGATTTTGCAAGCTTCGCGGTCTTTCCATAGAACACCATTTCTCCGCCATGTGTGCCGGGGCCCGGGCCCATATCTATCACACGGTCTGCGGCAAGTATTAGCTGCGGGTCGTGTTCTACTACCACCAGTGTATTACCCGAATCCCTGAGTCGGTGCAGTACACCAATGACCCGGTTAATATCTCTTGGGTGCAGTCCGATGCTCGGTTCATCCAAAACAAAAAGCGTGTTAACCAATGAGGTACCAAGTGCCGTTGTCAGATTGATGCGCTGTACTTCTCCACCACTCAGTGTGCGTGATTGTCGGTCAAGGGTTAGATAACCCAGGCCAACTTCACAAAGGTATCGCAGGCGTGAATTTATTTCGTCAAGTAACAGCTCGGTGGCCTGATCAAGTGGTGCGGGTAGCGTCAGTGTTTTAAAGAACGCAGCGCAGTCACTAAGGGGCAGTTGCATAACATCGTGAATAAGCAACCCCGGTAGCTTCTGAAATTTGGAATCAGCAAGTGCGGTGCCCTGTGGTCGAAAGCGTGCTTGCTTACCCAGCGCAGCTTTGGCATTGGCGGCAGTACCAACGCGCCACCACAGAGCCTCGGGTTTAAGTCTGGCGCCATCACAGGTGGTGCAGGGCGTGTACGAGCGATATTTGGACAGCAGCACCCGTACATGCATTTTATAGCTGCGGGACTCCAGCCAGTCGAAAAACCGTTGCACGCCGTACCAGTGATCACCATCCCATTCACCTTCGCCCTGCAGTACCCAGCGCTGGTGTTTTTTACTGAGTTTTTTCCATGGTACATCGGTAGGCACTTTGTGTTTTTTGGCAAATCGCATCAGATCTTTCTGACAGATTTCATTAGTCTTGGTTTGCCAGGGTTTAACAGCACCTTGCGCCAGACTTAGTGATTCATCCGGTACCACAAGGTTATAGTCAATCCCCATCACACGCCCGAAGCCGCGGCAATCATCGCACGCACCCATGGGTGAGTTAAAAGAAAACAGACTTGGCACCGGCTGTCGGAACGAGCGCTTGCAGCCGGCACAGGCAAAGTCAGATGAGTACACTTTGGCACGGCCGGGTTTTCGGTTTTCATCAAGCGGATAAACCCGACTGATCCCCTTACCATGCTTAAAAGCGGCTTCAAGCGCTTCTACAATTCTTGCGCGGTTTTTATCGTTAACGCGGGTGCGATCCTGAACAATTTCAATCTCCTTGCGGGATTGACGATGCACCCTGGTATAACCTTGTCGCTGCAGCCAGTCCTGAATTTCTTCTGTTGAAAAGTTATCAGGTACAGCGACAGTAAACGTCACAAGAATACGCTGGTCACTCAGTTCCTGTTGCAGTTGTGTGGCAATGTGTTGTGGGGACTCGCGTTGAACCGCTTTGCCGCAGCCAGGGCAGTACAGCTGGGCTGCGCGCGCGTACAACAATTTAAGGTGGTCATTAAGCTCGGTCATTGTGCCCACCGTCGAACGCGATGTGCGCACCGGATTGGTTTGATCGATGGCAATGGCTGGCGGAATGCCTTCAATCCGGTCTACCTGGGGTTTGTCCATGCGATCGAGAAACTGTCGCGCATACGGGCTGAACGTTTCTACATAGCGTCGCTGACCTTCGGCATAGATGGTGTCAAACGCCAGAGACGATTTCCCTGATCCGCTGACGCCGGTGATTACCGTAAGCTCGCCATGCGGAATGCTGACATCGAGGTTTTTTAAATTATTCTGCGTCGCGTTCTGTACGACGATATTGTGTTTCGGCATGGGTTCTTTATTAACGAGTGTCGGCACTTTGCAGTATATTGTGGTTGTCGAAACTTATATACGTCTGAAACAAAGACAACAGATTCTCGAAAATAATGAATGGACCATTGTCTGAAGCGCGGTTGCAGGATTTCCGCGAAAACGGTTATTTGATCGAACGTTCGCTTGCCAGTGATGCGACCGTAGGTGCAATGAATGCGGTCATTGATGAAACCGTTAAGCCTGCGCTGGCACCGGTGGAATACGAGGCCGATGTGCATTATCCCGGCGCACCGTCCAGCAAGTTGGCACCCGGCGGGCAAACGCCGCGGCGGCTGCTGAACGCCTATGCTCGTGATGTGGTGTTCCGTGATTGGGCGCGCTCTCCTGAGGTAGTTGGTCGTCTGCAGCAAATGCTCAGCTGCGAACAAGTCATGGTGTCGCAAAATCATCACAATTGCATCATGACCAAACATCCCGGTTTTAGCAGCGTGACCTCCTGGCACCAGGATATGCGTTACTGGAGTTTTGATCAGCCGGAGCTGGTCAGCGTATGGCTGGCCCTTGGCACAGAGACGCCGGATAACGGCGGTCTAATGCTGATTCCAGGTTCACACACGCTCGACTTACCACGTGGCAGACTCGACGCCGCGTTGTTTTTACGTACTGATATCAAAGATAACGAAACGCTGATCAAAAACGCCATACCGGCTGAACTGCATGCCGGAGACACGTTGTTTTTTCACTGTCGAACCTTTCATGCGGCCAGCCAGAATGATTCACAAACGCTGAAAAAGTCGCTGGTCTATACCTATCATTGTGAAAACAACCGGCCGATTCCGGAAACCCGGTCTGCCAATCATGCTGATATTCCGGTGTAGGGGGTTATATGATTCGCGTCACTAATGCCACGATCAAAAAGTCAGAATTTGACGACGTGAATATGGCCGACACCCGCTTCCACGACTGTAACCTCAAGCGCGCAGAATTTACTGATGTCTCGCTGCAGGGTGCCGTATTCACCGATGTCAATCTGAAAAACGTTGAGATCAGTCAGGCTAATCTGGGCGGGATGAAAATCAACGGCGTGCTGGTCAGCGATCTGTTTGAAACCTGGTTTTCGGTACAAGAAGATCGGTCAGGTGGTGAGAACCCTTAACCCGGCTTAAGCGACTTGTATTAAGCGACTCGTATTAAGTGCATGGCTAACCACCCAGGGTGATCACTGAACCATCACTCTGCCCAAGCAACATCACATCAGCCGGGCGGGCGGCAAACAGACCGCAACACACCACACCGGCGAGCGCGTTGATTTGCTGCTCCATTGCCACCGGATCTGAAATCTCCATGTTGTGAATATCCAGAATCACATTGCCGTTGTCAGTGGTAAATCGATCTCGCAGCTCCGGGTCGCCGCCCAGTTTGACAATCTCGCGTGCCACATAGCTGCGTGCCATCGGGATCACTTCAACGGGCAATGGAAATTTACCCAGGGTGCTTACCTGTTTGCTGGCGTCTGCAATGCACACAAACTGCGTGCTGGCAGCGGCAACGATTTTCTCGCGAGTGAGTGCGCCACCACCGCCCTTGATCAGGTGCAGGTGTTCGTTGACCTCATCGGTACCGTCAATATACAGCGAAAGCGTACCGGCAGAGTTCAGATCTTCAAGCAAAAAGCCCGCAGCTTTAAGCTTTTCAGCGGTGGCCTCCGAGCTTGCTACGGTGGCACGTACCGGTATCTGCGATTCTGCCAGCGCATCGATAAAGTGATTGGCCGTTGAACCGGTGCCTACACCAATCACGCTGTCATCGGTGACGTATTTTACCGCTGCTCTGGCAACGGTTTGTTTCATTTGTTCTGCAGACATGTCGTTAATTACCGGTATTAAAACAGAAAATCGAAAGCTGACGCGTCAATCGGGTGATAAACAGTTGTCTGTGATGCTTCCACACGACGCTCTGTTTGGTTAGAGTGTCAGGCCCTCTCATGAGAGTGTCAGCCTTCCCGGGGCCTGGCCTGCTGCAACCAGTCGAATTGATGCAAGAATATATAAAGAAAATTCTCACGGCGCGAGTTTATGATGTCTCGCGTGAGACGCCTTTGGAGCCGGTTCCTAATTTATCCGTTCGAACCGGTAACCGGGTATCGTTAAAGCGCGAAGATGCCCAGTCGGTATTCTCGTTCAAGTGCCGTGGTGCCTTCAACCGGATTTACCATCTTAAAAAGCAGCAGCCGGACACCCGTGGGGTAATTTGCGCTTCTGCAGGCAATCATGCTCAGGGCGTAGCCCTTTCGGCGACCAAGCTCGGGCTGAAATCTGTCATCGTCATGCCACAGACCACGCCGCGAATAAAAGTAGACTCGGTGCGGGCGCTCGGTGGCGAAGCAGTGTTGCACGGCGACAACTACGACGAAGCATTTCGTCATGCCTGCGAACTCGAAAAGCAACTGCAGTATCCGTTTATTCACCCTTTTAACGATCCCGACACCATTGCCGGGCAGGGCACGGTGGGTGTTGAAATCTGCCGGCAAAGTGCCGGGCCGATCGATGCGGTATTTCTGCCGATTGGTGGCGGCGGGCTGGCCGCCGGAGTCTCGGTGATCATGAAATACCTGCGTCCCGAAACCAAAATCATCGGTGTCGAGCCTGATGATGCCGCCAGTATGCAGGCATCGCTTGCGGCTGGTGCACCGGTGACGCTGAGCGAGGTGGGCATTTTTGCCGATGGTGTGGCAGTGAAGTGTCCGGGTGATGAAACCTTCCGTCTCTGCAAAGACACGCTCGATGAAGTGATTACCATCTCAGTCGATGAAATGTGCGCTGCCATCAAAGATGTGTTTGAAGATACCCGAACGTTGATGGAACCCGCGGGTGCGCTCAGTGTTGCCGGATTAAAAAAGTATGCACGCGAGCATGAGTATGTCGGTAAACATCTGATTGCCATAACCACAGGGGCCAACGTTAACTTTGACCGGCTGCGCCATATCACCGAAAGAGCAGAGATAGGCGAGCAGCGTGAAGCACTGCTGGCGGTGAAAATTCCCGAGCAACCGGGAAGCTTCCGTAACTTCTGCGAATTACTTGGCAAGCGCAGCGTCACCGAGTTTAACTATCGCTATGCAGATGCCACAGATGCGGTGGTGTTTGTCGGTGTACAACTGACCAACGGCAGTACAGAACGTGATCAGATAATCGCAGCGCTGACTGATGGCGGTTATGAAGTAGATGATCTCACCGATAACGAAGTCGCCAAACTTCACGTGCGGCATATGGTGGGTGGACGTGCCGCGGCACTTGAAAATGAATGGCTCTATCGCTTTCAGTTTCCCGACCGGCCGGGGGCGCTGGCGAAGTTTCTAAACAGCATGGGCCCCGACTGGAACATTTCATTGTTCCACTACCGCAATCATGGGGCTGCTTATGGCCGTGTACTGGTCGGTTTGCAGGTACCCAATGGCGATATTGACGAATT
>CALHCI010000158.1 GCA_937931165.1 uncultured Granulosicoccaceae bacterium
ATCTAAACGATTGTTTGGAATTATATGCATAGATAATCGCTATCATGAACTTGTCGCCTTGTGAATAGTCCAGGCCAGACTCGCTACTACAATTTGATCGCTTTACTTCTATCTACCAAAGATTAGCTGGAGTTTAAGTTTGGCATACACCATACCGTGAAGGGAGCTATATGCTCCCTTCATCTTTTTTACAGCGCATCAAAACACTCCAGTCTCTTCTGTCAGCATTGTATTAAGTGATCAGAACCGATCCAGCTGACGAATCACCCGCTTCAACCCGGCAATATTCAATGAATAATCAGTGACAATAAGGCTATTTGAATTCACTTCCGCACTGACACTCCCCTGCACCGTCACGAGCGGGCGAATTGCTTCAGCAACCTCCTGTGCGGATGTGTAGCGAATGGGAATAACAACAGACACCAATCGATCCCCCTGACTGGTTTCATCGATGACTACAGGCACCGCACTTTGAACAGCAACCGTTAACGGAACTATTTTCGTAAAGCTACCAGAGGTGACAGTCGCGAAACCATGAACCGCCAACACTGATTGAAAGAGTTCATACAAACCACTGGCATCTACCGGCTCGGCTGATACCACGGTGACATTAGCGTTTACCCTGGGATCTACTATAAAGTTCTTTCCGGTTCTTCTGGAAACTGTTTCTATCAGGCTGCGAATATCAACGTTGTTGAGATTGAGCATAAATGTCTCTTCGGACTGAGACCATGCAGACGAGAACGGCAACTGACCCACGAGAGCACACAGCAACACGGTTACGTTTGCAGCCTGAATAATCCAGGTTTTTTTTCGCTTTATAAACATAGGCAGCAGGGTCGAGCTATGGCAGTAATTTCTCACGGCCGGGACAGACTGAGTCCGATCTCACCGACCGGGGTCGTTTTTACCAAAACTCTGATGTATGACCACAATAGCCTGAATCAACCACTACATGACGATTCAACTCTGTTATTCTCGATCAGTATGGATAAAGTTTATCGCCAATACGCTACTGCCATCACGTCAAATACCAACAAGCACGTGGCTCGCCTGACTTTGGTGCTGCTATTTTCTGCGTTAACCAGTTGCGCACATTTAGCTGCTCCGCAACCACCCGGTTTAATCGAATCAAATCGCTCAAGATCCTCTCTTGAGTTTCAATCCTGCATGGAAATGTATCAATTAGAAGGCAATAGACACAGCTGCGGCTACCTTAAGACACCCGAGAATTACGGCGATGCAAGCAGCAGAAGCATAAAAGTCCCATTCCTGATAATTTTTCCTGATGCAAAGGATGCAGACTTTACACTCACTCCACTGCTGGTCACCGGTGGTGGCGGGCCGGGAAGCCCACAACTTGGCAACAAATACTACGGAATCAGCAGCGAAGAACATGCGGTGTATGAGGCGTTTTCTGCAAGAGACGGGAGAACACTGGTCATTCTTGAGAACAGAGGTGTCGGGTTGTCTCAGCCACTACTAGAGTGCCACTACCCCAGTGAGTTGCTGGAACTGGACTATTGGTCAGCACTAATAAAAACAGATGAGCTATGCGGCAGGGAGCACTTGAACAACGGCACAGATCTGTCTCAGTACAACACCCACAATGCGGCTCTGGATATTGAAATGTTCCGACAACTCTACCAGATGGAGGGAGTTAATACGCAGCAACTGAACTTATACGGCATATCGTATGGAACACATATCGCAATGCACTATGAAAGACTGTTTCCTGACAAGACCCGCACGATGGTCCTTGACTCGGTAGTCAACAATGAAACTCAAGCCATTATCAATCTGGATAATCAATTCGAATACGGTCAACGCGCACTGGACAGCGTCTTTGAGAAATGCAGATCCTCACTTCCCTGTCGCGAAACATTGGGAGCGGAACTCGAGTCTGAGTTTTACACCTTTTTAACCGGCCTGAAATCAGCGAACATTTCAATCAATGCAGCCTGGCCAAAAGGTCCGGAATCTATCTCGATTCCACTTAGCGGTTCACTGGTCGTGTCTACGCTGCACAGCGCACTTTACAGCGGAGAAACCATTGCGGCTGTCCCATTGATCATAAGAAATTTGATCGACGGTACCTACGATCTGTTTGTGAAACAACTAAACAGCGATCTCGAATCGTACTCGTTAAAAGATACTTTCTCAGACACAGCCTTTCTCACCTACCTTTGCTACGATCAGGATTATACAGACTCAAACGGACGGTTTTTCCACAACGACAAACTATTCAAATACTGGGACATGGAGAGTAACCGACAGCACATGCTCCATATTTGCTCGAACTACGGTATTGAAGCAAATACATCATGGGACTCAGAAGAGTACACGAGTAGTACACCAACGCTCATGCTGTCGGGGGAGCTCGACCCGGTAACGCCACAGGCAAGTGCCACCGAAGCCGCAGAGAAATACAGCTACCACTGGAATTTTGTTTTCGATGATGTAGCGCATGACGTAATCTCACACAGCAAATGCGCTCAGGAATTAGCGTCATGGTTTATCTATCACGTTAATGAAGATCTTAACCGCAGATTCGAAGAATGCGAGCCGCATGAAAACAAAATAATATTTGAACTGGAATAATTCGCAACATCATTGGCCTCTTGCAAACGATACGCTCATCTGAAAATCAATCGTTGAGAGCATCCGAATTACCCATACAATAGTGTTGTTGCAAATTGTAACAAGTAAGCCAGAACCCGGTGTCAGCTTAAGGTTCGACTTAACGGGGACTATACTTTTAATGCGAACCGGGCTCTGCACTGGTACACCACCATTGATAACAATGTTCTGCGACAACACTATTTAGTGAATGATATATTATTTTCACGAACGACTATGTTCGAAAAACCGGAGAAACCATGACTGATTTAGCGAAAAGAAATACGCTAAAAGCGCTTGCAGCAACTACTGGTGCCATAGCAACCACCTCTGTCACAAGCGCAGCCGGGTTGATTGCACCAGAAAATACCCCCGAACATAGCTTACAACCGCAACTCAGTGTTAGCTGCCGGAAAAACTCTGTGTCCTGTGATCTTGAAGTAGTTATCACCAATACCGGCAACTACCCGACTCAGATAAACAAGGTTTCTCCTGCCCGGCTGTATGTTTCAAAAGGGGTGTTTGACCTGGAACTTCTAACTCTACATGGCAGTTCATCAATTGATGCGGGAAAGTCTATTACCATTCCCCTTACCCGCCACACCGGGAAACGCCACACCGCACTCGATCACTCAGTGCAATCCTTCAATGATGTACTGAAGAATAACGTTGTATTGAGCACAGACGTTGGCAATAATAAAGAAACTCTGATTTTTGCTTAGCAGCCACCACCATGCTTATGCATCAGTAGCTATGAAAAAGGATTCCGGCAATAGACCAACAATCAGTTACCTGAATAACTGGCTGTTGTGCCAAGCATGTGCATTTGCACACGGCTTAGTTGAGTCGAAGACAGCACAGGATTGGAGCAACCCGGAAGCATATTTTTGAGCTTCCGCTGTAACGATTGTGTATTTATACCCGACACTATCTCATCTTGAAATATACAAAGATGAGCGGGCAGAATAGTATCCATTCCGCTTTTATCGAATTGGGGGCGGGTTATGTTCGGCAGTACAATGCCAATACCACAGGGACAAGCCATGCTGCCCTTGTGCGGACCATCATGAACCATGAGTGAGGGATCGGATTGAAGTGCACTGACAAACTGCTTACTGGTCTCTTTCAGTGGCGCCAGCGGATTAGGCAGAACGCTTTGCTTTCCATCATCCAGGTAAATCACACCTTCCGGGCTGAAACCCATGATCTGGCTTAGAATCCAGTCTTTAACATCGAGAAGGATCATTCCCCCGTGCGGGTGCAGAACAACAAAATCGGTAACCCTTGCCGATTGTCCAACCACCGTTTTGTACCAACACAGATAATCGGACTCAAGTCGAGACTCAAGCAAGCTGGCAAAACACTTTTCTTCACTTGTGAGATACGTTCCAACTGAGGGAATCACATCCACCATTGCATACCGCTCCATTTACTGCGCACAACACTCTATGCAAAAGATATACGGCACCCTGACCGTATGACTTAATGTTCCATTCCTCAAAACGGATTTGTTGAGCGCCTGAAGTACACGTTTGTGATAACAGACAACCCCGCCCTTCCCCTGTGACCTGACTGCATCCATGAGAATCAAACGTTCATTTGAGAGAAACTGGCAGAGAACGTAGACTTCATCACTCTCACACTCTTCGGTCAAAGCGATGAATACACCCGCACACTTGTTGATTGGTGCCGCGATATTTGGCAATAAAAGCAACAACCAACTACTTACCGGTGCGCTACTTGGTGGTTTATTGCCTGACTTGTCACTCTATTTGATGGCAGGTGTTTCAATATTTCTGCTTAACATTTCACCGCAAGTAGTTTTTGACGAGTTGTACTTCTCAGACAACTGGCAGCTTGTTTTCAGCATCGACAATTCGTTTATCATTTGGGGACTGTTGTTAACACTGGCCATTAAACTCAAAAATCCGTTTTGCATCGCACTGACCAGCGCCGCACTACTGCATTTGGTCTGTGACTTTGCTTTGCATCACGATGACGCCCGATCACACTTCTGGCCGTTAACCAACTGGAAATTCGCAAGTCCGCTTAGCTACTGGGACAGCAATCATCACTCATTTTTTGTGGCACCAATAGAAGGCCTGGTTACCGGTATCGCAACGTACTACCTGGTTGCTGATAAAAGACATTGGTTAATCAAATGCGGACTGGTAGCACTGTTTCTGGCAGAGCTATTCGTACTAAGTAGCTGGCTAAGACATTTTTAGCGTTTACTGAGGAAAATCAGTGAAGCTTAAGTGCACAGCATTTTTTATATTTTTTACCGCTACCACACAGGCATGGCTCATTGCGGCCAATTTTTTCACTGCGAACCGGTTGATTTGCGTTCTGAAGAAGTACTTTCTGGATGGTAGAGCCAGGGTGTGCAAAAGCCGACATTGATTCAGGGAAAAGCTTTTGCATGCCTGCTGATGTCTGTGCCAATGTGGCATCGGGCTTGCGCGATTCCAGAAGAAATTCCTCCGCCATCGCTTTGCTCGCAAAATAGCTTAGCACCATAAATTGTGCATTAAACTCTTCCTCGAGTGCTCCAGGCACATAGGCATTCCAACTGTCCTCAAGCCAGTGACGCCCGTTAACAAAACCAAGACACCATTGACGTACCGGCGCATTCGCATTGAAGTTTGCCAGCGGATCTTCGTGGAAATAGCAACCCGGAAGCAACGCAACATCAGCCTCTTGAACCTGCCGAGTCAGCTCATTGTAGAGCAACATCAATGCACCGATGACTCGCTGAGCCTCCTGCTCACCTCCATCTGAAAAGTCATCCATATTAGAATCACGGGTAACCAGTCAGATGGCTGTTGCAATTCAGGTGCGGCCGCTACCACAAACAGAAAGCCGGTGGCCTCACAATAGCTCATGGTATCGGCTGAGCGAACGGGAGCGCTCAGAAAACGCTGCAGGATGTCCGCCTGGGATTGGTCGGAATCCGGGGAAATATTCACTTACAAAGAGCACCGAGTGGAACAGCTTTTTGTATACCTTTCTGCAGGCAATGACGTGAAGCTATTTCAACCGGATGGCGTGATGACTACAAATTAGCGATGAATCGGTCGTCTTTCTGCAGACACAACTTGAGATAAAACAGGAAGGAAAACTAAAAAAGTGGTACCGAGGGAGAGACTCGAACTCTCAAGGTTATTCACCGGCGGATTTTGAATCCGCTGCGTCTACCAATTCCGCCACCCCGGCACAGGGTTACAGCCAGCCGTCAATTGTAGGTAACTCGGATAGTCAGGTAAAGCCGAATTTACCGCCATCCCTGCTTTTCAGATCAGTTTCAGGATTCAAACGGTCGAACATCTGGCAGCGGGCCGAGACCCACGCGCTTTTGGAGCTCAATTGATAGTTGCAGGAGCCTGTGGTCTTGATGCGCCGGCATCATGAATTGGAACCCTGCAGGGAGTGACGCATCGACGGTGTGCTGCACGGGTATGCTGGTGGCGCACAGACCATACAGGTTGCCCAGTTGGGTATTTCTGGACGATAACAGAGCCCGCTCGGCACCACTTCCGTTCTGGATATGGTCAACTGACATCGGCAACATCGGTACCGTGGGTGATATCCAGGCATCGAACTTGTCGAAGGTATTGGCAGCTAGTTGTTGCAACTGGCGATGGCGACGCACTGAGTTGATATACTTTTCAGCACTGACTGTCAGTCCGACAGATGCTCTTTGCGCAGTGACGGTGTCCATTTGCGAACGCGCCTGCTCAAACTCTGCCGCACCCAGCGTTGCAATGAGTTCTGCACCCACAATGTAGGGAAAAACATCGTTGCGCTCTGCAGACTGCGGTAAATCTATTTCCTTGATCTCGGCCCCTGCAGCCAACAGCACCTTTTCAGTGGCTGCAAAGCTAAGCTGCACTTCAGTGTCCAGTGCGTCGAAAAAAACCTGCTGTGGCTTTGCCAGCCGTACACCATTCAGCGTTGCTGAAGGGCGATTGCTGCCACCAAACAATTGCTGGTGAATCAATAGCGCATCTTTGGCGGAACGGCATATCGGGCCAATTGAGTCCAGTGTCGGACACAGTGGAAACACGCCATCGGTCGGCCATAACCCCATACTGGTTTTATGCCCGAACAGACCGTTGTAACTGGCCGGAATACGAATAGAACCACCGGTGTCAGTACCCAGTGCAAACGCACACATACCAGAAGCGGTAGCTACGGCAGAACCACTCGAAGAGCCACCCGGTATACGATGATGTTCTGCATCCCACGGATTCCATGGTGTTCCGCGTGCTTCGTTAATGCCAGTCGCACCCAGCGCAAACTCTACCGTTTTGGTTTTACCAAGGATCACACAGCCATTGGCTTTAAGCTGTTTTATGAGCGTACCTTCCTCGCCGTTGAAATGATCAGATGGCAGGTAAGAACCATTTAACACCGGCATTCCAGCAACAGTGATAATGTCTTTCACGCCAATGGGTACACCCATGAGCGGCCCGAGATCAGTACCTGATTGCAGCAGATTGTCGAGCGCACCAGCGGCTGCTAACGCCTCATTGGTGGCAATGTATTCAAACGCTTGTAAGCGAGGATTTAATTTTTCGATGCGTTGCAGGTAGTATTTAGTTGCCTCAACTATGGTGAACTCACCAGCGCGTATTGAAGCACCAAATTGTTCGATACCGTTTATGCATGGATCACGCACTATGCATTGCCCCGTTCAAAACGGCAGTCAGGTTATCTGACAGTATGGGTGAAAGATAACCACCCTCCTGCACAAACACTGTTGGCTTGCCAAACGCCGCAATCTTTCTGCCTGTTTTTTCGAAACCGCCGGTGGTAACACTTAAACCTCGAAGTGGATCGGCTTCTGATGCATCGAGACCTAACGCTATCAGCAACACATCAGGGTCATAGCGGTCAATCGCTGCGAGCGCCTGATCGAGTGAACTCAAAAATACGTCATCACCGGACAACGGCACTAGCGGAATATTCAGGTTATAACCATCACCTTCTTTTGCGCCGGTCTCTTCAGCATACCCCCAGTAAAACGGATAAAAGTTTGCGGGGTGTGTATGCACAGAAGCGGTAAACACATCATTGCGTTCGTAAAAGATGCCCTGAGTGCCATTACCGTGGTGCACATCGACATCGAGAATTGCCACTTTCCGGCGCTGGTTGTTTCTGGCGTGTTGCGCAGCAATGGCAATGTTGTTTAGAAAACAGAAGCCGCCGGCCATGTCTGCATAGGCATGATGACCCGGTGGCCGGCACAGTGCGTAGGCCATTCGCTCACCATCGAGCACCATTTGCGTGGCAGTCAGTGCCGTGTTTGCCGAATGACACGCGGCTTCAAAAGTATTTTTACCGAGCGGGCACGCAGTGTCCGCCATGTGCCAGCCTGCTCTGCCAATAATGCTTTCGGGATAACTGGCATGAGGCTGTGACGGATGAATGTTGGCGATAACCTCAGCCGAAGCATCGCCTAACGCATGCCATTGCCGGCTGGCATTTTCCAGAAATTGAAGATAACGTTCTGTGTGGATTGCGTGACGCGGCGCAGCACCAAAATCAGCAGATGGGGTGACGGCGAGCCCACAGCGCTCCAAACCTGTAAGCAGCCGGTCAGCACGCTCCGGTTGCTCGGTGCTCGCTCGCAGCGAGCCTTTGACAAGAAAAAACCGGGGGTTGTGCCGACTCTGGCGAGTGTCGTAAACGGCTTTCACTAGCGTCTCCAGACCGCTTCGCCCAAATTCAGACTTTTGTTATTAACCGGTTTTTTTCGCGGAATCCCGACGCTGGCGTTTATTGAATTCACGCAGAATCAGCCCTTCGAGGAACCTGGTAACGGTAATTTCGTCATCCTGCGCCATTTTGAGGACGAGAATCTTGGTTTCCGGTGTGACCCGAAGTTCTATCTTCTGGGTTTTTTCCTTGACGAGTTTCGGCGCCATAAAATCGCCTCGGTAGCGGCTGGTAATTGTGGCAAATTATGTCATGACGCAACGTTAGCGGCAACCACTTTTGTCAGGTAAAGCCGCAGCGATATGCCCACAACGTCACAGAACATTGCGCATATGTTACACATAGTAATAGGTGGGACTGTTTGGAGGTCTTGGCTCGACTACTGTATTAAACTCCGCGTCTCCAACAGCCAAACCGAAGCATACCGCAGCGCATCTCATGAAAAACGAAACCAAGCAAGCAGACACAAAAGGACAGTCGCTGGTATTTCTACACGAAGTACTGCTTTTCGCCGGCGCGGCGATTTTGCTTTCTGTCGCCTATCCGCGCGCGCAACTAATGACAGTGACGCCAGAGACGGTTATCCAGACGCCGGTGGAAGAAACTCCGGGCGAGACAGAATCGATCATCGAATCACCGATCGCACTGGAAAATAGCGTCACTATTATTGTTGCCGATCATACTGCGCCCGGCACTAACAACTTGTCGCAATCTCCTGTCACGGCTGTTGAATCGACACTGCTTTTAGACACCGAGCAATTGCTGGCTAATCCTGAGGCAGTATCTCCAATACAGCCAGAAGTCACTGCAGACCCTGCTTCCTAACCGGCCAGCCTGTTACTCCTGATATCTGATCTCTTCAACAAAGTAGCGCGTTTCCCCGTTCGGGGCTGAAACCACAACTTCGTCTCCGACACTCGCCTTCAATAGCGCCTTAGCCATTAATGAATCGATACTGATCCAGTTTTTGGCCGAATCGATTTCATCGGGCCCGACAATTCGTAGCGACTTTCTGCATCCGTCTCCATCTTCCAATTCGACAAAAGCGCCGAAGAAAATCTTTGACTGATCAGTAGGAAGCGCGCGTACCACTTTTAGCGATGCCAGGCGTTTTTGAAGATACCGAACACGCCGGTCAATCTCTCTGAGTTCTTTCTTACGATAGATATATTCTGCGTTCTCAGAGCGATCACCTTCTGCAGCGGCAGCACTAAGTGCTGCTGTGACCTCTCGACGCTTCTTCCAGATGGCTGCCTGTTCCTGCTCGAGGATGGCAAAACCATCTTGCGTAATGATAGGTGTTGACGGTGCGGACGGGGGGCGGTATCGGCTCACCGTATTTTCCAGGAAGTTTTAACTCACGCGATTCTACCGTTTCTACCTTGCTGCGTGTACGTTTTGCATTACTGCAACGATACGCACAACTATGCTGCTTCAGGCACTCTTGCAGGCTTATCTTTTTCACCTGCTACCGGCATTTCATGAAGCGCGTTTTCATCGACAAGATGCCAGCTTGCAGTCACTCCTTTTGCGGCGGCGATTCGATCCTGCCGTGCAAGATATTTTTCGATTGCCATGTGGCTCAGACGGGTGTACCACTTAAAACCAAAACCGGGGAACGGGTTGAATGGATTGGTGCGACTGTACGCCCAGAGTTCCATGCGGTTACTGACTTCACTGGCAGCGCCACGACGATGAAAGCCGTTGGTGTTGGCAATAACCAGTGTATTGGCTGGCACTTCAAACGCGGTTGGCTCCGGTAAGCCAAGTGTTTGCAGATCTGCTTCACTGACACGCAATGACCCTCGTGCTGCATACGAGTTTGGCAGTTCCGATCCTGTCACGCTGTTTTTATATTCCCACACCAGCCTTTTCCAGGTAAGGCGGTGCGAACCTGCCACATAGGTAAAGGGGCCGTTACGGTGAGATACGTTATCCAGAAACAACCATGCTTTCATGGTTGCATGAAAGGTATCGCTATGCAGCGTGCGTTGCGGATCTGCAGCGCCCTGTACGACATTGCTCTTAATGCTCTGCACATAGAATATGGGACTTGAGTTTTTTGCTGCGGTGTACTTAAACAAGTTCATCAGCGTCGGGTTAGTCAGCACTTCACCACAAGACGGCATGGCGGAAAGCGTCTTATCGGTTAACAGAATTCTCTGCGTCAGTGTGTCTCCCTGAACACACTCACGAACCTCACCACTCAATGTTCTGACTTCGTCATTTAGCGCATCGAATGTTTCCTGCGGCAGGTAATCTTTTATCAGCAGAAAGCCATCACGATGAAAGGCTTTGCGTTGTTCTGCCGGCACAAAAGCCGATAGACAAAAATACCGGATGCGGGTTACGCCTGCTGCCAGCACCAGACGAAACACATGCAACCCGAGCACATTGAGCGTTTTACTGCCAATAATCGGGTTAGCGGTAAACGATTTGGCACCGGTGAATATTTGCAGGAAATACACTGG
>CALHCI010000159.1 GCA_937931165.1 uncultured Granulosicoccaceae bacterium
GTCTAAATCTGGCGAAAAAATTGCTTTCTCCGCACCCGCTGTTGCGCATGACGCTCATGCTCTTACGGAATAATGGAGAAATTAGTGTTTCGACAATCAAATCTCATACAAATAGCTACTGCTACTGTCACTGCGTTGATAATCGCCGGTTGCGATTCGACACAAATCGGATCTGACCTGGAAAACAGCGGATTGAATGTCAACACGCTGTCACCGCAGAGTGATGATGTTTACTGCGAGTCGATAAAAGTTGATATCTCAGGAACGCGTTTGCTTGGTCGAACCGGCCAAACCAACAGCACTCCAACAATACCTGTCGATAACTCCATACCGCCAGGCGACTACCGCATAAGACTTCACTATGAGGATAAGACGCACCCCGATCAGGCAGAACAATCAAATGAGCAATGGTACGCGGAGTTTATTGACAAATCCGGCAACATCGTACTAACGACTCCGGATTCACATGATTTACCAAGCGGTGACGTGGTGAGCTACACCGACCTGAATTCACAGACACTTTTGGAAGGTGCGTACTCAGTAAGAGCCGTACATGCCTATCAGTCTGATGCTTACAATTCTATTACCCCGACGATGATAGAACTGTACCCTTACTGCAATGTTACCAACGCGGACGACAAAACCGATACAAACCAGCCAGCAACACTCCCGGTGATTTCGCTTAAGGGAGCTGATCCGTTAGAAATCTACCAGTACCAACCATTTAATGATCCGGGTGCAACAGCTTATGACGTTGTAGATGGAGACATTTCCAGTTCCATTATAGTAGGTGGAGACAGGGTTGATGTGAACAAACCAGAGACCTACTACATTACTTATGATGTCGAGAACAAATCAGGAAGAAAAGCAGATCAAGTGACCAGAGTGGTTAAGGTGTTGGTTGCTGAAGAGTCCGTATTTTTCACGCTCAGTGAATAGGTTTTAGCGGGCTTACACCAACAAAATAATACAGGAAGCAACAGAGCCCCCTGCCTCAACTTAAATAAAGCACTTACGCTGTACAAACATATCAATGTTTTCGCACTGTGTACCTGGGCGGCTGCGTGTCACACCGAATGTTTCTACAAAAATGCTCATGTAAACTGCTTTTGGCATGAACGACTGGCGTAAACTGCTAAAGCCCGGCCATTCGGTATTACCTTCCTTAAATGGGACACCCCAAAAGGTCACATCAACGCGCTAAGACACACAAGTCTTGCAGCGTCCAGCGCGGGACTGTTTTTCAGATTCGACGGCAATCTGCAACCTTTTGCCAATACCGTCAATCGATAGCATGGTATTAGCCACCCACTCACAGTACAGTATCTCTGGAAACGCAGAGAACCCCCGGATGACGCAACCGAATATTATTTTGTTTATGGTCGACCAGCTGACCTCTTTTGTACTTAACAGCTATGGCGGCAGCGTGTGCCGTACACCAAATATTGATGCACTGGCAACAACGGGCACAGTATTCGAAAATGCCTATTGTCCGTACCCTCTGTGCGCACCTTCGCGGTTTGGCATGATGGCGGGGCGGCTGCCCTCCAGAATCGGGGCTTTCGATAATGGTGCCGAGTTTCCAGCCGCCACTCCTACTTTTGCACACTACCTGCGGTTGCAGGGCTATTACACCTGCATAGCCGGAAAAATGCATTTCGTTGGTCCGGATCAGTACCATGGTTTTGAAGAACGACTGACTACCGAGATTTATCCTGCCGATATGTCGTGGACACCGACACCTGATTTTAGAGACTTTAACAAAGACGAAGAGCGCGGTTACACGTTTGGCGTTTCAACGATAGATACGGTCAAAGATGCCGGCCCGGTCGTGCGCTCTATGCAGATAGATTACGACGAAGATGTGATCCACCATGCCGAGCGGGAGCTGTACACCCGCGCACGCAGCGATGATAAACGGCCGTTTTTACTGACGGTATCTTTGACACAACCACATGACCCGTACGTCACCACCGATGATTACTGGAATCAGTACAGCAATGATCACATCGATGATCCGCAAGTGCCGTTTATCCCCGTGGAAGACCGTGACGAGCACAGCCAGTCTCTTTACTACCACTACGGGCAGGACAAATGCGAACTTAACCTGGCTGATTACCGCAACGCCAGACGCGGCTATTACGGCATGATCACCCATATTGATGCACTGCTTGGCAGGCTTATGCACGCACTGGAAGCAAGCGGCCTTAAAGACAATACCGCCATTATATTTTCTTCAGACCACGGCGATATGATTGGTGAGCGCGGCATGTGGTTTAAGAAAACCCTTTTTAATCCAGCCATTCAGGTGCCATTGATTATTCACCACCCGCAGAACAAACCCGGCAGAGTCAGTGGACCGGTGTCTCTGTTAGATATCTTCCCGACCCTGTGCGATATTGCGGGCATTAGTGAAAGTGACATCAGTACCGAGATTGAAGGCCGAAGTCTGATACCAGCTATGCAGGGTAAAACCATTTCAGGTCCGGTATTCGCAGAGCATATTGACGGTGGAACCTCTGCGCCCAGAGTCTGTGTCAGAGATGGTGATGTAAAACTGGTATTGTCGCGTGCTTACCCCACACAACTCTATGACCTTTCTGCAGACCCGCTGGAACTCACCAATCTGGCCGGACAGAATCATCCGGACGAAGCCAGACTCACTGCAATCGCAGAATCCAAATGGTCCCTGGATGATCTGCTTGCAGATGTTATTCGCTCACAAAAAGAACGCAAGCTGGTTGACTCTGCGTTATCCGTTGGCAGGCAGGAACCATGGGATTTTGTGCCGCGCCCTGTAGAACAAAACACAAAATACGTGCGACGCGGCGATGCATTTCCTGAGGTGGAAAGACGCGGATATTTGCACAGGGACACCTAACCTAAAGAAAACTCTGGTTGGATATCTGGTTCTACCGGTTGAATACCGATTCCAGGGCGACTGATAAAAGTACAGCCTGAAGAGCTTTCGTCACCCAAAAATGTTTTCGGGTTAATCTTTAGCGTTTCAAAAAACACCTGATGAACAAAGTGATATTCAACATGTGCTATTTTGTTGCTGGCCAGCGCCAGATGCCAGGCAACACACAGTGCGACCGCGGTTGATGAAACTTCCAGTGAAAGATTGATGTCTGGCCTCGTCTCTGCTGCAAGATCCAACACCCTGCTAATACCACCCACCGCTATTGGCGCCATCTGCAAATACCGAACAGCGCCTGTGTGTATTAGATCGCTTTGCAACTCCTGCCTGTACTCGGCCTCTGTACCCATCACCGGAACCCCGGCCGCGCAGAGCGCTTGCATACCACGCAAATCACTCGCTTTTACCGGGGATTGAAATGCATGGATTCTGTGCGCAGGCAATTGCCGGTACAGTGCCAACGCATCATCTACTGTGTAGCTGTAAACCCCATCAATTATCAGTTCACAGGTTTCACTTAACCCGTTTAGCACAGCAACCACGCGCTCCGCATCCTGTTGCACCGTGAGCCCGCCAACTTTCATTTTTACCAGGTTAAAACCACATCGCTCGAGCGATTGCATTTCAGCAACCAGATCATGGATGGTTTTACCTTTTCCGTAGAGCCCGGCACTGCCGTACAAGCGAGGTTTATTTATTGATGCTGAAATTTCTTGTGAATGCTGCCTTTGAATAAACTGCCACAACGGCAGATCGGCACTTCGACTTTGGAGATCCCACATAGCGATATCAACACCGGACCATGCGCTTGCCAACATACCGTGTCTTGCGGTAAGTGTTGCCCGGGACAGCAGGCTTTCGCCTACGGCGGATAATTTGTCACTGTCACAGCCGACAATCACTGGTGCGATTTCAGTCTTTAGAAAAGCAACCAGTGCGTCAGGCCTGCTATCAAAACACCAGCACTCGCCCAGGCCTTTATTACCCTGGTTATCTTCAAGTATCACAAATACCGCGTATTTCTTTGTCCAGCGTATCGCAGGATTCCAGACCTTGCCACCCAAATCATTACAGTGGATGTAGACATTGAACCGTGTAATGACCGACATGAGCCTTACGGGATTTAGTGTTGCAGTATCTGACTGAGAAACAGTTGTGTTCTTTCGTTAACCGGATTGTCAAAAAACTCCTGTGGGGAATTTTGCTCAACAATCTCTCCCTGGTCCATAAAGATAACCCGGTCAGCAACGCGTCGTGCAAAACCCATTTCATGGGTGACGCAAACCATGGTCATTCCCTCTTCAGCCAGCGCCACCATGACATCCAGTACTTCCGAAATCATCTCCGGGTCAAGTGCGGACGTCGGCTCATCAAACAACATGATTTTCGGGTTCATGCACAATGATCTGGCAATGGCTACACGCTGCTGCTGCCCGCCGGAAAGCTCCCCCGGGTACTTGACAGCCTGTTCGGGAATGCGGACCTTTTCAAGAAACTGCATAGCGACAGCCTCGGCTTCTTTGCGTGATTTCTTACGTACCAGCATCTGCGCAAGTGTGCAGTTTTCGAGTACTGTCATATGCGGGAAAAGATTGAACTGCTGAAACACCATACCGACTTCGCGGCGTATTTCATCGATGTTGGCAACGTCGTCATTTAATTCAGTGCCTAATACGTTGATGGTACCTTTCTGATGATCTTCGAGTTTACAGATACAGCGGATAAGCGTTGACTTACCTGAGCCGGATGGCCCACACACCACGACCTTTTCACGATTACCCACATCGAGATTTATGTTCTTTAAAACATGAAAATCGTCAAACCATTTGTTGACGTTAATCATGGTCACAGCCTCGTCAACTTCTTGATTATCACGTTGATTATTGTGCTGTTCAGCCATGCCCGACTCTCAGTTTCTTTTCCAGGTACGCACCGTATCGAGACAGTGAAAACACAAAGATAAAATAGATAAGCCCGATAAACACATACACCTCGATATAGTGATGCGTCCACTTGCCAGTGCCAAATGCAGCCGAACCTGAGGCCAGTATTTCAAAGAAACCGACAATCGTCACGATAGAAGTTTCTTTAAACGTAATAACAAACTGATTCACGATGGCAGGCAGTGAGTTGCGAAAAGCCTGCGGCAGCTGAATTCTGGTGACCCGCTGCATATAGTTGAGGCCAAGTGTTTTGCCTGCCTCGTCCTGACCCGCCGGTATGGCCTGTAATCCGGCCCTGATATTTTCGGCCTGGTAGGCGGCAAAAAAGATCGCAAAGCCCACAATAACCCGGTACAGCTTGTCCCCCTGTAGCCAGCCAGGCAATAGAAACGGCGTAATCACAGCGGCGGTAAACAGAATGGTCAACAACGGCAATGAGCGGAAAAAATCGATAAACAGCCCCACCAGTCTGGCAATAACCGGTAACCGTGATCTTCTGCCGAGCGCCAGTACTATTGATAGCGGCATACCAATCAATGAAACAGCCGCAAAAATAAATATGGTCAGTGCCAGTCCACCCCAGCGCTCTGGGGTAATAACACTTAGTCCAAACAACCCGCCGTGCATTAACAGGTAGAAAATCGCAAAGCCGGTAATCCATAACACACTGAGCTTTAAGCCGCTCCAGAACCATGGAACACAAGACGCCACAATGGTGGCAATCATCACGATACACGCAACGGTAGAACGCCAGTGCTCTTCGAATGGAAACAACCCAAAGAAGATAATTCGGTGGCGTGCATCGATCACAGACCAGCAGGCACCAGAGGCCTCTTTGCACAGTGGTTCGTCTTCTTCTGTCCAGATACTGGATAAAAACGCCCAGTCAACAAGGTGGTATAACAACAGGCATAACAACACGGCACACACGACAGTGACCAGGCAATCGAGCGGACTTGAAAACAGGCTCTTGCGAACGCTGGTTGCAAATGGAGTTTGCGGCGGTGCGGGATAGGCAGTTTCTGACATCAACCCTTAACCTCATAGCCTTTAAGTGCCATTTTGCGATTGATGGTGTTCATCACAAACGCAATGCCGAGGTTGATCACCAGAAAGCTCCCCATCAGAATGGCGAGTAATTCGAGCGTCTGGCCGCTCTGGTTAATTGATGTTGAAATAATCATAAACAGATCAGAAAAGCCGATCACTATTCCGATAGTGGTGGCTTTCATCAGCTGTACGTACTGATTGGTCAGCGATGGCAGCACCGCTCTGATGGCCAGTGGCAGCCTGATGCGACTGAATATATGAAAAGGCTTCAGGCCGTTAACAAAACCCGCTTCTATCTGCCCTTTAGGCACAGACATAAGCCCGGCCCGGACTACCTCACCAATGTACGCCCCGCCATACAGCGCTATGGCGATTATGAGTGCAGATAACTCCGGTGGCATGCGCATACCGCCGCGGAAGTTAAGCCCCTTGAGTGCCGGCATATCTACTAATGGTGTTTCGGGAATGCGAGCGAAGTACCCGATTCCGATCATGATTAACGGCAACAGCAACCAGCCGATGTTTCGTACACGATAGTAACCCGTGGAATGCTGCATTTTCTCACGCAACCATGGCAGAAAGACAAGCCACCCAATAAACAGTATGAGCATTAGCGCTACGGACCACAACGCGATATTGAGCACCGGAAAATAAAGACCTCTGCCGCTCAGAAAGACAGTGTCAGCAAGGGAGTATGCCGCTCTGGGTTTTGGCAGGTGCGAAACAATGGCGTACCAGAACAGCGCCTGCAGAATTAGTGGTACATTGCGAAAGGTTTCTACGTATACCGTGCCTATCATCGAAAACAAGGCATTTTTCGATGTACGGATCAGGCCGATAACAATACCTATTAACGTCGCAAAGAATATCCCTAAAAACCCGAGCAACAGTGTATTGAGAATACCGATCAGAATGGTTTTCCGATAGGTATCGCTAATGGAATACGGTAATACAGAAAATGAAAAGTCCCACCCGGTTGAACGTTCCAGAAAACCGAAACCGGTGGTGAGGCTCTGCGCTTCCAGAGATGCGCGCGTATTGACAACCATCATGACCAGCAATGCTGCTACCACAGAAAGCACCAGCGCCTGAAAGAATACCTCTCTGACTTTCTGGCTTCTGAGAATACTGGTCATTGATATAGTGATTAAGCGCTGGAGGATTATTTATAGATAAAAAAATGTCCGGCACCCACACAGGAATACCGGACAGTTTTTATTCAAAGGACTTCACTGCTGATTGCAGTATTAGTCCAGAATCATAGGCACGATCACACCGCCATCACTCCACAGCGCATTCAGGCCACGGTCAAGACCGTAAACCGAACCGGCACCGATGTTGCGATCGAAGATTTCAGCGGAGTTACCCACCTGCTTGATCACGTTGTATGCCCAGTCATCGCTTAATCCCAGGCGTTCACCAATGCCGGGTGTTACACCCAACAGCTTTTCTACTGTGCTATCTGCAGGGTTGGCTTTGTGCTCGTCAACGTTGGAGGAATTAATACCGTGGGACTCGGCAATCCATGTGGCGGCAAACATCCAGTTAACAATATCAACCCAGTTGTCGTCGCCCTGACGCATGGCAGCAGACTCGGGTTCGAGCGCGAGGGCCACGTCCATCATAGCGTGGTCGTCGGGATTTTCAGCACTTTGACGGGTCACCGCGAGGTTTGGACCCCAGCCAACCAGGCTGTCGCAACGACCGGCAAAATAAGCTTCACGTGTTTCTTCACTCTTTTCAAAGGTGATCATCTCGATTTCAATGCCACGGCTTTTGAAGAAGTTGGCCGCCAGTCTTTCTGTTGATGTACCGGCATTGGCGCACAGTGAACCACCGTCCAGTGTTTCAGGCGCTGTGCTGCCGAGCTCTTTAGGCATCATGACATTGGTAGCACCAACAAAATACGGCACAGAAAACTGAATACCCAGTTCGGTATCGCGACCCATGGTCCAGCCGGTTGCCTTGATCACCACATCTATATCACCGGACTGAAGTGAAGGAAAACGCTGCGCCCAGCTGATTGGTACAATTTTAAGGCTTTCATCTGAACCGAAAACGGCTACAGACAGCGCGCGGCAGTAGTCGATATCGTAGCCGCTCCACTTGTTGTCATCGGTAACCTGTACAAAAGGAGGAAAACTGCCGTTGTGACCCGAACAAAGCAGGCTGCCGCGGTCTTGTACGGCTTTGAGGGTATCGCCGTTGGCGGCATGCCCGGTCGATGCGAAAAGAGACACCGCGGCGATAGCGCTGGCGGCCAGTGTGGGCAGAATTTGTTTTTTCATAGTTTCCTCATCTATTTTGATTGCTACGCCATTTCATCATAAAGGATAATTGCCTGTTTTAATATCTGCAGAATTAGCAGAATCCGACTACCCGTAACTATTTGAATTGTTGTTTTAAACACCCATTGACCACGGCGGGGCACCCTCCCGCAAGCGGGCGCAAGTGAGAGGGTATGGTTCCCGCTTAGAGACTCACGAAAAACGCTTATTATCACCCTCCCGTTTGTGCCGGGTGTGGGAGGGACAGCGCCTAAGCGCCGGGGTGGGCTCTTTGCCGAGGCTTATACTCGTTTCAAATCACCCCAAAAAACACTATCCAACAAATGTACGACAGCCTCAACGCGAGAGTCACACGACTAAAGAACGCCTTTTGCAGACAATGAGGCCAACTCGCTCATCAGCGCTGCATCTCCATAACGCGCCGGCGAAAGCGCCGCCGCATAATCCGGCAACGGTAGCCCCAGCACTCCTCTGGCGCATAACTCACCGCCCGCACACGCTGCCATGGTGCCAAAACCGGACATCGCACCGACGACAAAAGCACCTTCGGTTTGCATTGCGCCAACTAGCGGCCAATTCTCCTCGGTCATCGTGTAATAACCACCATAGTGGCGATGCGCACGTGGCAGGCTGTTGTAATACTGTTTAAGTGAAGGATGCATACGCGCAGCCCCTCTGATGACAATTTCCGGAAAGGCATCCAGCAATTCGGGGTTGCGTTGCACTGAAGAAGGACGATCGTTAAACGCCCAGCCGAGCTTGACCCACTTGCCATTGTCACCGCCGTCCGGTCTGCAGTGGATTGCGCCGGGCATGATTTCAGTTAACCACCGATATTCACTGCTGCCGGCAAGCACATCGCGTTCATCATTTGTCCAGTCGATCTGTTGGGGGTCAAGGTCAATACAAAAAGGCAGTGTTCTGGAAATAGCCTGATGCACATCTTCAAAGGCGATTTTCTGTTGCAGTATATTGTGCACCGGGAGTGTTTCACCGAACATTGCAGCGATATCGTTGAGGTACGGGCCGGCAGCGTTAACTAATTGCGTGGCTGTGATACTAACCCTGGAGGCATTTTCTACGGTGTCATTGACGTTAATAACAAAACCACTACCGGTGTTTGAAATTGAATCAACCGCATTTACCAAACGCTCTCCTCCAGCGTCCTTGTAGCATTGCAGCATGTACTGCCCAAAGGAATGACTGTCGATAGAACCTGCTCTTCTAATATGTACCAATACATTAATGTCTTCAGATACCCCAGCAAAATGCCGTTGAACTAACGGTGCGCCCTGCAGAATATCTACGCCATCAGGGGCAGATTGCCAGTCTGGCAGGTGCGGTGCCTGATACGCTACATTGTCTGATGCATTGTGTACCCGTATAAACTCAGCACCGGCTTCAGCCTGAGAATAGCCAAACTGCAGCGCTTCCAGTAAGTTATCAATAGTTGAAGCACGGCTACATAGCAGGTAACCACGACGCATCATGTTGATACGGTTTGTTGTTTTAAGTGCGATCTCCTGCATCAGATCAATACTGTGATCAGTGAACGAGGTCATTACCGGGTGTGGCCACCAGTTGCGGTAGTTTTCACCAGATTGAGCAGAGGTAAAACTCATCGGCTCTACCGGATCAATCAGTACCACACTGACATCAGGCTTCAGCTGTTTTAAGTAGTATGCGGTTGCAATGCCGACAATGCCGGCACCGATAACCGCAATATCACAGTGGTATTTTTTCAAGTCACTCTCAATTCCGGCACAGCGTAGTATGACGTAATTCAGACAGCCGGATTTTCCTACAGAATGACTCCATCATAACCGATGATCGAATGGCTATCAGGTTTTGGTGATGCTCTTTTTAGGATCGTAAAATGGCTTGTCTATGACCATGGCCTGTGCATTACCTCCAGGTAGTTCAACCTCAAGCGCAGTACCAACGGTCGCAGCATCAGCAGATACCATCGCCAGTGCGATATTTTTTTCAAGCCTTGGAGAATAAACCGCCGAAGTCACTTTGCCGATAGTTTCCGCGTTGCTGTTGACTGACCAGAAAGTCGTATTCGGCCCCTTAAATGCCGGTGATATAATCTCAAGGCCGACTTGCTTGCGTGTAACACCACTGGACTGAATCTTCTGCAACGCATCGCGCCCGATAAAGTCAGTGTCTGCATCCAGGTTAACCAGTCGATCAAGGCCAAGCTCGTACGGGTTGGTGTGAATATCCATATCTGCATGGTATGACAGCATGCCACCTTCTATTCGGCGTATTGAAGAAGTATGTCCGGGCGCCAATCCATAATCACGACCGGCTTCCATAATTCGCTCCCAGAGTTCATCACCCCGTGTGCCATCTCGCAGATAAATCTCGTAGCCAAGCTCACTGGACCAGCCGGTGCGCGATACAATTAACGGAATACCCTCAAGCTCCATTTCCTGAAGCCAGTAGTAGCGGAGATCGGCGACTGAATCACCAAACAGCGCCTGCATGATGTGTCCGGACTGTGGGCCCTGCAACTGCAGTGGTGATACATCGGGCTCTGTAATCGTTACCTCAAGACCACTGTTAACCGCAACCCCCTGCGCCCATAACAGCACATCACTGTCTGCCAGTGATAACCAGAAGTGGTTCTCTGCAAGCCGCAGCAATACCGGATCATTCAATATTCCACCGTCAGCATTGGTGATCAGCACATACTTGCACTGACCGACAGCACACTGACTCAGATCCCTGGGGGTCAGTAACTGGGTAAACTTTGCGGCATCGGGCCCGGTGATTTCTACCTGTCGTTCAACGGCCACATCACAGAGAATGGCCTTGTCGACCAGATTCCAGTAATTTTGCTCCGGGTCACCAAAATCCCGCGGGATGTACATGTGGTTATAAACAGAAAAATCTTTCGCACCCCAACGCACTGTTGCATCAAAAAACGGGGACTTTCGAATCTGTGTGCCAAAACCGAAATCAACTGTGCTTGCCGCCATTATAAGTCCTGAGAGGGATTGTCGTGTCAAGTAAGATACGACCTGAATGTCGCAATAGATTACCTGCGGCTTTGCCGGATACCTTCCCGAATAACGACGGCCACGGAAGTGATGCTACTTACGGCACAGCCATTCGGATTGTATTCAGGGCATTTACGACGATATGCTTGTAACTAATGATTACCGGCTAAAACAGTGATGTAACGGTAAGACAAGAGCGCGGTGCAAGCCCGAGACAACCAATACAGGAATTAACCCAGTGGCGCACACAAACGATACCACCCCACCGCCTGCCGGAAAAACCAAATCCCCCTGGCACTACACACCGTCCCTGCCCGTTACTGTTTCTCCGTATTTCCAGTGGCCGCCGAAATTGCAACCAATCGGTAACTGGATATTCGGCGGCTGGTTTCCGGTCTCAGAGCGCCTGATTATTCTTTTGCTGGCGATCATCAGCAGTGCGTTTTTTCAGCCATCGCCAGAGACTGCCGGCAACTTCAGTATTGATTGGGTGCTGACAATTTTCGTACGCAATTTTGTATTGATGTCTGTGGTGGCAGGCGGGCTGCACTGGTATTTTTATATTGCCCGCAAACAGGGTGACGATCGTCGCTATGACAAAAGGCCTTTTGCGAAATCCAGCCGTGTATTCACTTTCGGTTCGCAGGTTCGGGATAACATGTTCTGGACACTGGCGAGCGGTGTCACTATCTGGACGCTCTATGAAGCGTTAATGCTATGGGCACTGGCCAATGGTTACGCACCTGCGCTTACTATGCCTGCGCAGTGGTACTGGCTGGTTCTGTTAATATTTTTTATACCGATGTGGGAAACCACACATTTCTTTTTAATTCACCGCTTAATCCATACCTCCAAACTCTACCAGCGCGTGCATGCACTGCACCATCGCAATACCAATGTCGGCCCGTGGTCAGGTATGTCGATGCATCCGATAGAACATGTCGTCTACCTCAGCACCATACTTATTCACTTTGTTGTACCGTCTACGCCGTTTCTTATCGCATTCCATCTCATGTACTTTACGTTGTCCGCAGCCACGACGCATACCGGCTATCAGGGCATTATGGTTAAAGACAAACTGGTTTTGCCACTGGGTACTTTTCATCATCAGTTGCACCATCGCTACTTTACTTGTAATTATGGCGGGCTTGAAGTGCCATGGGATCAATGGACAGGATCATTTCACGATGGCACCAATGAATCGCATCAAGCCTTTCTCGCAAAGCGCAAAGGAAAGATTTAACAATATTGCAAATCACAAATTCTAGGTGACTTTTTAGCTATTCAAATCTATTACTCAACATAGACATTTGAAATGAATAAATTTTTACAAACGCTCACGCACAGCAATTTAGCCAAGTCAGATGTAAGCTATATGCCACCTGCTGATTGAGTAAATTAGCCACATTATTTCGCTAAGATTGATATACCTTGAGCTCTGAAAAAGCCTTTTCGATATCAGTCCTAAGCACTTGGAACGCGCTCAAATGATCAAGCGGCGAATAGTCCTTTATAGTCGCTGCGAGTGAGTGCATAGTCTGAGCGGGACGCACTTTCTTTAAGCGTCGACCTGAAAGACCAGACGCATCCTTGATCAGCTCGTATAACTTCTCCTTTGGATTTGCGATACCTTCCAACCGGTTTGGCTTTGGCAAATCCAACGCCGATTTATTGGCTGGAAATCCAGCTGCTTTTTTCAAAGCAGCTTCATCTATAAGCAACCATGTTTCAGTCATTCTAACAGGAATTACCGCCACACAAACGGATTCACCGGGCGCAGATACATTAGCTCTAGCTATTTCTTCAGCTTCTTCAATTTCTCGTAATCGATTTGACCTGCGACTATTATCTTGATCTCGGTGGATAAGCACC
>CALHCI010000160.1 GCA_937931165.1 uncultured Granulosicoccaceae bacterium
TTCATTTCACCAAGCCCTTTGAAGCGGGTAACCGTAATCTTTTTACCTTTAAGTTTTTTATCGTGCTCTATGCGACCGATCTCGATGTTTTTTTCCTGCTCGTCCAGTGCGTAGAACTTTTCTTTGCCTACATCAATTCGAAACAGCGGTGGCATGGCAACAAACACGTGGCGTGCGGCAACCAGCGCTTTAAAGTGTCTTACAAACAGCGCACAGATAAGTGTGGCAATGTGCGCGCCATCCGAGTCGGCATCTGCAAGGATGCAGATTTTGCCATAGCGCAAACCGCTAAGGTCCGTGGAGCCCGGGTCTATCCCGATGGCCACAGAGATATCGTGCACTTCCTGTGAACCGAGTAACTGATCCTGCCCCACTTCCCAGGTGTTTAAGATCTTACCGCGTAATGGCATGATCGCCTGAAACTCACGCGAGCGTGCCTGCTTTGCCGAGCCACCTGCAGAGTCCCCTTCCACCAGAAACAATTCGGTGTGTGATAAGTCGGTTGATACACAGTCTGCAAGCTTGCCGGGCAACGCCGGGCCGGAAGCCACTTTTTTGCGAACCACTTTTTTACCGGCACGCATGCGTTGTGTCGCTGCAGCAATGGCGAGTTGCGCAATTGCATCACCACTTTCGGGGTGCTGGTTCAGCCAGTGTGAAAAAGAATCTTTCACGGTGCTCGATACAAACGCTACACAATCGCGGCTGGATAATCGCTCTTTGGTTTGTCCGGCAAACTGCGGGTCTGCCATTTTTAATGACAACACAAAACTGATTTTTTCCCAGGTATCTTCCGGTGTGAGTTTAACGCCACGTGGAAGCAGATTGCGAAACTCGCAGAAATCTTTAATGGCCTCACTGATACCGGTTCTGAGCCCATTAACATGGGTGCCACCCTGTGCTGTTGGCACAAGATTTACGTAGCTTTCGTTGACCGCATCACCACCTTCAGGAAGCCACACCAGTGCCCAGTCTACGGCTTCATTGTCACCTTGCTTGGAGCCGACAAAAGGTGCGGTTGGCAGTGTCGTAAAACCTTCGAGTGCTTCGGCCAGGTAATCCTGAAGTCCGTCTTCATAGCACCACTCCAGTTTTTCTTTGGTCTCTTCAATTTTAAGTTTCACACGCAAGCCGTTACACAACACGGCTTTTGCCCGCAGTACATGTTTTAAACGCGGGATAGAATATTTGTCACTGTCAAAATATTTTTTATCTGCCCAGAATCGCAGTGTAGTGCCGGTGTTTCGCTGCCCGACTTTGCCTACCGCTTTTAACGGGTCTGCTTTGTTGCCACCTTTAAACGTGGCCAGATATTCTTTGCCGTCACGGCGGATTTTTACTTCGAGCTTTTTCGACAATGCATTCACTACGGACACACCCACACCGTGTAATCCACCCGAGTACTGGTAGCCACCGGAGCCTGAAAATTTGCCACCGGCGTGCAGCGTGCACAAAATCACCTCGACACCCGGCAATTTGAGCTTGGGGTGTTTATCAACCGGCATGCCACGACCGTTGTCAGTGACCTCAAGTGAGCCGTCTTTGTAGAGCACTACCGAGATTTCGCTGGCATACCCGGCAATGGCCTCATCGACACTGTTGTCGATCACTTCCTGTGCAAGGTGGTTTGGGCGGGTGGTGTCGGTATACATACCCGGGCGCTTGCGCACCGGGTCGAGGCCGCTCAGGACCTCAATAGAAGCGGCATCGTATTTTGCAGACATAGATTCTTAAAAGGAGTTGAAATTGAACAGGCTGGATTTCTCCAATGGTACCTGATCACGGCGTGACGAGTCAGGTTACTCACAGGATAAGGGCTGCCGAAAACCCGCCTCCGCAGAGACACGCACAGGTCTGGTATACTTGCCGGTCTAATCTTCCCGGAATTACCAGCGACCAAACAACATGTCTGATTCACCGTATATTATTGATGTAACAAAAGAAAATTTCGAAGCTGTGATTTTGCAGGGCTCGATGCAGACGCCGATCCTGATCGACTTCTGGGCCGACTGGTGCGAGCCGTGCAAAATGCTGATGCCGGTGCTCGCAAAACTGGCAGAGGAATATCAGGGCGCTTTTGTTCTGGCCAAAATCGACACAGACGCAGAGCAGGAAATTGCCCAGCAACTCGGCATTCGCAGCCTGCCGACGGTAAAGCTCATTATCAATGGTGCAGCGGTAGACGAATTCAGCGGCGCGCTACCCGAGAGCGAAGTGCGAGCCTTTCTGGACAAACACATCAGCGCCGGCCCGGCCGCCCCCGATCCCAGCCAGGATCCGGTTGAGGTTGCCAAAATGCTGCAGGAGCAAGGGCAATCCGAAGCGGCCATGCAGATGCTGCGGGAGGCACAGAGTGCCGACCCCGAAAACGGTGACATTGCCATTGCGCTCGGCCAGGCCTGTGTTGCGCAGGGCAACTACGATGACGCCCGTCAGTGCCTGTCTATTTTAAGTGAAGAGGATGGCAAGAAACCCGGTGCGGGAATGCTGCGCGGCATGTTGTCACTGACCGATGCCGACGACAGCACCCGTGACGAAGCCGCCGTCATTAGCGAACTGGAAGCCGACGAAGGCAACAGTGATGCAAGGTTTCAACTGGGTATTAAACAGGCGCTGCGTGGCGACTTTGAAACCGGTGTGAAGACGCTAATGGATCTGATGCAGCGTGACCGTGAATATGGTGATGATGGCGCCAGGAAAACACTGGTGTCTGTTTTTGATGCAATGGGGGATGACCCGCGGGTTGGGCCTATGCGTCGGCAGATGTTTAATTTACTGCACTAACGGGTTTGCTACCAGCAGCCTGGTATTGGTTAATTGCACCCGCGACAGACAGTGTGATGTTGCCTGCAGCGGGCGCTACTTTTGAAATGCGCCAAAGTCACCATGCTACTAACATGCTTTAGCGTTCTGCCTGCTATAAACGAAGCGCTGATGGAAAAGTCCCGACCATACCTCCCTTTGCGGGAGGGTCAGAGCCTAAGCACTGTCGAGGCCGCTAGCGGCTGCTACTTCATAAAACTGCAACAGCCACCGACGGCCCTGCCGACTTCTAAGCCTTTTCCACAACTACCGTACCGGCTCTGTCTATTAGTGAGCCGGCAACAATAGCAATGGCTCCGGCACTCGCTATTCCCCACCAGCCTGTTTGCATCGCCAGTGCCCACATGGATTCGATGTGCATCATACTGATGGCGGCGATTCCGCACATCGCTATTACACTCAATGATAGATAGCTTCGCATAAAGCCGTAGGTAGTCATGGCGGCGAGTGTGGCAATGCACATTGCGGTTACCATGGCATCACCGTTCAGCAGTGACAGGGCTACCAGCGCACAGACTGATAGTGTTGCTGCGACTATGCCTACCGTTTTTGCAAAGCTTTCGTTGGGTGATACTTTTACGAGGTCGTGGTTTAACACCAGGAAGCCGCCGATGCCGAATACCACGGCAAGATCGTCTCGTATCAGTTGGTTTATAACGTCGGTCGCTGCAGTGCTGGCGACTAGTGCTACCAGTGTTGCCAGAAGTGTTCCGCACACTGCCAGAAATCCCGGTTGTTTTTGAGCAACTAACATCTGGCGCAGTATCAGGTAGGCACCTGCGCTAAGCATTAACACCAGCACACCGCTGGCTTCGTATAGAAACAACCCTCTGGCAATCAGTACAATTGGCGGTACAAACAACAACGCCACTGCAAACTTGCCTTCAATGGTTTTTAACGCCAGTGAATCTTTGCTGTTTCTACGTACAAACCACCACAACGCACAGGCTGACAGTACGGCTAATACCGCAATAATAATCTCCTGACGTACTGGTATAACCAACACTGCACTACTGACCAGCAGGCTTGCGGTTAGCCAGTTGCGTGCTGTACGCGCTAGCACCGTGGTGCTCATCCAGACTACCGGCACCAGCACTGCGAGCCCCGCAGCCATCGCTGTGACTACATCGGTTGAACTGGCTTCCCACAATGCAAAGCCAGGATAGTTCTGTGCTAATCCATCTAACGGCATAAACGAATACAGTAACGCTCCAAACACGGTGAAATTCACTGGCACTGATAGCAGGGATAGCATCATAAAGGCGCGGCTGCCTCTTTGCTCTTTAACCAGCAGACTCATGACAAACCCGGCTGCTGTCAGTGCCGCTGTAAAACCTAACATGGTTAGAAAGCGTTGCAGATCGGTAAACTGAGCTGCACCATCAATGAGAAAAAGCCCCATCGCAACGGCGACGGACACAGCCCCTGCATAGCGCAACAGATCGGACACTGACGCATACTTTCGAAACAACTGAAACATACCGGAGGCGCTGCGCTCCTCAGGTTGTACAGCAGGTTCTACCATTGTTGTGTCAGTGGGTAAATTATCTAATGTACTACTATCGTAAGTGGCGGCAGGTGCTTCATGCACCGGCTCTTGTATCATTGCGTTACTCATGATTAGTTCCCTCTTCTTTCAGCAGTGCATCAAGCTCCGACTCCAGCAGCAGGTTCTCTTCGGCGGTAATAAAACCATCTGCCAGTTCATCAGCACTGTCTGTGACCACATAGTGATCGGTTAGCACTTCAGCCTGACCCACAGTGACTTCCCACCGTTCAATCGCCGCTTCTACATCATCACCGACTCTGCCATCGAGCTTGTGAACAATCTGACCGGCATAGGCAGCCGCCTCTCTGGAGCGCATTTGATTGCGCTGTGCCTGTAGTGCCTGCACACGATTGGACGAGTCGGAAATACTGTCTCGCACTCTTTTTATGATCTTTTCGTGCTCGTGCATTTGTGCTTTGGCGCTGTGCAGTTCCTGTTCGCACTGACGCCTGCGCTGTATGCACGCTAATGCTTTTTCACGATCGGCGGTGGCCACTGAGCGCGCACGCTCGTTCCAGAGTCCGATCTGGCTGGTTAATTCGGTCACCCGGTTCCGCTGCTGGCTGCCGTCTTTTTCCAATCGTGCAAGCCTGACTCTGGCACGGGCAACGGCCTGCCGGCTTTCGGTTAGTGCCGCGTCCACCACGGCTTCGTGGTTTTCGATGCCGGCCAGTGTGCGATCAACGCTGGCGTGGACCGTCGTGACAAATCGTTTCAGTATGCTCATTGGTCATCCCTTAAATGCTTAATTGACGACTGGAGTTTCGGCAACCAGGCACAACTGCGCTACCTTTTCCGAAATCGTCTATGATGGGTGCACTTCTGGTACAGATTTACAGAACTACCCGGGTAATGACATGGCACAAGCAACACGACTGGTTCAAGAACTCAAAAACCTGCTGAAATCACGCGGCATTACTTACCGTGAACTGGCGCAGGAGCTCGACTTGTCTGAATCTGCAATAAAGCAGATGTTTTCGAGCGGCAATATGACACTCGCGCGGCTGGACAAAATTTGCGATGTGTTGTCGCTGGACTTCAGTGATCTGCTGCAATTAACAGAGGCCTCTGCACAGCGTCTACAAAGCCTTTCACTGGAACAGGAAACCGAACTGATCAGTGACCCGAAGCTGCTGCTCACCGCCTACTGCCTGGTTAATAACTGGACGTTTGCCGAAATTCTCGAGCGCTACGAAATTACCGAGGTCGAAGGCATTCGCTACCTTGCACGGCTCGACCGTATGCGCTTAATCGAACTGCTGCCCGGCAACCGCGCCAAGGCACTCATTGCAACCAACTTCAGCTGGCATCCCAACGGACCGATCGAACAGTACTTTCGCAAAGAAGTACAAGGGCCGTTTTTTAATGCAGACTTTAATGAAGAAGGCTGCCTTCGACTGGTGAAAAACGGCGACATATCGGCTATCGCAAGACAGCAGTTGTTAGAGCGCCTGCACAATGTTGGTCAACAGTTCGATGACACCGTAATAGATGAACGCAAGTTGCCACTGGAGCAACGACAGGGCACCACCATGGTGCTTGCAATAAGGCACTGGATGTTTGATGCATTTTCGAAACTGGAAAGACAGCCCGGTAAAGCATAATCCGTTTTCACTTCCACCTGAATTAAAGAGACTGACACCGCCAGGCACTAATGACCACCGGTGAGCCATACAGGTCTGTTTAATGTGCGATTGCCTGGCTTGTGGTTGGCGCGGGTGGTAATTCGAGTTATAACGGAAATCCGGCTTTGTGCTAAGTCACAATAATCTACCTACTTTTTAATTACTTCACATTCCACCACCGGCCTTATCCGTAAACTAACTGGCGATATAACAGGCGACGTTGTGAGTTTGAACCGCCGCTATCGTTAAGTTTTTAGTCAATAGAGTAAAGAAAATGAAACAACTGCTTTCGATCCCTAAGCGATTTACAGTTTTGCCAGTGGTTCTTGCCACCAGCCTCAGCCTGGCGGGTTGTGGCGCTGATTCAACCGGAGAGATTAACGGCGGATTAGACGATGGATTTGGTGGTGGCATCGGTGGCACCAACAGCGTTTTACTCGCTGCCGGCGTAGTGGGTTTGGCCGCGATTCTGGCGGACTCATCCGATTCCGGTTCCAGCAGCCCGACAGTCGGCGTCGAATCTGGTGAAGATATAGATGACGGTACTGGCGATGGCGGTACTGGTAATGGCGGTGAAAACACCGTTGACGGCGGTACTGGCGATGGTGGTGACGGTACTGGCGATGGCGGTGAGAACAACAACGGCGGCACTGATGACGGTACGGGCGATGGCGGTGAAAACACCAACGGCGGCAATGACGGCGGTACCGGCGATGGCAGTGAAAACACTGATGGTGGCACTGATGACGGCACTGAAAACGGTACTGGTGTTAATGCATTCGAGCCTCCTGCATGGATCAACGGCATGTGGCGCGGCACAAGCAGTTCCGGCGAAGACCGGGTGGCTTTTGCGACAGCAACCGACATTGGTATGGGCACAAGCAGCGCACTGACAGGCCATAGCGCTATACCCGGCATCTCGGTTACCGAGTTGCAAAACAATGACTCGGTCTATGAATACACTGTGTCCTATCCCGGGCCAAACGGCACCGTTACCTTTACCGAAACCTGGACCAATAACGGTGATGGCACATTGCTGTATTCTGCCAGTGGTGACATCAATGATGAATTCATCATGTACCAGGCGCCGGCAAGTGACTTCATTGCACCACCTCAGTGGTTACAGGGTGACTGGGAAGCTAATGACTACCGGGCATCGGTGAGTGCTGGCAATATATCGCTTGGTCCAATCGGCGCAACAGCGACCAACCTGTTTGATGTTGTCTCAGCGCCGGGTTCTATTGTACGAGTGGTCACTAACACCGGTGCTGACTATCAGCTCAACATCACCACCACTGTCGATGGCACCGAGTCTACTGTTGATTATCACTTTGGTATTTTCGATGACAACAGCATTACATTCACCAGCAACTTGCTAAAGACCACGGTGGTCATGATTCGACAGTAAGACAACAAGCCGGATCAACATACCCTCCCTGCTTGCTTGTGAGGGTATCGTAAAAGCATGAACATACCCTTCCACTGGTGGGAGGGTCAGCGTCAAAGCGCCGGGTGGGTGCTCCGCCGTGGCTCATACCGCTTCAAGTCACGCCAAGCCAAGCCGCGCCAATAATCATCCAATAACTTCATCAACATCCCGGCTCACAGGAAAGCAGTGTCACGTCAGGCGAAGCCCTCCCACTACTGCGCCCTCAAAAACTCCGCAAACACTTCAAAAGCAACTGCATCGCCGACCAGGCCGCTAAAACCGTCTATGCCAAACTCGCTACGACTGAACTGTCCGGTTGCGGTAAAACCCAGGGTATAGCGCCTTGTCAGCAGATTATCAGCACCGCCGTTGAAGGTACCGGTAAGCTTAATATCACGTGTTACACCCCGTAGCGTGAGTGCACCGGAAATAGCAATTTGTGATGAACCAATATCCTGCACCTGTGTAGTAATAAACTCTGCCTGGGGGAACCGGGCTGTGTCTAACCAGTCGGGCTCACTCAACAGACTGTCTACTTCAGTGTCGCCAGTATCGACACTGGCCATTTCTACAACACCCTGCAACGTGGTAGCCGGCAGGTTGTCCGGGTCAAACTCCAATACCGCCTGAAACTCGTTAAACCGCCCCACGTAGGTTGATAACCCCAGGTGTCCAACCTTAAAAAGTACAAAAGAATGTCGGGGATCAAGTGTGTACTGCCCTTCCCTGAGTTTAATCACTTCGGTTTCGAAATTCGGTCGAACCAGTGCTACACACGACGACAACAGTAAAGAAATAACAATGACAGAGACTATTGCCACCAGATGTGAATGCAGGCTACCTGTTACCACTCGCACAGTGAAGTACCCTCCGGGTAAAACTACACTGTACCATTAATCAGGAAACCGGATTAAACCGACAGGTACTTTGCCGCTATGGTACTTTGCCGCTATGGCGAAGGAGCGATGCTGCCCTGTATCGCCTTTGCATTACTATGGCACTTTTAACCCTGCGGAGCCCGCGAACAGGCTCCGCCAGACAGTCTTATTACTTTACAGTGATTTCTACCACATCGGATGCCACAGCATCTGCATGAGGCACATGGATAAAATTACCCATTAACAATTGCAGGGTATGTTTACCCGGCGCAAGTTCAATCGTTGTTTCTGTTTGCCCTTTACCAAAATGCTTGTAGTTATCATCTGCAGGGATAGGCAGATCCATATCAGGCAATGGCGCATCGATAATCAGATGATGATGACCGGTGTGTTCCTTATTGACACCGGCTGGGGCTACGCCCATGTTGGATAACCCGAATACAACTGTTACCGGGCTGGATACTGTTGCACCGTTTTCAGGCGAGATGATGTACACCTCAGCACCTTCCGGTGCTGGTGATTTGTCCATTGCAATACCGGCGACAGACGCACACGCCAGAGTCAGTGCAAAAATACCTTTCACGAATTTACTATGAATGTTCACCAGAATGATTCCCCAGTTATCAAGAAAAAATAGACCTGCACAAGCAATGCATCTTGTACAGTTAGCAATGCGTCCGTGGCAGAAAGACCACAGCGGCTGTTGAAGAAACACCTGTTGCTATGGGTTTATTCCAGAAAGAGAAAAAAATATTATTCAAAGAGACTGGATATTTTTCTTGACAAATCGGTACATCCGTGACTTTCAAATATAAAAAGTACATTATCAGTGGAGCAAATTTTTTATTGGTGCATTGTCACCCACCGCACACCGACGCTTGCCGCTTGCCGCTTGCCGCTTGCCGCTGCTATGGTTTTTTCCAGTTAGGGTTTTGAGCAAATCAGGCCACCGGGCCAGGCTATAGCCAGGCTATACCATCAACAGCGGCCAAAGTGACGCCACAAGCGCTAGCGCCATGGTGATATTAAACACCTTCAGCCGTACCGGATGCGCCAGCCAGTTACTCAACAAATGACCAAAGCCTGCCCAACAGGTGACCGACGGGAAATTAATCACAACAAAAACCACAATCACGATCACGACATTGATCCAGTAGTTTCCCTCACCGGTGTATGCAGACATCGCGGTAATCGCCATGACCCACGCCTTCGGATTTACCCACTGAAACAACGCGGCTTCCATCACAGTCATGGGGCGTGCACTGGAAGCACCGTTTTTGATCTCTCCGGCGGTAGCAATTCGGAACGCCAGATAAAGCATGTACAGGCCACCAGCTATTTTTAACCCCAGAGCAAACATCGGTGATGTTTCAATGATCACACCGATACCCAGTCCGACTGCAGCTAACAACACACCAAACCCGACAGCAATGCCAATTGCGTGAGGCCAGGTTTTACGCAACCCGAAATTAACCCCGGACGCAAACAACATAATATTGTTCGGACCCGGCGTAATCGAGGAAACAAACGAAAAAACCAACAGTGAAATCAATGTGGCAGAAGACATTTTTGCTCTCACAGATAAGTCAGCAATATTGACCTATGTATTCCCGTACCGCAAGCCGGGAAACGACAACATCCAACCCCTGCCACTGGTCAAAACAGTGTTGAAAGCGCCAATGCTTAGTCACTGAATTTACTGCCGATTTTTGAGACGTACTAAACATTTTTTGCACAATGTCGAAAACCTGTCATACACGCGCGGAAGACCCAGGTATTTTCAGGTTGAGGAATTTGTACAAACACCTAAAGCAGTTGGCAAATATGGCGCTTTGGGACCGGGTAGGACGTATCGTCGCCGGTTTTGTCCTGCTGTACTTTGGCCTGATCGCGCAAAACCTCAGCGATACCCCGGTCATTAATCTGGTGGCAGGTCTGTTTGGACTAACCAATATACTCGCGGCAATCAGTGGCGTATGTCCGGGCTATCTGATGATGAAATTCTCTACGCTTGGAGCCATTAAAAAACAAGCAGACCCTCAAGCAGGCCTTATTGACTCCAGTGCCACTCAGGCCAAGTCAGTCAGCCGAAAAATTCTGATGTCTTTCGCCGTGCCAATCCTTGTGTTTCTCGGTGTTATATCATTTTTTCTGTTAGATCTTTCGCATGACCTGTCAATGGCTCAGGACTCAAAGAACGCCCGCACAGCGGCACTTGTGGGCCTCGAGCTCAATAATCTTCATCAAAGTAATAGTACGCGTGATCTGACTCAGGATAAGGCGCTATATGAAGCACTGGCTGCGTCGCCACTTGCCATTGTATTTCACACCGATGACGGCACAGTGATTGACACACCTTTTCAGAAGCTGCCGCCCGACCCTTATCTTACTCGCACTCTCGCAAAACCGGACGGATCTATCGGCGAGTCTATGTTTATGCACAACGGCGAGCATCTTATTAGAGTCAGGGAACGCTCTGACAACGGCAGCCTGGTAACCACCCTTTCTCATGTAAAAGAACACTCACAAAACACCGGCAATCGCGTCTGGTCGCGACTGTTTTTTGTGACCTTTATTTTGCTGTGGCTGGGTAGCTGGGGCGCCTACTTTATCGTACAGAAATTTGCCCAAAGTACGGTAGGGCATGCCAATGCATTGAAATACCGCAGCATGCACGACCCGCTGACCGGCCTTCCCAATCGACTGGGTATGGAAGACATTCTCTCACGCCAAATTGAATCTACAGAAGGTAAAACAGAGTCGTTCGCTCTGTTACTCATAGATGTTGCAGACTTTCGTTATTTCAATGATACCCTCGGCTATGAACTGGGGGATGAATTGCTGGTATTAATCTCCAAAAGACTGCAGCAAACATTGACAGACGGCGAAACCATTATTCGCATGAGCAGTGATGTATTCTGCGTTATAGGGCCAGTCGGACATGATCGGACATTCGCTTCCCGCCTTGCAAATACACTGCACGACATCATAGAAAAACCAATGGAAGTCAGGGACATTGCGCTGGATATCCGGTGCTACATTGGCGTTTCAATGTATCCACTCCATAGCGACCAGGGACCGGAACTGGTACGGCTGGCCGATATCGCACTCAATCAAGCCAAGAAAAGCCGCAACCGCACTGTCTACTACCAGGCTGAAAAAGACTCACATAGTATTCGCAAGCTGTCACTGTTGGCGAGCCTGCGCAGCGCGATTGACGATGACCAGCTAAATCTGATTTATCAACCAAAAATACAAATTGCAGACGGCAGCCTGAGTGGTGTTGAAGCGTTGGTAAGATGGCATCATCCGGTGTACAACAATGTATCGCCACTGGAGTTTATTGGCTGGGCGGAAAAGAGCGGCCTGATTGACAAACTGACTTGCTGGGTACTGGAAACCGCCGCAGCACAAAGTACCATCTGGCAGCAAAGTGGCTACCGAATACCCATTGCGGTTAATCTCTCACCCATCAACCTGCAGGATCAAACCATTCTGGATCTGGTCTATCAACTGGTTACCAAAGGTCAGTTTGCCAATGGTTTGCTGGAACTTGAATTAACAGAAAACGCAGTGATGGAAGACCCGGCAAGCGCCCTTGACTCTATGTTGTTCTTTAAAGATATCGGTGTGAAAATGGCTATTGATGACTTTGGCACCGGACTCGCATCGTTCAGCTACTTACGCAAGTTTCCGGTGTCTAATCTCAAAATTGACAGAATGTTTGTGATGGATTCAATCTCAGAGTCGCGTGATGAAGTCTTATTAAGATCAATGATTGAACTTGGCCACAACCTCGACTGTGTGGTAACAGCCGAAGGAGTGGAAGATGCTGAAACGCTGAATTTGCTGAATAAATTCGGTTGCGACTTTGCACAGGGCTATCATATGTGCAAGCCGACTTCAGCCGAAGAAGTCATTACCTGGCTTAATAACAACTGTCCTGTCGATCAAATCACCAGAAAGGCAGCCTGACGCTCCTGTTTCTGATGTCGCGGTAATCAGGCAGTCACCGTCAGTGATGTTGTGGCGTGTACAATCAGGTTATCACCAACAATGATTTCACTGATTAGCGCACGATGAAAATTTCCTCTGTAGATATCTTCATTTTAAAGACCCCGCTGGCCGAACCTTTTGCATTCTCACAGGGTTGGGTACACCGGCGTTCGGCAACCCTCGTTAAAGTTACCTCTGACACCGGCCTGACCGGTTGGGGAGAGGCTTTTACGCAGGGACTTGAGCCACCGGAAATTGCTGCTGCTGTCATAGAACACGCACTCAAACCCCGGTTAATTGGCGAGAACGCACTGGACACCTCGGTGCTTTGGCACAAGCTGTATCACACCACCCGTGACTACGGACGAAAAGGGTCAGTGATCGCTGCCATCAGCGCAATAGATATTGCCCTGTGGGATCTTGCCGGCCACCACTACCAAAAGCCCGTCTATCAACTACTGGGAGGCGCTTTCCGCAATCAGGTGCAGCCTTATGCCACAGGCTTTTATCGCCTGACCGGTAAAAATGAATCTGCGCGTCTGGCTGAAGAAGCAATCCGTCATAGAGACAACGGTTTTACCGCGATGAAAATCAAACTCGGATTTGGTGTCAAAGACGATATTGAAGTCATGGAGAAGATTTCAGCAACCATTGATACACAAGCAATAGAACTCATGATCGACACCAATCATGCCTACGGATACCGGGAAGCGTTGCAACTCGGCAGAGCGCTTGAGGCATACAATCTGCGCTGGTATGAAGAACCGGTCGTACCGGAAGACCTGACCAGCTATCGCAAACTGCGGGATAACCTTGATGTGCCAATTGCCGGTGGCGAAAACGAACATACACCATTCGGTTATCAGGCACTGTTTAGTGCCGGCGCTGTAGATATTGCACAACCCGATGTTGGTTCATGCGGGGGCATCACCGCAGCACGGGATATTATCGCTATGGCGCACGCCAATGGCGTTGCGGTCAATCCGCATGTATGGGGAAGTGCGATTGCTCAGGCAGCATCACTACAGCTACTTGCGACGATTCCGGTTACCCACCACTCGCTGTTTCCACAACAGCCGCTATTGGAGTTTGATTGTTCTTCTCATCCGTTTCGCAATCAGCTGATCACCCACCCGCTAAAACTCGAGAATGGTATGGTCACTATACCGGACGGAAACGGCCTGGGCATTTCAGTGGTAGAAGACACGATCGAACAATACCGCTGCAACTAACGCGGGTGTTACGGCGTGCAGCACAACGCCGAAGTTACCCGGCCAGCTTTCGCATTACTTGTTCACCAACGCCAGTTAAGTCATAGATGTCGTTCGTGAAATTCTCGATTCTGACAATATAGCGTTCACCACGCATCACCATCACCTGAATACGGGCCGTGGTTTTACTATCTGAAGCAGTCCCGGTGGAATGACTGCGGCCGTTTATAAAATCAACAGACATTTTATTACCGCCAATGCCGAGTTCTTTGCTGTCACGTTCAAACACCCAGTCAGGCAGCTTTAATTGATAAAACTTCTGCACATCACTTTGTTTGCGGTGCCGCGATACCATGGTCTTGTAACTCTGCTCTGCGTACTGTTGTCGTGAGGCCTCGATTACTCGCAACACCACGTTACCTGTCTGCCCGGGCGCGTTAGGGAAATAACCCACCATACCATCGCCGCGTATGGAATTAGCAAGCTTCCGGTAGGCTGGACGAAGGCGATCATTAGCGGCATTACGCATAGCGAATCTATCGACAGTATTCATTACCATCTCTGCAGGGAAATCACCCTGCCACGGTAATTCGACAGATCGGATAACATCGAGAACTCTTTGATTGCTTTCATCACGAGTGGAATCCGGATAGAGATCGGGGAACAATATCTGGTATTCATCTGTCGGCGGGTTAAGAAATGCACGTTCCAGTAAATCGCCACTGCTGTCCTTGGCAGCCAGGTGCTTCACAAACCTCTCTCCGGTTTCGTACATCACCATGGTGTCATTCGGTGGTGCAAACCGCGTGCTCTGTCTGCTGCGAATAGTACGTATTTTATTGATATAGTTTTCGCACCCTTGTTCTTCACACATGATACTGGCCCAGTAGTGTGCATGCCCTTCCCTGACGACTGCTGTGTTTGTCATCAGTCGAATAGTCGGCCAGTTTAACTTTAAACGCTGCTTGCTGTGATCGACAGCATGTACAAGCTCGTGCAGTAAAACAAAACGTAAATACTCTGTAGCAAGCTCGCGTGAAGTACCAACAATAAACGGGTACCGCCGGGTTATATTCGGATGTAAAAATACCGATTGAGACTCCAGATCATAAATTGCCTGTGTTGCATCACCCAGTTGCCACGGCAGGCGTGCAGTTTTCGGAAAAAGGTGGGCAGATTGTTTCAGTTGTGAGCTAAGGACATTCTGATACCTGAAGCGATCAACCAGTGATAACGAGACCTCATCCAGATCGACACTAAATTTTTGCTCTGCCTGGTCTTTTGCCTCAGAAAAAAGAGCTTGTAACTTATCATCAGTAAAGGTGTGCGTCAGTGATCTCAACCGCTCGGCGGAGTCAAGCAGCTTTTTTGCCGCATCACCGGGGCTTGCTTCTGCGCTTTGACTCGGCGCTTCATTGTCTTTTGGCGTTGTGGCACAACCCGCCGCCAGAAAACTGCAAAGTAGTACCAACAATACCCGGAACATCAAACCTCAACCCTCGAATCAATTACCGATTACGCATTAATTACTGATCACTGCGGTACCCATACTAGACGGATCAAGGTAGTCACGATCGAGGCCCAGTTCTCCTATCCAGACAAACTTACCATCTCGATCACCGCCGTTGTCGTCGTCGTTAAAATGTACGTTAATGCCAAACGGTTGATTGAGCGTAACGCCAATCTCGGCCAGCGGAATACTGATCTCAAGATTAAAACCGGTATCTGTAGCACCATCCTGATTAATATCAGACGGAAAAACACCGCTGCTAATGTCAGAGTCAAATCCGTCAGTACTTAATTCGAATAACAGGTTTGACGGCAGTTCAACTGAACGCGCCCCCCTGATTAGTGCAAGGTCTTGTACCCTGATGTTCATATGGAAATCGTTAACACCATCGTAGTCAGGTAGTTTGGAGTTATCACCATCAAAAAACAGCTCGACACCATCATCTTTCCACCATTCGACGCCAGAGTCGAAATGCGTAGCGCTATCAAGCACTCTGACAGCGACGTAAAGGTATTCACCATCGCTAACCGCAACCCAGTCTGAACGCAATCCATCCTGCGGTTCAAAACCGGTTTCATCCGCCGAGATAAGTCTGTTGATCAGCAAGCCATCCGTTTGACCGAGCGTGCCACGCCAGACAGGATCTGAAAAACGTCCGTCAATTAGCGGCGGTGTTGCTACCCGGGGCACCATGAAATCCGCCAGCAACGTCGGGTTTCTGCCACGCACCAGCTCTCTGAGGTTAGTATCACCATCGCTGTCTGCATCAAGGTTGGTAATGAAATCGGTGCCATTGATCGCGAGTGTATTATTTGTTCCCTGTGCAACGGTTATAGAACGCTGCACTGTGGCCAATGGCAGTCCGGCGTAGTCCAGTGAATCAATGTTGACTGCAATGTCAGCCGTGGCACCTGCAACAAGGCCGGTAATCGTTGCGCTATATTCGTTGTCGCTTTTCTGTAGTACCACCGCACTACCGTTGTTGGTGGCAGTGACGGTATACCCGAGTTGCAACGCTAGTACATCATCCGGCAACAGCACCTGCAGGCTTAATGTTGACGCATCAGGACGGTCGCTGTCTTCAAGCGGACTGGTACCCTGATTGCGTTCATCAAGGTTTGAATAACCATCGCGGTCCGTATCAAATCCATCACCCTGCGTAATATACGCATCACCAATGGTCACCTCAGCTCCCGAGTCACCAACAAAGGTGCTAAGCGTCTGTTCGGCAAGTTTGATACGCGTGCCTTCAAACATCTCTGTCCAGCTCACTGAAACCGTGCTTTCAGCACCGGGAGCCACCATCACAGTCGCTGTGCGATTGCCGCTGGCATCTGCGGTGGTGACATAGGTGCGATTATTAACTTTCAGCTCAACACTGAGTTGTGCCGGATCAATTGCACTAACCTGTCTTATTTTTGCAGGTACCGAAAGCTGAATGCCTGCGACGGACGCAGTCGAAGTTGAGCTGCCATCACAACCGAGGCAAAACAGAAAAACACCAGAGACCAACCATCTCCATTGCTGTGATCTGAAATATGTTGTCATCCGGTTGACCACCCCCGTGAGTCCGGCAACCAGCGGTCGCGCTTTAAAGTCATGACATTATCTATCCATCATCTACCGAAGGCAAGCGATTGCGCAAAAAGATTGACCTGCCTCTCTTTATAGAGCGCTTTGGCGAGTTCTCGAATTGTACGATTTGAGTTGTCGTTGCCAGCCTGCGCTGTTGCTGGCGACTTTACACCGTGACCTCCACGGCCGATGGTGACAGGACAAATCAGGGGAAATGACTAAACCCGGCTGCCCACGCTACCGCTCCGGTGCCTGCGCCATTGCCGCATGACGGATTTCCGGTACGATCCAAAACAACAACAAGCCAAACAACAACGCCATTGAGCAGAACAGGAATCCAGCGTTGTAGTTGCCGGTGAGGTCATATAGCAACCCGGCGATAAACGCACCCAGCGCAGCCCCGACTCCCTGACCAATATTCGCAGCCCCATAGATTGATGCCAGCCCACGCCCTGCAAAAAACTCCGCCATTAGCGTGGTAATAATAGGTCCTCTGGCCCCTGACGACAGCCCGAGGCCGGCGATGTAGATAAACAACAGCAGAGGATGAATTTCGATTTGCATCAACGCCAGCGCGGCGATTCCTGCAAGGCTTAACGAATAACTGAAACTCGCCACAATATGTTTTGGCCAGAATTCTGCCGCCACACCAGTCAGTACCATACCGACAAAGCTCAACATCCCGACCGTACCAAACGCGAATGCCGCCTCGAGCTCGGAGTAACCACGATCAATCAGATAGGCCACTGATTGCAGACTGATGCCGAATATTCCCACCGCTGTAGCGCCGAATATCCCGAAGAAACCCCAGAAGGCTCTGGTGCGAACCGCCTGACGCAAATCCATTCCGCCAACTGCCCTGCCATCTTTGGTTTTTCGAGGGTTGTCTGCTGCACCGGCACTGATCACGCGCCATGGCATGAACAGCACCAGCACAAACACCACAGCGAATATCCACCCGACGTAACGATAAGCATTCTGCCAGCCGGACGAATCAATAAAGACCTGCACCAGTGGCACCAGCATCAACGTTCCGAGACCCTGGCTGGCATACCCGACAGACAACGCCGCAGAAAGACGCTTGTTGTACCAGCGCGAAAGCAATGACTGCGTTGGTACCAGACCGATCATTGATGCACCCAACCCGCCACCAACGCCAATCACCAGATAAAACTGCCACAAGTGTCCGAGTTTTCCAGCCAGTGAATACGAAACGGCGAGAATCAGTGTGCCGAACAGATAATTGAATCGGGCGCCTAACCGGTCAAAGGTCATACCCGCGAGCAACGAACCAATCCCGACGCTTACCATGTACACCGAGTACACGGAAGCAACAGACGCACGCTCCCAGCCAAAATCACTGCTCAACGGCAGCAGAAACACACTGAACGTTTCACCGGCGCCGCGACTTAGTGCCGTCATTACTCCACATATCGCCAACACCAGAAAGCCGGTGAGTAATGACGGAGTAATAGAGGCGTGTTTCAAACGGAAGTCGCTGCACAAAGGATGCAGCATTATAGCGTCAACGTGTACACTGCAAACAAAAATCGAATGGGAACGGATGATGGGTGATCTCTGGCAGTTAACAGCAACTGAAGTGACACAACAAATCAGTTCCGGTGAAGTCACCGCCAGAGCCGTCACCGAAGACACACTCGCAAGGCTCGCCAGCGCCAACCCTGCCATCAACGCCGTGGTGCAGGAAATGCCTGAAGAGGCTTTGCAAGCGGCAGACGCCGTTGACGCCGCGATTAAAGCCGGTCACAAACCCGGCGTCCTTGCGGGTGTACCAGTCACCATTAAAGTGGTCTCTGATCAGCGCGGCCATGCCACCACCAACGGGCTTGTCACACAGAAAGATCTCCTTGCAGAGACAGACAGTCCGGTCGTCGCCAATCTGCGTCGTGCCGGTGCAGTGATTGTCGGTCGCACCAACACTCCGGCGTTTTCATTGCGATGGTTTACCAATAACGCCCTGCATGGCCATACTTATAACCCGCGCAACCACGACGTTACACCGGGTGGATCTTCCGGGGGCGCCGCTGCTGCTACTGCAGCCGGTATCGGAGCTATCGGTCATGCCACAGACATCGCAGGTTCTATACGCTACCCCGCATACGCTTGCGGCATACACGGACTACGTCCGACACTCGGCAGAGTTCCGGCACACAACTACACGGCAGCTGACCGCTTAATCGCAGGGCAGATCTGCGCTGTCTCCGGACCGGTGGCACGCAGCATTGAAGACATTAACCTTGGTTTGCAAGCCATGAGCGCATACAACACCGAAGACCCGTGGTACGTACCGGTACCAGATCAATTACCTGCAGTACCGCGCAAAGCAGCATTGTGTACTAACCCTGAAGGCCTGGACACCGCACCTGAAATTGTTGCAGCGTTAAAAGAGTCAGCTAAAGCACTGCAGGATGCCGGCTGGATAGTTGAAGAAGTACCACTGCCCCCGTTAAGAGAACCCGCACGCCTGAACGTCACACTGTGGCTTGAAGAACAACGGCGGGTAAACAAAGCAACACTGCATGCTGAAGATAACGCTGAGGCAAACCACGTGTATACCATGCTGGAGCAAATCGTACCCGCTCGTCCGACTGGTGACGATTTGTTAGATCTGATGCAGAGCAGAGCAAAGTTTATCAGGCAATGGCAGGCATTTTTCCAGCTTTACCCTATCGCTCTATGCCCCGTTTCTGCTGAACTACCGTTCGATGATCAACTCGACGTGCAATCAGCAAAGAGCTTTATGCGCGTGTACGAAGCGCAACTAATACAGGTGGGTCTGCCACTGATGGGTTTACCTGGACTGTCTGTCGCTACCGGTGAGGCGAACAACAGACCAAATGGCGTGCAGTTACTGGCAGGCAGATATCGAGAAGACTTACTGATTAAGGCAGGGTATGTGATTGAATCAGCGTTTGGCCACGTACAAACCTGCAGATAATTTTGTACAATAATAACCATACTACCGGTGTTGATATCTGCACCAGTAACAACCAGTTAGCTCCAACAAGCGCGCAGTAAGAAATTGCGCACTCTACACTTTGCAGGTGGCATTACCGGTAGTTACTATTCCAGGCAACTGGATTGATTGCGCAGTTTGCTATATGAACCAACATCTGACCAAACACCACAGCAAAGCAGAAAGTCTAACGGCCATAAGACGAATTTCAATAACTGCTCTCTGCCCCCTCATTCTCTGCATACTTTTGCCATGGGTCTATAGCCAGCCAACACTTGCCATAGATTGCGAATGGGAAGCTGATATGAAGAAAATATTCGGCAATGCCCGGCAACAGAAAGGTAAAAGGCCGGAATATCGCGAAGGAAGGCTGCGCGATGAAAATCTCAATGACATAGAGGTGCGTCAAATAGTCAGGATTATAAACAACGTCGCACCACAAACACTGGTCAGCATTCTGGGGGTAACTGACGGCTGCGCCTGCGAAGATGGCCCTGACTGCAGTAATCAGGTATGGGTTTTTGCAACCGATGAACTACATAGTGTGAATATCGTTTTATCAAAAATAGCCGGTGAATGGGTAATCGGCCCACAACAGGCCTGGGCGTTTGATCTGGACAAACTCGAAGCAGAAAGAAGCAACCTCATTTCCAGCCTGGAAACGCTTACGCTAGATGATCTTGAGTCCGTCAGAATTATTAATGAAAGGTTGAGCGTATTTGATGAACTCGAATTACTGCTGCATGTGCGTTTCCCGTTTTGTAAAAGTGTATGCGATTAACATCGGTTGGTAAGCATTTCACCTGGTTCATCCGGAAAACAAGCGCTGTGAAATCACAATCAATCAAGTTCTATCTACAGCCCCACCCGAAACAAAGCCGCGGCCACAGGTAATTATCGCACCACTAATATCCGGCAAATCCCGCGAGTTTAGTTAAACGCTCGCACATCTGCTCAGCGTCAGACGCCATAATATCGTTATGGCCAAAATCACCAACATGCCGAATACCGTAAGCGGTTTCTGCAAGCTCACGCAAAATCACAAAGCTGTCAATCAGTGACCGCTCATCTTCAGACAATGGCCGGACCGACTCATAGCCAGTGAGAAATGCCGGCCACTGATTTTTCCGACACTCCTCCGACCCGCCACAAACACCCCACTTAAAAGTTGCTAGATCATAGATACAGTAGCCATAGGCACACTCTTCGAAATCAAACTGGGTAACCACACCTTTGCACACATGCAGATTGCCACCGTGAAAATCCCCATGACAAACACTAAACCCAAGTGCATCAGCGGGCACTGCGTCTACTTTTTCCCGTATTGCTTTTGAAAGATTATAGACAATGGGCAGCACACCCGAACAATCAGCCATGTGACCGTGAATAACAACCCGGGATTCTTCAAGCAGGAACGCTAAATCAAGATTTTTTCGCCGATAAGGAGTTTCAAAGCCTTCTGCAACAGTATGCATTTTAGCAACCGCTTCACCAACAAGCCCGCAATGCTCCAATGAGTCGTAGTCGGGTGACTCCCCTTGCGCTAAGCGAGTTAACATCGCCAGGCGCACACCCTCCGGCGCTGCTATTTCAGCAATATAACCACCTGACTTTACATCAACCGGGGAAGCAACAGGGACACCTTGCTCACGCAGGTAACTTAGAAACGCTGCTTCAAACTCTATGGCGTTTCGCGGAAAAGCGTTATGGCGATAGACACGAAGAAAATACGTTTTATTAGTGCAGCGCACCCGATAGGTGTCGTTTGCACCGCGCTCCCACAGCAAACAGTCCAGTGGTTTTTCAATACAGAATTGAGAGACGATTTTACTTAGCAATTCGTCTGCACTGAGTGTGGAGTAGCTGCAGTTTATAGCGGATTCCATAGCACTACCTGACGCGACCTGAATAATTGCTTAGAGATGAATTCATTTATACAGTGTCTATTACGCAACCCAAAACCACAATAACCGTCAACACAACAAACAGTGATAGATGAGATAGCCAGCCGGCTCACTCCACTAGTCAATAAACGCCCATGAATCAGCACCGTCAAACTTTCGGATGGTAAAACCCGACACTACATCAGGATCGCACATACGAAAATTCACAGCCATGTACTCACCATCTTTCTGTAGTGACTCATAATGCGTGGTACAACCACAATGACCACAGGTAACCACAGCCAGAGTTTTATCTCCCTGCGCATACTTTGTTGTAGAACCAGGCGCACAGGTTACCGTGACACTATTTACAGGCACATGCCCCCAGAGTGCACCCAAACGGCGGCAAAGGGAGCAGTTACAATCAACCAGTTTCTCTGGTATGGCAGTAACACTGAAACAAACGTTTCCACAGTGACATTTTCCGTCATACATCTTAAGCACTCCGGTTGACAGGACCGCTATTGTACAGGGATTATCTGATTCTCTTGCAAAATACCGCAGAGCAGATAACATGAATCACTCACACTTCAGTATCGAGTGATATTCACCTCATTGAAAAGGAATTCACAATGACAAACACAGTAAAACTGATCAGCGCGTTCGCCTTATTGCTAACGGCGGCAGCCTGTGCCACCAAAGCCCCGGTGCGATCAACCTATTCCGGCGCTGACAATGTGGGCGCTGTTACTACAGACATGCTGTTGGGCAACTGGTCCGTCAGGGTATTAAACCCTATCGAAGGCGAAGACAGTGGTGTCACCAATGCCAGTTACAACGCCGATGGTACGGTCGTGATGAATGCCAACCCGTCTGCTCAGGGCATGGACATGAAACTGCGCATGACAGGAAGCTGGGCGGTTAACGGTGATGTAGTCACCCAGACTCTCGAATCCATAGAAGAAACCAGTGGCAGCCAGCTCGGCGCACTACTAAAACCGTTTCTTTCAGGCATGAAAAACAA
>CALHCI010000161.1 GCA_937931165.1 uncultured Granulosicoccaceae bacterium
CAGAAATACGAATGATAGAAACAATCAACACTGGAAAACCTGCAACAGAGTTTATGAAGTATGGCAGTAAAGTACGCATTGAAATGCTAAATGCAGAAGGCAAAACGATTTTTGGTGCGATTGAACAGGAAGTAAGCAGCACATAAGATTCAAAAAAACCTCATCTGCGAACGGTAAACCGTGATAACCGTTTGCAGCTCATGTCACAGCACCTCGACATTTGGCAAAGCGGAAGCTTACGGCTGGTCAGAAGACAAGGCACGCCAGTACAAGGAAATTCAACGTGCTGACTTCGGCGCATTTATCAGAGCGAAGGGATTTTCACTGGAATAGCTTCCACCGGCAAACCCTGATGCTATCATCGAGACATGATTCACTATCAAACAAGTGGCACTGGCACTAACTGGCTTGTTTTTGTACATGGCCTTTCCTGTGACAGCTCAGACTGGTCGTTACAACTTAAAGCGTTTCAAAGTGACTATCAATGCCTGACTGTTGATCTGCGAGGGCATGGCCAGTCCGGCAATCTTCATGGCCCGCTGGATATTGAAACACATGCATCCGACATCAATCATGTGTTGCGATCACTGAATATTTCAAAGGCTATGCTGATCGGCCACAGTATGGGTACCCGCGTGATCGCCTCTGCATCAATCCAGGCACCTGAGTGTACAGCCGGACTGGCGTTTATCGACGGCAGTATTCAAGGCAGGGGCAACCCGTTGCAAGCCGCTGAAGATATTGTCGCGGCCATTGCTAAAGAGAAATCGGTACAGGTTTTTACAGAAAAAATGTTCGATATGATGTTTACCCCGCAGAGCAATAGCGCACAGAGGGAACATATCATAAAACGCGCAACTCGAATGAACACTGAAAAACTGGTAGAACAACTTCGCCTGATGATGATGTGGGATGCAGGAAGAGCCGAAGCCGTTCTGTCTCAAATTGATGTGCCGTTAACCTTGCTGCAAAGCACCACTGTTGGTGCCGATAAAAAACGCACAGTACTCAGAGAAGGAGATCGTCCGGCCTATCTCGATACCGTGTCAGGTCTGGTGCCACATGCACAGACCCACATCATTCCAAATTGTGGCCACTTTACTCAACTGGAAGCGGCCGACCGGACCAACCAGGCAATCGGAGCCTTCGCCCGGCACGTGTTTAGTTAACCCGAACCGGACGTGCACCGCCGCTTACCTTAAGAAGTCACTGATTAACGGATAGAATTCTGCGTTGTGTTGCAGGTCGTTGTGTCCGGTATCTGCCAGGACAGCTACCGGAATATGGCGATCAAAAGCTTCGATCAATCGATGTGAATTCTGTGCCGGAATGACCGAATCATTCTGCGCGAGTATCACCAGCACAGGAACGTTGATCGCAGCGGCATAATCTACTGAGCGGTACTGATCTTTGAGCAGATACTCAACAGGGAAAACAGGGTACGCACTTTTAGCAATATTCAGAATACTGTCGTAAGGGGTTATCAGCACCAGGTTGCTTACCGGTCTGAGTGTCGCCAGGCGACAGGCCACACCACTTCCCAGGCTTCTGCCAATCACAGACACTTTAGTATGATTTTTAGAAACAAAATCATACACAACCTGTGCATCTTGAATCAGAGCCTCCTCGGTTGGCTGCCCTTCACTTTTTCCATAGCCACGATAATTAACCATGTAGATCGCTTTATCAGATAAGGCTTCTGCATACTCTGCAACAGAGCCCGCCACTGCTTCAGCGTTTCCACCAAAATAGATTACCGCCTCACGCTTAGACTCATTTGCAACAATAAGATTTAGTCTAATACCCTCTCCAGCTTCTACATTTTTTTCTGTGAAGGAATGCATGACAATTGGAGACGGGAAATATATAAAACTGCGTTGCAATAAAAGCAATGCCAACGCAGTAAACAGATACAGCAGCAATCCAAGCCCGACAATAAAAGCGACAACTTTCATTGGATTGTGTGATCACCAACCCGCACAGGTTTCCAATACCTGGGCGAACAGCAGATTTCTCGCCGAATATTCAAATTGAATCGTTTCGACAAGTGCCGTAGTAGGTGATATCAGCTAAGGACGAATTTTCATTGCTGGTTTGAATGGTGAGATTACCATCATCAAAAACCGTCACGCGGAAAAACAAACTGGCATCAGCAGTTGCCGAACCAAGTAGCGTCTGCCTGCCGTTGTGAGTGACCATGCCAATGACTCCTTTAGCCGTGATATCTGTTGGCAGAAAAAACACTGCTACTCCTGCCTCCGGATTGTTCTCAATGAGTGTCTTACCCCTGAAAGGCTCGCACGGCTCGCCAATAATACATTGTTTTAGCACCACGCAATTCAGTGCCAGCTGCCCCGGTGGTTTCCATTCGAGATTTTGTGCGAGCAATAGGCCCGGTACGCCAGGAAACGCTACAGACAACAATTTGGACAACAATATAAGACTTTTACGCATGCTCCATTTTACTCCGTGGCGTACAGGCAGACCATCACTACCAGCAAGCACTTATTATCGTTTGACCACTTTTAAAACACGAAACTTGTTATTGGTTGCAATTGAGGTGCAATTGCCAAACATCCTCTTAAGCGGCGCGGCATAATCAAGATGACGGTTAGCGACAATCCACAGTTGCCCGCCCTTGCACAACACTCGCTTACTATCAGCAAACATCGACAATGCAACCTGTTGCCCGACCACATGCTGCTGATGAAACGGTGGATTACACAGGATTAGATCGATCGACTCATCTGCCTGCCCTTCCAACCCGCAAGCAGCGATGAATGTGGCCTCAGAATATTTCTGATCATTTGGGTCAAACAATCGTTGATGGTTGCGCTGTGCACTGGCTACCGCAGCATAAGACTCGTCGATAAAAGTGACCACCGAATTAGCTCTGTCTTTTTGCCAATAGATGCCGAGCACACCGTTACCACAACCTAAATCAACTACCCGCTTTACATCCGGTAACTTAGAAAACTGAGACATGAAAAAACGCGCACCGTGATCCAGCCTGTCTTGTGAAAAAACATTTGGCAGATTTTCAAGCGCGAAGCCGAGATCCGGGTCTGTGTAGGTAATTGAAGTGACAGGTGGCATTACCTCCAGAGATTCATTGAACTTTGGAAATACCAGCCGCGCCTTTTTCACAGCCAGCGAGGTTGTGACTGACCCTATATAAGTTTCCAGGGCTACAAATGCGGATTTTTGCAAATGCTTGACCATACCCGCCGCAACAATCCGGGTATCAGCGTGAACCAATTGACGCAACTTTGCCAGCTGATCATTCAGCAAGGATGTAGTTTTGGGGATTCTAATCAGCACCAGATCGTAAGTGCCCAGGGGTGCTTCAGTTGAGGGCACAGTAACCGGTGCAGAATCGATCTGATTGCGCTTACAATTTTCAACCAGTGCACGAAAGCTCACAGCAGAATCGCTCCAGCTCACCGGTTGCCATGCATGCAACGCCGTTGATAACGCACCATGGACATCATTGACCACCAGCACCCTGCAGGCGGTATGCACCTGTTCTGACACATGCTTAAGTAAATACTCATCGGCCGCATCCCACGCTCTGAGCTTATCATTGACTGACTCAGGCCACCGCTGCAGTAGAAATTTACCGAATGGGCACTCAAGGACAGCATTCGGTTCAGTATCTCTCATATCGGACCCGACGATTAAAGCGCAATTGTAGCAAACCGATCACAATGGCAATACCGTCGTATTTAATTCGGTACACCTATCAGTTGAGCGTAAAACAGATGCCCGAGTGATCTGTCAGTCGCACATTCTGCCGATCTGATTTCGGGATAATTTCTATGGCACTCACCGTGAGACCAGATGACACTGCGACGTGATCTATTAACAACTTTTCGTCCTCGTCCAATAAACCAGCGGTGGCAATCGAATATCGGGAAAACGATTTTTTCAGCGCCTCGTATACGACTTTCGGCTGACGCTCCCCTGGTACTCGTTGATTGAAATCTCCCAGAATACAGATTGGCTCTTTGTTAACGTTGTAGCCACTCAGTATTTTCTGTAATCCTTCAATGTAAGCAAGATGATCTTGCCATCGGCGGCGATTACGTAAGCCGCTACTGACATGAGCACCGCTCCACGGGATACAAATTCCAACAAAACGCACTCCTCGAGTGACCCCACTAACAAACCGCCCGCCAGGCAGCGCTTCCGAGCCAAACGTATCGACCTGTGACCAGGCGGTTCGACTAAACAAAGATACTTTTCGCCGGTCTGTTTCACCATAGCCATAGTCTGCACCCGGTTCAATGATGTGCTCCATGGCAACCAGCCCCTGACGGCACTCGGTCAAACACAATACATCCGCAGACAGACTGGTTATCTTCTCGCGGATTCTGGCACCACGTTCACGGCCGGGCGGAGCCCATTCAACATTCCAGTTTATACATTTCATCAGAATGACCACACAACTTGTAAATGCAAAGCAATGAACCCGAGCAGATTTCATGCGAGGTTACGCTTTAATTGGCAGTAAAAAAAATCTCACCTGCACAACAACAAGCAAATCGATTGAGCAAACTGAAAAAAGGCTCAACCCGATTGCATTCCAGAGCCGACTGATATTCGTTGAGCTGAGCCAGTTAGCTGTCGATTTCAGGAGGTGCATACCCGTTTACGATAACTCCGTTAACGCATTTTTAATAACAGTTATTCAAATAGATCTAACGCAAATCTAACAAATCTATAACAACGATTCTTTTATCGACTTCGGTAACACACTGCGGAGAATCTCGTTTGAATTTTATCCAGTGTGAATTCAATAAAACGACTGTATTTTCACTCTTGAATACAAACCATTCACTCGGACATTAGATATAATAAAATGGGTTTAATAAATTAGTTCTATTTTTTCTAATTACACTGAACTAAAGAACTGGTTAGCAATCACAAACACTGCAGTATGAAAACATACTGCACAATAAAAAGTTAACGCCCTTGTGTGATTACTAAACCAATATAGAGCTATCCAATATGAAACTCCCGATCAACAATATAGAACAGCGTCCTTTCAGTTTAATCAAAGGACTTGCCAGTGCGGCCGTGATTATGTCACTAACTGCATGTGGTGCAGACTCCATCAACAGCATTCAAGGCGAACTTGAAAATGGCGAAACCGTTAACGTCGGTCTTTCACTTAATGAAGACGGTGATCTGGTAGTCAGCCTCAATGACGACGATGACACCAACACGCCGGATGTTGGGAATGTAGAAACAGTTAATTTCGGTTTAAGCAGCGACATTACCGTTCCCCCTGCCAATGTTGACGGCGCGACAGGTGATGCACACATTGCTGTCGATACCGATACCGGCGCTATCTCAGGATCAGTTAGCGTGTCCGGGCTAACCGGAAATCCAACCGCAGCACACATCCACTCAGGCGCACCGGGTGAAGCCGGTCCGGTGGTTGTTGGCCTGGAAAGCAATGAAGATGGAACCGTCTGGTCGGTGCCTGAGGGCGCCGCGCTTGATGCTGACGGTATCGCACAATTCAGCGCGGGCTACCTGTACGTTAATGTCCATACCGAAGCCAACCCTGCCGGTGAAATTCGTGGACAACTGGCGAATGACAGCATACCCGCTCCAGGCAGCCTGACAATCACCATGACCAACACGTCTGTGTACCAGCCAATGACCCCGCCGGTAGTTGTGTTGCACAACGCGCCTGACACTGACAACGGCATGAGACTGTTCTACCCGGGTCAGCCTGCCACAGAGCAGGTTATCGCTATTGCAGAAAATGGCGACAATTCACTGCTGGTAAACACGCTTGGCTATTTGCAGGATCAGGGCCGTGCAAGCACGTTTGGTGTCGGATTTGCAGATCCCGCCAACCCTGGTCCTCTGCTACCCGGCATGACAGCGACTCTTGATCTTGACCTTGCCTCCGAAGACCAGGTGTTGTCTCTGGTAAGCATGGTGGTATGCACTAATGACGGCTTCAGTGGTGTTAATGCTCATACATTGTCAGCAGATGCATCAGAAACCTTCATGGTACCAATCTATGATGCCGGTTCAGAGACAAACGTACTTGCACTGGATTACTGGGTACCGCCTTGTGGCACTGACTCAAACATAACAGACGATGAAAATGGCGCTGTCATGTTGCACCCTGGTCAGTCTGGTTCAGAAAACCCGGTCTTCGACTTTGCACCTGACACTCGCCTGCTCGAAGTCACCATCACTAGAAACTAGTTGTTCATTTGATCAGATCGGCAACCGGATCATAACCGAAGGCTACGGTCCGGAGCCGACTTATCAAAACCCTCCCGAGCTGTTGCATCCATTGCGCTGCCGCCCTCCAGGGCAGCGCTTTTTTATAACGCACTATATCGAACACTCTCTCCGCTGAACCACTCATCAGCCAAAGCGTTTCTTCTCAGATCCCACGATAAGCTCAGCCAATTGTCAACGATCAGGAGATCTGTTTGGACGCAAGTGTAAAATTGTTCACTTTTCATTCTTTCAAGGTTGTCTTTAGTATCCATCGGCCAGATTGCAATTGATTCATATCTGGCACTGACTTCAGGTTCCCATTGGCAAACAACTGTCTCCCCATCACGGATAGCGGTGCAAAGGGTACTGCGATGCTTTATATTACGCGCGACTTATAAAGGACATGCAATGCCCCGCTTAAACCGACGTAAATTCCTGAGTAGTGCGGTTGCCTTTGCCGCCTGCCCGGCATCCGCGCAAACATCAGTACAAACCAATGACTGGCAATCAATCGTCGATGAAGCCCGTGCGCTGAATCAATGCCGTGCTATTGTGTTGTATCGTGAAGGTGCCGAGATTCTAGCTGAACGTTTTCGTGGCCCCGACCTTGATCAACTGGTACCTATCAAATCAGTATCTAAAACCATTGTTGCTGCATTGGCAGGTGTAGCAGTAGATCGTGGCGAAATTCCTTCTATGGAATCTACCCTCGGTGAACTGATTCCCAACCTCATCCCACGCGGTGCCGACCCTAAAGTTGCAACCATCACCTTCAAAAATCTCGTTACCATGCAAGCCGGGCTCGAACGAACCTCAGGCCCCGGTTACAACAAATGGGTCACCAGCAATAACTGGGTCGAAAACGCTTTGTTACGTCCGATGGTGGCAGAGCCTGGCACCAATATGCTTTATTCCACAGCCTCTTATCATATCATTGGTGCCATTTTGTCAGAGGTCAGCGGCACAAGCCTGCTCACACTGGCCCGGTACCGCCTGGGAAGACCACTCAATATTGCAATACCCGGATGGACGCGTGATCCGCAAGGCCGTTATCTGGGCGGCAACGAAATGGCACTGACGGTTACCGGAATGCTGCGCTTCGGCGAAATGTACCGCAACGGAGGTATGGTTGGTCACACACGTGTGCTGAGTGAAGATTGGGTATCTGAGTCACAACAACCCGCCACACGATCAATGTTTTCCGGACTTGCTTATGGCTATGGCTGGTTTCTTGGACAAAGCCGTGGCACTTCCTACGCACTGGCTCGCGGGTATGGCGGACAGGTCATCTGCTTTGTCCCTGAACTTGCGCTCACGTTTGTGATTACCTCAGACCCGTCACGCCCGGCACGCAGCGCTGGCTATTTCGGTGACCTAATGCGATTAATCGAGGCGACCATTATTCCTGTCGCCAAAGCAAATCAAGCGTAGATTCACCAGGGCCGGCAACAGGTAGAACTCGCTTACTTACGAAGGGTTGAATAACGTCGCTGAATTTCACCATGCCGTACACCGGTGAGTGAATAACCGATCACAGAGCGGCTCCCGGACTGTTCCCTTACCCCGATTTCAGTAGAATCATCACCCAACGTTTGTGCTATCGCCCGCGCTTGTTCAACAGGAGAATCCGCAGAATCAATATCAGCCAGTACGCGCTCAAAATACCTGACTGTGTCGTCTCTGCTTTTCCCTGAGCCAATGGCCTGCGGTACCAGATCCTGCCGTACCAGCCAGCTCACGAATTGACACAACTCGTCAACGGAAGGGTTGCGCCTTCTTTTTTCACTAACACAGGCAAGTAACACAAACAAAAACAGGGAACCGACATGTTCTCTGTCCGGACTTATGGTCAACGACTCTATGCGGTTTTTTTGAATTTGCTCTGGCGCGGGATTCCAGCCACTGCCAACCGGCATTTTACTCACCCACGCTGTCTGCTGGTCCATATCGAAATAAACAACAAATCTGGGCTTATAGATTTCTTCAGGACACTCGAGGTTATTGCCAACGATAACTGAGTGTGAAATGAAACCGGCCCTGTCGACCGCAGACAGCTGTTCAAGTATCCGGCTATATAAACAAGGGTGCACCACGTAGTACGCCGCATCCGGAAACTGGTTTTGATTGCCTGTTCTGGATATTTTAAGAAAAGATTGCGAACCCGCATTGGCATAACCAAGTAACCCGCAACTGTATAAATAACGAATGGGGCACTTGCCAAGAGCCTGGCTATATCGGGCGCTTATTTCATCTACCTGCTCTTTGCTCAAAACGCAATGAATCAGGCTACTAAACACTGTCTCTACCGAGGTATCCCACGGTGGTACCATTTCAGCAAGATAATCGTTGAGAATTTCATTGGCAGTTTCGTTGATAGTTAAAGACATTGTCTTGCGATGACCACGTCTTGCCGGAGGAATATTTTCCCCAATCCGCCTGCCATGCCATACCAGTTCACGCGGAGACCCGAAAGTATGCCTGACCAGCCATTGCACAACGGGCTCGGAAGTTCGTGGCACATTAACATTTCTGAATTCGGTAACGCCGATATACCTTTCCGTGTGAGACGGCGCATCCGGCCTGGCAAGATCCCCACGGTCAGTCAGCTTTACATTGAGGTTAAAAATTTCCCGTAATAATTCATTGTCATAATTGAGTTCAACGCAATAGCTGGAGACCTGCGCCTTGTTCTGTTTCCCATGCAGTGAGTACTTGCGATAGGCCTCTGAACGTATTGCCGCATAAATACGAAAGCTGCCGGCACCGATATCCTGCATCTCTCCAATGGCATCGACAAGACCGGTCTGAACGGCCTCCCATACGGATAGTACGCCGTCTGTTAAATCACTCTGTCTGTCGTGATACCGACGAAACGCCTGATCTACCTGATCAAGAATTATCGTGTAATACTCACCTTCCGTTACTTTTAACCTGGGCTGAACAAACTCACCCAGCCATAAGTAAATCTGGCTCTGAGTAAAATTACGACGCAAAAATATATCGATAATCGGTGTGATGTAGTCTTGTCTATTGGCAATGCAATCCTGATATTTGGCACCGATTTTTTTAAAAACATCCCACTCTGACTTATTGACCGCACAGCCCAGCACCTGATGCAGCCCCTGCTTACTGATGGCTTCTTTGTTAATCTCGAGCACCAGTACGGTGGAAATCACCATTTTCCACATCACCGACCAGTAACTGTGCTCCCTGAACTTCGAATATTCGTCTTCATGAATATCGACGTTGATCTCTTGAAGCAACACAATATAGGGGTGGTACATCGGGACGATTCGATAACCGTCGTTTTTAAGCTGTACCGCTTTTCTGGCCAAACCCGTTGACTTGCCAAGCCCCTTGCTGCCCACCAGTATACGGCCCAGGTCATCGACATCACTTAAAAACTCTCTAAACGATTTGTGCCCGACCAGCGGTAGTTTGTTCGCATCTACCTGGGCCTTACCACCTGTGTGAAAATACTTACTGACTTCAGTTTCCCACGCCCTGACTCCCGACGAACTGTCACTGAATTTGATCAAACTGATTCCTCCTCTCCTTGATCACATCAACTCCAAAATTACCAACTAAAATTACCAAATTGATGAGAGCGCTACGATACCTCATTTATCGTTCGATTTTTATTACTGTTACCAGCCCCCAAAAAAGCACTGCCCCGATCATTAAAGGCAACTACCGACACTTATGACAGACCAAAAACATACCATCTACATCTACATGCGTAGCACAGAATGATTAGATGGTATACTACTGACTCTGTACGACAGTGTTACTGAACCACAGTGACTCATCATTCGTACTGCATCGTACGAGTGTTTCCACGGCAAACTTCAGGACACCCCGATCTCATGTATCGCCCCCCGTTTATCGTTGCAGTTTTTATTATTTTCAGTGTGCTTTTTCCAACGCTATTGCTCGCCACAGATGACCACATTGATATTAAATTACTCACCGGCAGCAGTTGGCAGGTAAAAAATGACGTGCAAATTCCCAACACAGATGCCGGCACACGATTCTCACTTGCCGATACCGTAGGTGAAGGTCCTGTCACAGCAGCACGGCTGGAAATAAACTGGAAGCTTAACGACAAACACGGAGTTCGTTTTCTATTCGCACCGCTGTCTTACGAAGAGCCGATTGAATTTACCGATCCGGTAAATTTCAATGGCGAAAGCTTTGCAGCAAACACACCGACAACAGCCGGCTACCGCTTTAACTCGTGGCGAGTTGGCTACCACTACACGTTAATAAACAATGCAACAAACACGCTTCGTATTGGCGGTACCTTAAAAATTCGAGATGCTGAAATCCGGCTTGAGCAAAACGGTATTGAGACTGCTGACGATGATCTGGGCGTGGTGCCTCTGCTGCACCTGGCCACAGAACGGCGCCTCAGCAACCACTGGTTTGTCGGCGCAGATATTGACGCGCTCGCCGGTGGCCCCGGACGTGCGATTGATGCCGGTATAACAGTCGGCAGATCGGCTGGAAATATATGGCGAATCGGGGCTGAACTTCGGGTTCTGGAGGGCGGTGCAGATATCGAGAGTGTTTACAACTTTGCACAGTTTAACTCCGTATCGCTTTTCGCTGGAGCTCGCTTCTAAAACGGATTCGCGACAAACCAGGCTTCACGCTCAGGCACTCAAGTTGAACGACTGCTCGCGACAATAAAACTGCTTTCAACACTCTTGCCGTGAAACCATTCGTTCTCAATATCAAATCCGGAGCTGACTATTTCTTCTTTCAGTTCAGCTCTGGTAAACACATAAAACTCTGGCATCAGCCCTACCCACCTGGCCAGCGGCGCTATCAGCTTGATAAAACGCACTGGAGAACCACCCATACAAGCTGTGCTACTGATAAACAGACCGCCGGGCTTTAGTATACGTTTCACTTTAGCGATAGCTGCTTTACGATCGTCAATCAAATGAAGAATATTTAACCCCAGCACCACATCTATGCTGGCATCCTTTACTGAAACCTCTGCTAACGTGCTGCTGGTAAAGGTGATATTACTCACCCCGGCATCAGCGGCTTTTTCACGCGCAATCTGAATCATATTGTCAGACAGGTCTGTCGCATGAATGTGTTTTACGTAAGGCGCATGGCGAATTGCCGTTGAACCGGTACCGCAGCCAAACTCAAACATCATCATTTCCGGATTCAGCTGCTGCTGAGTTTCCGCAATCTTCCTTTCATAGGAAGCCACATCCGATATTTTACTGTCCGAATACTTTCTGGCAGTTTTATCCCAGAATTTTTTCGATGTTACCACTTACTCCCTCCTTAGTCCGTTGGCATTCCAGTGGATCATTCTCAGTGTAAACAAACCATAGCCCTGAATACTCAACAACAGGCTACCCTTGATCGTTGATACTGTAAAACGCTCTGCCACCTTTGTTGCACCCATACCCGGTCACGACGGCACGACCCTCACCCACCACTTTACAAGCACGCTGGCCCGGTCAAGGCACAGCAAAAGTAAGGGATGCCCATAATGTTTCCCACTCAACCGATTTCTCTTCTGCCAATGCCGGTGACGGTTCTCGCAGAACCACCATATCTACCAGGTAACTGTGTGCAGGTTTGACTGGCAGTAACACCAGACCATGATCATCAGTACGGTGCAAAGTCACATCGACTTCACCTGCTGGTGACTTCTCAAACAGCTCAATCTGTGCATTTGCCCGTGGTTCATTTTGATAGTAAGCCTTTAGCTGAATTCCATCACTAACATCATCGATATACGGGTTTTGCATAGCCACCAGCTCTATTTCAAGACCGGTTACCTGATCATTTCCGGAACCATCACCCACTGCGATCAAAGACTTTGAATACCGTGTATAGGCCTCCCGGAACTTGCTCTCCGGAAGTGAGCGTGCACGGTGGCGCGCCAGCATATCAGGGAAATCCTTATGATCTGCAAAACGCTGGAATTTCTCCCAGTTAGTGTACGAAATAACCGATGGAACATTTTGATGCACCACAATATTCAAACCGGCTTGCAGCGGTCGCATTTTTAATGCAGGGTTATCCCCCAGCCGGGCAACCACCGGATCGACACGACCCCGGGTAATCAAATCAAAGCGTGGAGTCCGCGGAGTGATATATGCGCTCGGTGAGCCATCAAAGTTTTCACCATTACGCAGGTAGGCGACGAGCTCAGCGTTATCCTTTATCTGGTACTGAGTCGGCTCTATCCAGAATTCATGAGCAATTGCAGGACACGTTATCAGTATCGCCAGCCAGACACCTGACAACCACCGGACATTAACAACCCTTAAAAGAACAACCCTTGAAAGCAATAAGTACATGACAGCGTCTCTATTCAAATTTCGAACTAAACAGAAGATTTTACAGCGTCTGGCAATCACCATAGCATTTCTGGTCGCATTGCTACCTGTGAGCAGGTTAAATGCTCATGAGGTATCTCCGACCGTCAGTAATCTGGTTATCAACGATGATCAAGTCAACATCGATATAGGTCTGAATATCGAAGCGTTTGTTGCGCGAATCAATCTTGAAACATTAACCAACACAGACGACTCTGAAGGCTCTGTAAATTATGACGAATTTCGGGCCATGACGCCTGAAAATCTGGAGATCGCGTTTCGTGAATTCTGGCCCGACATGTCAGACAGGTTTTCAATCAATGCGCCTGACCCACTGGCACTTACGTTAGGCGAGATCACCATTCCTGAAGCCGGCAATGTAGACCTGCCCCGTGAATCACAGATCGAAATAACGGCAACGCTGCCACCCGGGTCTCCCGGTGTGACCGTGCGCTGGCCCGCCGAATATGGCATGCTGGTTATCAGACAACAAAGTGTTGACAATCCCTTCACCGGCCTCATCACAAACGGCGGAATCAGTGAATTAATAACCGCTAATGGCACCACACAAAAAACCGCATGGCAGACCTTTGTAGGGTACATTCCGGTAGGCTTTGATCACATCATACCGAAAGGCCTCGACCACATCCTGTTTGTACTTGGCTTGTTCTTTCTGACCACTCGTTTAATGCCACTACTGTGGCAGATCAGCGTTTTCACACTGGCCCATACCGTGACTCTTGCACTGGGGTCACTAGGCTGGATATCCATACCCGCCACTATTGTCGAGCCACTTATTGCAGCCTCCATTATTTATGTTGCAATAGAAAACCTGTTCACCGATTCACTGCGCCCATCACGCACGTTAATCGTGTTTCTTTTTGGCCTGTTGCACGGACTGGGATTTGCGAGCGTACTCGGGGAGTTTGGACTTCCTGCAAATAGTTTCGTACCCGCGTTGGTGGGCTTTAACCTGGGTGTAGAGTTCGGACAATTGGCCGTAGTGGCAATCGCATTCTTTGCAATAGCCGTTTGGTGCCGCAACCATCCGGACTATCGAAAATGGATCACAATTCCTGCATCATTGATTATCGGTCTCATTGGTACCTGGTGGTTTATTGAACGAGTATTCCTGGCTTAGCGCGCAAAAATCATCCAGTGTTCGTTCGAGATAGATTTGTTACAAACAAGGGCAGCGCAGACCTCAAGGTATGGAGAATCTAACAGCCAGATAACATTTCCCTAACATTGTGCCGCCCACCACGTCACAACATGAACCAAAAGATGCAGTTGCACTCATACCATGTACAAACTTGCTAACGTATGGGAAACAACACAATGCCTAAAATTGACGTATACACAAAGCCCTGGTGTCGCTACAGCGGTTATGCCATCAACATGCTGAATAGACGAGGTTTACCGTATAACGAGATTAACATCACTGCTGATCCATCCCGAGAGAACGAAATGAAAAACCGCTCTGGCAGGGAAACGGTACCGCAGATATTCTTCGGCCATGTCCACATTGGGGGTAGTGACGATTTACTACTGGCGGATAGATCCGGCATGCTTGACAAGCTGATTGAGAAGCTGCGCAATAACACCCCGGGAAAGTAGAACACCCTTGCTTTCACCTTGCGTTTAGCACCTTGCTTAACGAGAACTCAATTGCCAAAGTGTACGCATCTCACTCAGCGAACATGGACTAGCCGCACGGGCATGCCGCACAAGAGTCGTGACATCAACTGCGCTTAGGCGAACTACCAACTTAGGTATCGTGCAGACATTATTCAGGTAGCGTTACTCATGTTCTAATTGCACTGCTCATCGACAATAGCTGCTTACCACTGCACGGATAGGCAGCTGTCATGAGTAATTCTCTGGATACCCTGAACCACGAAGCAACGAATGCCAGGTTATTAGCCGGCTTAGCAGGCCCGGTACTACTCGGGCTCGGCTCTGGCATATCGGTTTCTGCCGGATTTGGTGCGTTCGGATTTTCAGTTCTACTGGATGGAATCTATGCCAGCACTGATTGTCCACTCTGGGTCTCGCAGGCGCTCATCACCCTTTTATTTTATGCGATTGCTGGCGGCTGGGCAGGCATTCCTTTGGGCGCAGGCACATTACCCTGCCTTTTACTCATTGGACCGGCAATCAGCTACGGCGCTACCGTGACACCCGACAATCTGGCTTTTATCGGGCATCTGGCCGCCTTTGCAATCGGACTGTTCATGTTTGCTTTCGGAATCTCACTTGCTGCCGCAGCCGCTCTGGGCCCGGATGGCATCACCGCGCTGTCACTCGCTGCAGAGAAGAAATCCAGCCTGAGCATACCCCAAACAAATTTTCTATTAAATTTTGCAGCAATTCTTACCGGCACCCTGCTCGGCGGAAGATTCGGTATGGCCACTATCGCAGGCTTATTAATCGTGCCTGTGTTAATCAGCCACATGCTGCCTTTGCTAAGACATAAGTTAAGCCTGCAACCGGGACTTGCAGCATGAGTTTTTGTGTCGGAGCCCGCTTACGTTATGGAAGAGGTAGCTGATTGGCCCTCAACCACTCAGCCATCAAATCTATAAAAGCGCGCAGCTTCGATGAAACAACGCGCCCCGCAAGATGAAAGAAATGTACCGGATGCGGTGTGGTTTCATAATTTTCATGGCCATCCGGGGAAAACAGGATCCGTTTTTTCTACCCGCCGGCGCCGAGGCTTTTAGCAAGGATGTCCCGAATGCTGTAGTAGAATTGATTGACACTGGCCACTGGAACCCCACCTTGACGAAGTGGCGACGCGGATTCCTGCCTTCTTAAGCGCACTATAGAGTTCAGATAGTGAAAGAATACGGTTAACCTCGCAATAGCAACTCAGATATGTTGCTATTTAAAATGACCGGTTTCCAGGTATTATTGCCTCTAACCGGTTATTATCATGGCAACACAATACAAAAAACTGTATATGGACAAACTCTTACTGGTAATTAGCGTTGTACTAATGGTGCTTGCGATAAAAGCACATGCCATCACTCAGATTCATGTAAAGCAAAAGGTAGAGAGAGCATGGTTTGAGCGACTATTCACCGGCAGCAGACCTGCCACAGATAACCTGACAGAAGAGGGGTTAAAATACCGCAGACAATCGAATATCTATGCAGTTGCCGGTTTCACCGTGCTGGGTATCTATGTATTTCTGAACGCAACAACATAACACTCCCCGCTCAACCGCCAGCTTTAGCCAGTATGCCATCAAGCGTGGCTCGCAGTGATTGCTCGGTAACCCGATTATCTAGCAGCTGTAGCCTTTGACCATCAGAGCCGAATATCACCAGACTTATTGAACCGACACGCTGATCGCGAACAAAACCCTGTCCCACCGGTGTCACAACATCTACCGCAAGAAACTGCACTTTACCTTCATAGTCGGATCGTACCTTGTTCATCACTTCCATCATACGGGTACTGTCCAGCAGGTTTTTATCGTGGGTTAATACAACACTGACTGAACCTTGCCCGATTAACGAAAGATCATCTTTGAAACCCTTGGGTAACATTAAAAACATCAATACCAACAAAGCTAATATTGCCGTGATGACGCCAATCTTTACTGCCGGATTGTTCTTTTTTTGTTGACTATTCATTTCTTAAAACCATTGTTTTAGTAACAACCGGTATTTACGATCATAAGCAACTGGCTGCCCCGGAATATGTACTGAATACAGACCCGGTTCCATTGCAGTTCGACAGGCTGCACTCTATTGCGTTCACACCATTTACCAGATCCCCGGAACAATGACGAATCAGTTCACAAGCCGGTTAGCGTAAACGTGACATCTGCCATCTCACACGCGCCCTGACAGCGCAGAGATTATGTCTCTACCCGGGGTTGTTAATGTAAATATGAAACGCTTCACGGCGACGGGACTCCTCCGGCAAAGGAACACTGTCGTCGATAGACAGACCGGTGACCAGCAGATCTTCCGTGCCATCTCCATTGATATCTGCAAACGTACATGCACCCGCGGCTGATCCGTGAATTACTCCATCGCTAATCGTCATAGAGTCTGCATCTCTTTGGTTGAGCACCAATCTGCTCTCCGGCAGATAATCCCCGATGTAGATACTCGCCGGATAATGGAAATCGCCAAAAGCGACAAGATCCAGTGTCTGGTTTTGATCAACATCCGAGACACAGAAAAACGCACTTTTTGTCGGCAAGGATATATGCTGCAACTCACCGAAGCTAGCCCCCCCATCATTGACTAAAACACCAGATGAACCTGCCCAGTGCCTGAAGGAAGTGGCATTTTGCACCACTACCATGTCAGCGTCATTGTCATTGTCGAAGTCAGCCAGTTTAAAACTACTGGATCCCTCAGAGAGAATTCCATTAGCTACATTGCGCGTCGCCTCTTTAGTAAAACCACCAACACCGTTGTTTTTGTACATACGCAACTGATACCGATACTGCGCTGAGTAATACAGCGCGACAATGTCCAGGTCACCGTCGTGGTCAATGTCTCCTGGTTGAGCGCTGTGACGGTACTGCCCCGGGTGGCTTTGAGTATCAACAGAAACCAATGAGAACTGACCAAAGCCGTCATTCAAAAACACCTGCACCAGATACTCGGAATCAGCATACCCGGCGATCACCAGATCACCTGTCGAGTTACCATCAAAATCACCAATAGCGACTGAAGGAAATGCCAGTGGCTCAATAGTGCTAGCGCTGCCGCTCTCAAAAATACCGCTACCATTATTAAAGTAAACATGGGCGACTGGTGCAGAGTCATTTACCCCCAGTAAAACGATATCAAGATCCGAATCCTGATCAAGGTCTCCCACGGCCACAGCAGAATTCTCAACATTTGCCAGATCGTTTACACTCTTAATAAATTTACCGGTGCCATCGTTGAGGTAAATTTCTGATGAAGGTCCGGTCGCCGAAAGCCCGGAAACAATCAAATCATTATCGCCATCTCCATCAAAATCACCCGCTTCAATATCTCCATTGTAAATCGGCGTAATTGAATCTGACGAAACCAGACTAAACAGACCCGACTCCGATGCCGCAGCGTCAGGCTCCGGGTGGTCTCCGGAAGAACAGGATATAAGTAGGGGGAAAATCAGCAGTAGCGAGCAATAGATTTTGGAGCAGTACATTTTCAACACATCAGCAAACTAAAGATGCCTGGCACACTGAGCAAGTTGTTGCGTTTTATCGACAAAGTGTCGAGCCTGTGACCCCGGAAGAACCGGTACAGAGGTTATCGCAAATTTCACACCGCCAACACCATGAGAAACAGGGCGGTCTACTGCCTGGCCTCAGCCACGTGGCACAATTACCGACACGCACTAATGCCTCTTAGCACCAGTACCGACGATGAGCATCAAGATAAGATATGATCTATTGCAACTCATTATCCGGACGCAGACATGGCGGCAAAAATTGAATCACTGACCAGGTTTCCAGTCAAAGGCCTGAGTGGAGAGTCACTGGATAGCGTCGAGCTCCAGGCCGGCCATGGATTCCCGTGTGACCGTCGATTCGGGTTTGCGAGACCGAACAGTGGATTTGACCCGGACAATCCCAAACCACTACCAAAAACCAGATTTTACATGCTGGCTCGGGATGCAACCCTGGCCCTCCTTAAAACCGGGTTTAACGAAGACAGCGGGCTACTATCCATCACAGCTCCTGACAACAGCGGTCAGTTTGCGATTACCACAAAAGTGGGAAAGCAGCAGGCCAGTGATTTTATTAAGTCGTACCTGAAACTCACAGATGATGAAACCCCTGAACTATTCGAAGCGTCACCCCACAGATTTACCGATGTATCTGTTGACTCCACCGAGATGATGAACGCGGTATCAATCATTAACCTGGATAGTGTCAATGAATTTTCGAAGGATATCGACTATGAGGTCGACCCCAAAAGGTTTCGTGGCAATATACACATCACGGGACTTACCGCCTTTACAGAACTGGACATGGTCGGTAAGCAAATCACCATTGGTGCATCACGACTTAAAATCGTACGACGGACGAAACGCTGCCCTGCCACTGAAGTAGATTTAAATAGCGGCGTGCGCAATTTAAAAACACCAAAACTCCTGTTAGAAAACTACGGACATATGGACATGGGCGTATACGCTGAAGTGATAGTGGGCGGCACCATTTCACCTGGCGATGAGGTAGCGGTGCTCTGAATCATTCACCAGCACATTACACAAAGAAGGAAAGCACCCTCTGAAAACCAGAGGGCTAATCGCAATCGCGCTATGCTTCAGGAATGAAAAAATACTCACTGATTTCATGACCGGCATTTTTAATCGGCGAATACTGCGGGCTTTGCTGCACATTAAACTGACCTGCCTCAAACTCCACCTTTTGTTGTACCGCACGGAACAATTGATTGCCTGACAACGCTCCGGCGTTATTCTTAAGCTCATCAATTACCGCTTTTGCAAACACAGAATTCTGCGAATTGCCAAGTGCATCGAAGACCGGCTTAACACCGCCAGATGTCATCACCACCCTCGCCTTCAGCGAGGCATTCAGCTTAAACCAGTCTGGCGTCAACTGTTGTTCAACAAAATCGAGGCCGCCTCTTATAGAGGTTTTAGTCAAAGTTCCTGAGTAGCAAGAGTCCGCAACCACCATAACGTGGCGTGCTTTCATCGCGCTGATTATATCGGTGATAACCTCGTTTGAAATCCAGTTTGAACTGTCGTTGGGAAGCGCGTCTACCGGGAGCCAAAAGCCCTTATTGCCAGATTCATCAAGCTCGCCGTGACCGGCATAATAGATCAACAGATTATCCTTACTGGTCAGCGATTCGTATTGTCGATTAAGGCTTAGCAGCAGTTCTTCACGTGTGGCATTTAACAATAGCTCAGTAGAGTAGCCGTATCTTGTCCGGAGCAACTTCTCAATCGACACAACATCGTTCTCTACGGTAGACAAAGGTGACCGGTGCTCATAGTCAAAGTTGCCGATAATCAACGCATGGTATTTCCCGAAGTCTGCAGATCTCGCTGCTGACAGGTAACGCGTGTTATCGAGCGGCTGGTCCGGCTGGCGCAGAGTGGTGGCTGTACGTGTTGGCCGTGGTGACACATTTAGCTCTACCAGATTACGCTGGGCATCATTATCGACAGCGATCATTGAGATGGTGGTACCGGCACTCAAATTATGTGCATATTTAAACAGCCCCGCCGAGTTAAACGAGACCGGGGAGTTATTGATATTAAGACTAAAAATATCCTGAGCAGGTGACACCTTTCCGGTGATCTCTAACTGATTACTTCCAGCCGGATGCGGCAAAGTAACCTTGCCACGTGTTACCAGTTGCTGTGGTGCAATAATCTCAATGGCAGGGCCAACTGCGACCACCGTTTGGTTGCGTGTATCGGCATTGCTGTCCAGCTTGACACGCAACGAGGCAACATCTGTCTCCAACTGTGATACTTCCGCCTCTTTTTTCGCCAGCAACTGCGACTTAATGGCGAGTTGCTCTTCACTCTCGCTAAGCTTGCCAATCGTTTGCTTGAGTTTTTGACTGGAGGCTAATTGAACCTTGAGCAATTTTGCACTGAGACGCTTCTGTTCCCCTTTTGCAATTTCAACGGCCTTTTGATTTTGCACAAGTCTGGCTCGCAGTTCGTCGCGCTCTTCATTGTTAGCTGCAATGCTAATAGCGTCGTTAAGTCGCACTACCTCCTGTTCAAGTGAGACAATGCTGCGCTGCTGTTGCTCTACTATTTCGGATCTTTCGTCAGCCAGAGCGGCAAAGCGATCTGCACGACCCTCGGCATCTTCAAGCTGCTCAGATAAGGTAAGTTTTAGATCAAGCAGTTTATCTAACAAACCACGCTGCTCCTGCCGCGAAATCTCAAGCGCTTTTTCACTGGCATCGAGCGCATCTGCCAGTGCCCCCGAACTATCACCAGTTTGCTCGACTTGTTGTCGATAGCTGGCTACCTGTTTTTCAAGTAAGCTGATCTGCTGTTGTTGCGACGCAACCAGAGCTTCTCGCTCTTGTATTCCGGCTTCTAGTTCCCCGGTGTTTGAACGGTTCCGGGCGAGTGTCAGTTCACTGGAAATCAGCTTGGTCGACAATCGTCTTTGCTCAGATTGAGCATTTTGCAGTTTTTGTTCAGATTCAAACAACTGACGCTGTAACTGTGCAACATCGGTGGCGGCCTGTGCGGACTCAATTGAGCGGGACAGCCTGTTTTGAAGAATATCGCGCTCGGCAGCAGTTTGCTTGAGCGTCTGCTGGCTCTGGTTCAACGCCATCTCAAGCTGTTCGCGCTCAGTCATTATTTCATCAAGCTTCGACGCACTGAGTTGTTCACTCTGCTGGCTGTCCTGCAAGTTGGCAGTAAGCACAGTGATACGTTCCAGGTATCCGGACTCCAGTGTTTCAAGTTGTCGTTGCAGATCTCCGATGGTTGCATTTCGGTTGGCCAGTTCGGATTTCAGCTGATTTTCCACCGCGAGCGCCTGCGCAAGTTTGTTGTTATCCGAGCTGCCTGTATCTATATTCAGTGTGTCTATTTCACGACGCAGTGATCCAGCCTGTAGTTTTTCTGTATTGAGCTCGGATGCAAGCTCTGACCGACTGTTCGGATTATCAGAGATCTGCTGCTCAAGAAAAGCAATCCGATTTTCTTTACGCCGCAAACTCTCGCTGAGTTCGTCTACAACTGACTGACTGGCTACAGACTCTTTTCTCGCTTCAGATGTGAGTCTTTGCTGCTGAGCGATCTTGCGTGTCAGCCTTGCCTGCTCCTCGCGTGCTATTTCAAGTTGCTGTCGGTACGTTGCGATTTGATCCGCCTCGGGATCAGCAGTCAACGTCGATTGTCTTTCCTGCTGTACCTGCTTTTCTAACTGCTGTAACGCTTTGCGGTCACTTTGCAGCTCGGCTTGTTTTGCACCAAGCTGATCGGTCAGTGCAGCAACCTGTGAATTTAACTCGGCAATTGTGTCCTCACTGAGTTTTTTGCTGGCTTCACGCCGCGCATACTCTGCTGTTGAAACATACTCAAGCTCACCATCCGTAATACCGGACGCTTCACGATAGTAATTCATCGCCAGTGCAAGGTCCTGTTCCACGCCAAGACCTGTTTCATACAGATACCCTAGATTAATCAGTGCGCGGCTATAACCACTTTTTGCAGCCCGGCGATACCATGCAGCGGCCACTGCATAGTCGGCTTGCTGTCCAAGCCCTTTCTCGAAAATCTCGCCGACATAGGTTTGTGCCTCTGCATCACCCTGTTCAGCCTGTTCCAGCCAGACTTTCAGTGAGGTGGCAAAGTTCGCTCGATCATAGCTCACATAATCCCCTCCGCGGATAGCACACTCACTAGCTGGCAATTTAGCCGGACGCTGCGGAGTCAGGTAGGTGAACTTTAAACCAAGACGACGCACTTGACTGGGTAATAGACAATCAACTATTAATAAGTCATCGGCATTGCGTGAAGCCTGTGTTGCCTGTGTCTGCGAATCTGTTGGAGGCGTCGAGGTGCACCCGACTATCACTGTTAATACCAGCGCTGCCAATCCATAGCACCGTTGCCCTGTATTCAATCTTGTAGCTTTCATTGCACTGACCTTTCTCCTTGTGCGCTGATCTCTATTGTATCGACTATAAGTTATTTGCGGGTTACGGATTCCCTATTCGTTCCAGAGAAGCCTGGGCACACTGGTTTCCGGGGTCGTAACCCAACACAACCTCATAGGCTTCTTTTGCGTTGGCACCCGCCGGCATTGTCACTCTTCCAACTGCCTCGTGGGATTGCGCCATTTTCAACAGCAGATTCACGGTAGCATTTTCTTCTGACGATAGTTGCTGTGATTTATACGGTAATTCACAGACATCTCCGCCCAACGGAAACTGCTTATAGGCAACGTATAGTGCACCGCACAATGCAATCGCCCCCACCGATAGTACTAAACCACGATTTGCATGCTTAGGGGCTTCCGCATTATCGAGTGTTTTTTGCGACGGAAAGAGTTCATTTAAATGAGAAAGCAATTGTTCGGCATTGGCGTACCGATCATCCGGGTTTCTTGTCAATAACCGGTCTACAACCGGCTGCCATTTTTCATGCTTTTGCTCGAGTTTCAGCGTATCGCTTTTCAGGCGCTGCGCCAGGATCTGGCTAAAGTCGCTGTCCTGTGTTTTGAACGGATGTTTACCGGTAAGCATTTCAACCAGTACAACACCAAGCGCGTACAAATCTGAACGCGCATCAAGTTCGGAACCAAAAAACTGTTCCGGTGCCATGTACTCCATGGTGCCAACCACCACATTGGCTTGCGTCAGTGTGAGATCGGTCTTGTCACTGCGCTTCGCGATACCAAAATCTGTTAATACCGGTTTTCCGGCATCGCTAAAGACTATATTTGACGGCTTGATATCACGGTGAACAATACCGGCTTCATGCGCGTAAGCAAGTGCTGAGGCCAGTGACCGTAATACCTCAATAACGGGTTGTTGCAGATCACCTGCATTAAGCACCTCCCGGAGTGTGTTGCCCCCCAGGTACTCCATTGCCATGTAATAAAATTTACCGCTCTTCGCGATATCATGAACTGTAACGATGGAGTCGTGGTTTCTTAGCTTTGCCAGTGTCCTGGCTTCACGTATGAAGCGCTCACAATTAGCAACGTCCCTGGCAAGCTTCGGATACATGATTTTAAGCGCGACATTTTCGCCGAGCATTTCATGCTGCGCCAAATACACTTTGGCGAATCCACCTTCGCCAATTTGCTGCAATATACGGTAACCGGGAATTGGCTGCTGATTTGACTCTTCAGTCACCCACCGTTCCAGTTGTCTATCAAAACGACATCACACTCCTGCTGTAAATTCTTTGCAGTAAAATTAGAACTTCATTCGATAACCGGCCTGTATACCCGAATAGCTGATATTGTTAAGACCAACAAGAGCACTATAGGTGACATAGGCAGACCGACCGTTAGAAAATGCACCGGTAATGTCAAACGCTATTGAACCATAGTCAAGATCAGTCTCTTCAGTCCGCAATGTAAAAGGCTGTGCGAGTGGATCATTAATGTAGGCTGCCTGGATAACGCGGGTGGTATCTGACAACTCACGAAAATAGTCAAGCCGGTACTGGCCGGATAACAACCCCCAATCCATACTGCGAGTTACTGCTGCATGAAACCCCACTCTGGCTTTAGATGATTCGATATCCTGATCGGCGTAGTCAAGCCCAAGGCCACGACCAATCCCCTCAGGGTTGGACATTGACTCGGTATATCCGTCAATCTGCTGATTGGTATAACTCAGTCCGACGCTCGGCCCGTAAACCCAGTTGTTGTGAATAAACTCGCGACCAAAATCAACCACAACCGATGCCTGGGTACCGTCGGTTTCACCTCTGGCGGTTTGGTCCACAGTCACCGTGTTGCCGGTAACATCTACCACACAGCAGCCACCGCTGGTTTCATCCAGTGTGTAGTTTAACCTTCTGTCGCTACTGTGAGTTGACGGGGAAATATTGCCAAATCCGCTAAAATAGAAGCCGTTGTTAACGTAGCGTGATCCATAAACAGACAAGCCGATGACACTGCTTTCAAGGTCACCACCACTGTTGGCCATATCCATCGCAGTATCGTTATAACTGAACGCCACACCAATAAAACCGTTTTCACTTACCTGATAGTCGATACCGGTGGTTAAAGAAAGGTTCTGGTAATCAAATCCTGCTTCGCGTCCGCTGGCATCTTTTTCACCACCACTGACAGTGCCACTAAGAAAAAATCCAATTTTACTTGGGCCTAACCCGTCCGGATCATCGGACGGCAACAGCGACGCAGACAATATTTTTGCGCCATCACGCATAGCGACCTGCGTTCCACCCTGCGGTGCGAGCCCACCTTGCAATGCTCTGATGCGTGCAGAAATACTGTTTTGTTGCGTGTTTACCGCATCGGTGGAGACTGTGCCATAGGCGGCTATTTCATCGGGACCAATTTGATCGAGCGCTCTGATAGCGGCCCGGTTGTCATCAGCGTCTGCCGGGTTTGCCGCCAGTCCGGAACCGGCTGACTGAATAACATCTGCACACCTTCGAAGGAGGTCTACCCCATCAGCACCTAACGCTGCCTGCTGTGCCTGCTGTTGTTCCTGAGTACTAAGATCAGCACCGCCAAAGCCCTGAAATCCGTCCTGCCCCGGCAATAATCCAGGATCTGTGATCGAGCTGTGTGAGGCCTGGTTCATACCAACGCAGACCTCCCAAACACCTATGGATGACGGGATATCCTTAAACTGTGAGATATCGACACCAAGCAATTCAAGCCCGCGCGTGCCGTGCACCGCAAACTGCGTGTCAGAGAGTTGTTGACTGGTATCCGGGTTGCCATTAACGATGGCGTTGCTGTTCTGTGCAATGGCCGAACTAACTATCGTTACGTTGAGCACTACGCTAAAAGCGATAACAGCTGGACGCGCCAAAACCGGCGCCAAGGTGTGTGTTACGTTCATCTGATTCTAATCCATGATCTGACTGAAAGTACTTGTGCAGCCCGCAGCCTGCGAGCATCCCCCGCTACTATATTCCTTCAGAAAAATATAAAGTTCAAGAAGAAAATACCATACGCATGATATAAATCGACCACCTGCTGCAAAGGAAAGTACTAATGAAACGGAAAATCAACGGAGCATCGTGTGCAGTCCTGCTACTTGTTTTTGTGCTCTGCAGCAACCCGGTAACAAGGCTACTTGCCTCTGTGGGCCCCACCACTATCGTGGTTGTTGATCTGGGGATTTCAGAACCTTCAATAGCGCGTGCTACGGCTCTGATGAAAGACCTGGCAAGCGCCGCACCGGTCGAGACATCCATTGGCATGGTAGCTTCCAGTGATATAGTCATCGGCGTTATTGAGCCAGTGGAGTCAGGTGATTTTCTGGTTCAGCTGGAAGCACAAAAACCGCTACTTGAACACAGTGACAAACAGGCATTTCCAGTTGCTGTAGAACGGGCACTGGATATGTTTGACGAAAACGGAGGTTCACTGGCTCTCATTACCAATGGCAACATTGACACAGCCAACGCTGAATATGACCAACAGTTTCATGACTGGTTTGAACTGCAAAAAGAAATGGCAGCACTGGGTAACGTTAAATTACTCGCACTGTCACCGGAGACTCCAACGGATTGGTTTATTAGGCATTTCAACGGAGAATCTGTGCTCGAAATGCCGGCAATAGACACGTCCCCCGTAGCGGTAATTGCAGACATTCTGGGAGTTGAAGCTGCAATACTCGCAAAAACCGATCTCTCCCCTGCGAATACAGAAACAGTGCTTTCAGACACGGATACACCATCGAAAGCGAGCACTGCAGACAGCACTGACAATAATACGCCTGGCACCGATACAACTGTTGCATTAGAGGTTACTCAATCACAGCCGAACATAGCGGATACTGAAACCACTGTATTGTCCGTGCAATCAGACTCTGACGGAGGTCAATCCGGCGCTGGTACCGCAGCAACAGTCAACGACATAATTACCGAGCCCAAAGCGGCCATTACAAACATTACAGTGAGTGATGCAAACGAACCACTGACCATCGCATCAAACAATACAACACTGAACGATGAGGCACTATCGGATAATTCAGGCAGCTCACTAACCAACAATACCTTACCCAAAGCAGACGATCAGGTGACCGCACTGACAACGCCACAGGGAAAGGCAGATCCGGCAACTACACCGAAACAGACAGCCAATACGCAGAGTGCCGATGCACAAGTAATAGACCCACCTGCTGTTAACAGCGGCACTAAAATAAACGATATAAAAACGGCGTCAAGTAATATTGACCGCCTGGCGTGGTCAGCTGCTGCTGGTGTCTTAGCCGGCCTGCTGTTATTACTATTGGCAATTAGATTGTTGCGTCGAAAAGGAACAGTTGGAATAACACAAACAGCAACCACTGAACACCCGTTGCAGAAAACTAAAGCACATCAGCAAGTACAAAACGATGCAACTGTCGCTCGGCCCTTACTACCACCCGAAGATGACAACACGTTTTCGTCTACCGCGTTGCACTCACTGATTGACAACGAAAATGAAAAGGCACTGGTCAATGATGCGCCGGAGGACGCTACGCGTCCCCACGCTATCAGGGCTGATACGAGCGATGCGACTGACGAGTTTGATGTGATAGACAAGTCGATTGACAGTAAGCGCAAAACAGACTGAATCCACCAGCCTAAGGTGCAGCAATCAGGATACTAAAAACTATTTTTGTGTGTCTTTAATGGATACTTAAATAGAGAAACAAGCTGACCTCAATGCAGAGCTAAACTCCCATGAAAACTCTATCTAATTGTTTTCATTAGTTTTTTACATTTTTTAAAAACCCTGGCACGTATCTTTCCAGTATTTACGTGCAGCGACAAGCTGCAAATGACCAGATTTCACCTACATAAAGGACTAAGCAATCATGAAAATTGAAGATCTCAGCCACAATGCAAGCCTGGACAGAACGGCAATGGATGATGTCTCGGGCGGCATGAAATTCACCTGGAGACGAGTAAAAAAAATCAGGTACGTATTCGGTGTGAAGGTGGTCTGCTACGTTTGGAAACTGACACCCGTTTACTGCAACTAACCAACATACCCCGGTAACAGTGACCAGGATTGCCACTAACAGCAAACCAGGCTCAGGATTGCCAATACCGGAATTGATAATGGATTCGAACGGCAAGTTGAGGTAGTTTGCCTTTGAGTATTGGTCACGAAAAGTAGAAGCGGAGTTTTACTGGTGAGCAACGACAGGGACTTTATTTTCAGGGATAGAATGCTGTGGAGTTAATTCCAGACCATAAATTTTTTTCCGGAGTGTTGATCGCAGCCCTGGTGACTACAGGCTGCGCTTCAAAGACGGTAAAGGAGTATGAGCGGCCGGAAACGCCGGAAAAAGCAGCGTTTGCAGCCGCCCCTGAATCGAGCGTGAATGCGCTGGAGGTAATTCGACCGGAGTGGTGGCAGGGTTTTAATGACCAAAAACTCAGCGAGCTTATAAAACTCGCTACCGACAATAACCTTGATCTTGCAAACCTCCTGTTGGATATCGAAAAAGCCGGTATCACCCTGCAGGGTGCAAAGGTCGACCCGTTCCTGCCCAGCCAATCCATTAGCTTAGGGCAAAATGACTCTAACGATTCAAACAACCCAAGTTCAAAAAATGCCTCCTTGAACTTTGGGTGGGAATTCGACTTTATTGGCGGATTGCAAAAACAAAAAACAGGAGTAAAGGCAAGCTACGCACGATTTCTTGGTGCAGAAGCTAACAAAAGAGCATTTTTTCTCACGCTGGTGAGTAACATTGGTAACCGTTACTTTCAATTACTGTCTCTCGATGACAGCCTCGCTCTATTAAGCTCGGAGATTGAAAATCTTCGAAAGATAATCAGTGTTGAGGAATTGAAATTTAAAGAAGGGTTACTGGCAGAATCTGCAGTGAATCAACGCAGGATTCAACTCAGTGATGTCGAGAACAGAAAGATCACTTTACAACAGCAGCGAGATACGGAAGAACTTGAGCTCACTTTGCTATTGGGAATGGTGCCAGGTGAATACCCCATAGAAAAAGGCCCTACTGTCTACCAAATAAAGCCGATTGAAATACCCGCTACTGCACCGGCATACATTATTGAGAACCGCCCGGACATCATTGCCGCAGAACAAGCTTTGCTGGCTGCACATGAGCAGGTTAACCTGGCCAGACTTGATCGATTACCCTCATTAACATTGAGTCTTTCAGTGACACAAAACCTGCGCCAAAGTATGGCGGCTATGTTGTCGACTCTCACCAGAAGCCTGGCGGCAAACTTGACAATAATCCCTTTTGATTCACGTAAAAAACGTGCACTTGAAAGCCGCACTATTGAGCAAAAGCAAGCCGCTAATACCTACCGGCAAACGATTTTACGGGCATTTAAAGAGGTGGAACAAGCACTGCTGCTATACGACAGCCTGCAAAGACAGGATGTAACACTAAGACAAAAACACATGTTTCTTGAAAAGGCACTCGACACGACAAATACAAGGTTAAATGCTGGACTGGTATCCCGCTTTGAAGTTATCGAAACGGAAAACCGTCTACTCGCAGCAAAGCAGGCACTGTATCAAAATCACTTGCAAATTCTCAACGCCTCAATCGGAATCTATAAAGCATTCGGGGGCGGCTGGAGCTCCAAAGTGTCGAGTTAGACTGTGCTATCAATTAACAATAAGAAAAACGCAATAAAGTTAATCCTGACACCGACAGACCAACACAGCGGTCTTCAGCCCATTGCTGTAACTACACCGGTATTCGAGATTGGCAAAAATGCACCCTTTATCAGCCAGTATTCCGATTCTCATGCAGAAGAAGTCAGCTGCCTCTCCCGAAGGCACGCTGCCATTCACTTTGAAAAAAACCAATATGTGCTTCATGACCACGGCAGTACCAACGGTACGTTAAAAAACGATGCCATAGTCACCCAGGATAATCCTGCCCCTCTGCAAGATGGCGACACAGTTATCTTTGGCAATCGACTGTTCAGTTACCGGATAAAACTCGAAGCACCGGTAAAGCAAAAACAAACGAAGAAAAGGAAAGTACCGCCACCCCCACAATGTCCAGACCCCGGGCCGGCTACCGCCTACATTGGCAAAAGTTCTGTCGATGACATCATTGAAAAAATTATTAGCGATGAATCCGGCTCTTCACTGGAAATAGAAGATCTTGATAAAAAAAGCACAGAGAAAATTACCGAATCTCCAATCAAAAGGTTCGCATTGCCGCTGTTAGGCGGATTTGCGCTTCTTTTGATCGGAATCAGCCTACTGTCGTTTCTTTACTTCAGCAGAAACAGTGAAACCAATCTTATCGAAACAATGCTGGCGGACCGACAATACGATGCCGCGTTACAACTATCTACCCAGAACCTTCTCACGATACCATCCGGCTCGTCGATGGTTACCCGATTCGAAAACTATGCACAGGAGGCATTTATCGGCCTGGTAACTTCACCGTGGCTGGAACTGGTAAACGATAATGATTTTACAACCGCAAGAGCTCAGCCTCAGCAGGCACTAACCCAAAGACAGCAGACTGGCGCTCCACACCTGACCACCATTAGCAACCTGTTGACGTGGATAGCTAATCTGTTTCACGAACAGCAGCAGGGTGTTAGCGCATCTGTTTATCAATCAAATACCAGCGTCATGGAAATTGTGCGTCAGTGGCAGCAGAACAAAGAAGCCTATCTGGCAATGATGCGCCGAATTGAAACCCGCAACCCGCAGTTTGAACCAATACATCGCAAAGTAGTTAGCACACTCAGGGAATTACAGGTTCAGCTGGACCAGGTCCGCCACAGCCGGCAAAATATTTTCGACACCGCAACAAAATATCTAAATCAGCCTGACACAGCACTACTCACTGCGCTGCAGAAAATCGCTAGTGACAATCCCGAACTACGCGAAACCAGCCGGCTAAATACAGAACTGGAGCGTTATGCTGCCACATTCAATGATGACAGGAGAGGCTGCTTTGGGCTGGCACTGGCTTTCAGTGGCAGTTCATTTGAACATCCGTTGATTCTGAATAAGCTCGAAACTCTACAAAACCGCGTGTTTGATTCACCGGAAGATCTCACCCAGACTCAGCGCGCACTCATTGAATGGCGACAAGGCGAATTTACTAACGCGCGCGACCTGCTATTGACCGCACGATGCAACCCGATTGATGGTCGTGATCCTGCAGCCGAGATAGATCGGATGAGTTCTATAGTTACTTTGCTTGAACAAGATAGCGACGAGAGCATGCTGGGCGCATACCAGCTATTTGATGAACAGTACGACACCTATTACCTGGAACGACACCGCGATCGAATAGCCAACACACGACAAAAAGCGCTGACTGCTGCGCAGACCCTGGCAGCCGATGCTATTGGAGCGTTTTCAACATATCAGGCCAATGGAGGTATTAGCGCATCCATGCGGATATCCACGCAATTAACAGACAGCTTTCAATCACAGGCATCAGCACTTACCAATGCGTTACAGGCAGGCATCAGTGCTGAAAACATAGCGCGGGTAATTAACGTTGATCTGCAGTCGGAGCAAATCAATGCGTTTAGCGCTATACGAGACGAGGCTGACAACCAGATCGGATTCCTCGAGGAACTCCGCGGCAGCTTTTCTGACCGCGCGTTACTTGATCAAAAAATAGCTCTGCTAAAAGTGCGCAACGAGTAGGATAATGGACAAGAACTTACTGGAGGAAATACAGGCTCACCGATACAGCGACTTTGAAGTGCTCAATGGTGAACCTGCACGCTTCGCACGTTACTCTGTATATTTGATGATGTTGATGCTCTCGGCACTGCTGGTCTGGTCAGTACTAGCCAAGGCTCCAGTGGTGGTCAAGGCTAATGGCACACTAAAACCGAAAAGTGATATTAAACGAATCTACACTCCAGTCGGGGGATATGTCAGTGAAATTCTGCTGTCAGTCGGGCAACCGGTAAAGGCCAACGATATTGTGATGCGCATTAGATCAAACGATGTGTTTGAGCGCAGCAAGAACTATGAACAGGCACGGCTCAAATATGAGAGCACGTTACAGCGCAGAGAACGCAATCGCGAAGAAAGACCGACACTGCTGTCACAAATTGAACGGACAGAAAAGAGCATTGCCGATATTGATGAAGAACTCCAGCGCCAGCAACGTGATCGAAAATTTCGCCTGAGCCAGATACAACAACTACGACTTGATAGAATTAATGAAAACATAAAGAGTACCGCCCAGGCGAAGAGCAAAGCACTGGAAACATTCAGGAGTCTTGAGCGATTATTTAAGGAAGGTGCTGTTTCAGAGCGTGAACTCAACGAAGGACGCTCGCAGTATAACCAGCGCAAACAACAACACGACACAGCCAAAAATTCACTACTAGAATACGAATTAAACCTTTCATCCGAGTCACGACAGGAACGCGAAGCGTTACGAAGTCTTGGTGATCGGCTCGACGTAAAAAACCGTGAGCGCGACGAACTCTACGCCAAACAACGCGAAATGGACCGGGTTGATCGCAATATCGAGTCAGAGATCAGACTGGCGAAACTCGAATTAGACGTAGCAGCTCAAATCTCATTTGATGATATCGACAGTAATGGACTGCTACTTATACGCTCGCCAATAGATGGCGTGATTTCAAGCAATAGCGTGACCCAGTCCGGCCAGCTGGTCGATGCAACACGCCACCTGGCAGAAGTAGCTCCGGTGGACAGTGAAAAAGTTTTATCGGTACTCATTCCCGAGAAAGACCGATTGTTTTTGCGTGAAGGTATGTCTGTTCGTGTGAAATTTAATGCCATGGACTATCGCCGGTTTGGCGTCGCAGATGGATTACTACGATATATCTCCCCCATCACCCAGAGACCCGCGCAGGGCAATTCCAACAACACACCCACCTATAGTGGCGTCGTTGAAATTCAGCGCGAAGGCCTAACACTTGGCGAGAACTTCTATGCGTTGCAGTACGGCATGCAAGCCACTGCCGAAGTCATTGTTCGGAACCGAAGAGTGATCGATATTGCGCTGGACCCGTTAAGGAAAGTTGTGTATTAAAAAGCCGGCAGCGGCAAGGAGCCATTCTGTGCAATTTGAAGGACTAGCACGCCATGTCTGATCTAAAGCTACTACAGAATAACCCGCTGTTTTCGGGGTTTTCTGACGACGAGCTCACTTGGCTGCTTGAAGCCGGTGAGACAAGGCAGTTCGGCTTCGGTGACATACTTTGCACAGCCGGAGAGAAACCCGGCGGGCTTATTTTTGTCATGGAGGGGGCAGTTCGCCTTTTTCGTGGCCTTGCAGGTGGCGGGGAAATAAACCTCGGGGTTAAGAAGAAAGGAGAGTGCCTTGCAGAGTTTGGCGCTATTGCCAATGTCACTATTGACTATTCTGCACGTTCTTCCGGCAAAACCAGAGTCCTGCTGATAGACCGCAACTCAATCAATACACTGTTTGCACAAAGCGTAGATGCACAGCGAACCGAGACATTTAAAAAGAGTGTACTGCTCGCTGCTATGGGTGGTCTGGTTGCCACTATGTTTGGCTTTAAACCCGGCGTCTCGGATATCAACACAGGTCTGGTTCAGTCAATAGGTGTTAAGTCAGTGAAAGCTGGCGAACATATTGTGCATCAGGGTGATGCTGCTGACCGGAGGCTCTATGTGGTTCGCAAAGGCCGTGTCTTATTACAACTTGAGAACGCCACTGAGACACCGGTAAATATTTCAAAGGTTGGAGAGGGAGAAACGTTCGGCGAACACAGCTGCATTAATAAATCCCCCCAGCCTGCCAGCGCAATTGCTGAAACTGATGTTGTCCTGCTGATTATCCCTCACCGTACTGTTGGTGAAATTATCCACCTGAACCTTGATCTGCGTGAGGTACTCGATCAGCGGGCACAGCGATTGATTAAAGATATCAGCCTGCAAAAAGATCTCATTGAACAAGGCAAAAAAAGCAAAGGCAGTCTGTTTCTTGGCGGTAAATCTATTGCCGGTCAACGTGTTCTCAAACGTTTCAGCCTGATTGAGCAGGCAGAACAAATGGATTGTGGTGCGACCTGCCTTGCAATGATCTGCAAACACTACGGGCTGTCAATCAGCCGTGGCAAGCTGCGAGAGATGGTTAACACCACCCTCGAAGGTGCAACACTTGACAGCCTTGCAAAGGTTGGAGAAAGCCTGGGATTCAACGTACAGGGCGTGCGCTGCTCTTTTGATGTGTTAAGTGATTTTGAGCTGCCGTTTATTGCTCACTGGGAGGGCTATCACTACGTTGTTGTTCATGGAATATCCAAGAATCGGGTGTGGGTTGCGGACCCTTCACTGGGTTTTGTTGAATACACACGGGAGGAATTTGAAAAAGGCTGGGAAGGGATTTGCCTTCAGTTTTCATTTAATGCTGAGCAACTGGAAAAGAAAAAATCAGAGCACAGCACCACCAGCCCCTGGACGCATTTTCTAAAGCTGCTGGTTCCGCAGCGCAAGACACTGCTCCTGGTATTACTGGTCACGTTTCTAATAGAACTTTTAAGCCTGGTTCCGCCGATGGTGGTACAGCAGATACTTGATACGGTGCTCGTCTATGAGAGCTCGCAGCTACTGTTCTTTTTAATTGGTGCATTAGTGGCGACACATTTTTTATCTCAGATCACCACATTGCTACGTGCCTACTTTTTCAATTTTATTATTCGCAAACTCGACTACGCGATGGTGTCCGGTTTCTATCGACACGCATTCGCACTACCACTCAGCTATTTTATTACACGACGTACGGGCGATATTGTTGCCCGCTTTCAGGAAAACGAGAAAATAAGAAGCTTCCTGACCGACTCAACCATTACGACTATTCTGAACGTGTTAATGCTGTTTATTTATCTGGCCGTACTTATCGGCTACAGCATGAAATTAACGCTGCTACTACTGGCGACGGTCGTGCCGCTGGTGGCGCTCACTCTTTTGGTAACGCCTAAGTTCAAGAAATATTCGCGTGAACAATTCGCCACTGAAACTGAGGCGGAATCACTATTGATCGAGACACTGTCTGGTGCAGAAACAGTTAAGGCGATGGGTATTGAAAGACCTCAGCGCATGAAATGGGAGCGCAAGTACCTTAAAGCACTTGGGGTTCGTTACCGATCAGCGCAGTTCGAAGCCTATGTGGAGTTTTTTAGCGGGTTGTTTAACGCAATATCATCCATCATCGTACTGGCTGTCGGGTCGAAGATGGTGATTGACCAGCAATTGTCTATTGGCCAACTCATGGCGTTTAACATGCTCTCCGGGCAGGTTATGCAGAGAATGATGGAACTGGTTGGCATGTGGGATGAAATTCATGACGCCGGAGTTTCGATGGAGCGGCTGCGAGATGTGCTGGATCTGGAGCCGGAACAATCACCACAGGAACTGGAAACACTTATACAGTTGCCTGATATGCAGGGCAGCATTCAGGTAGAGAATGTGGGCTTTCGATACCCCGGGGACAGTCACGCACCCGCGGTTCTGCACAACGTGAGCTTTAACGTCGAGGCTGGCGAATCGATCGCTATTGTCGGGCAAAGCGGGTCAGGCAAAACCACTTTGGCAAAACTGTTGATTGGATTTTTCGAACCGCAAGATGGCGGTACCATTAAAGTTGACGGGTACGATTTACAACGCATAGACATGGGCACCTTACGGAAAAAGGTTGGCTATGTGATGCAAAGCAATCTGTTATTTTCGGGTAGTATTGCAGAAAATATTTCGCTTGGGTCTGATACTCAGGATATGGGCCGCATTGTGGAAGTGGCTAAACTTGCCGATGCGCATCACTTTATCGACAAACTGCCAAACGGCTATGAACAGGTGGTCGGTGAACGCGGGGTAGGATTATCCGGGGGACAAGTGCAACGGCTGTGCATCGCCAGGGCACTATACCGTGATCCTCGCATATTGATCTTTGACGAAGCCACTTCGGCGCTGGATACTCAATCAGAGGGGAATATAGTAAAGAACCTTCAGGAAGTACTACAGGGTCGCACCAGCATCGTCATAGCCCATCGCCTGAGTACTATTAGAAATGCAGATCGGATAATTGTGATGTACGCGGGAGGGATAGCAGAGATGGGCAGCCATGACGAGCTAATTGAAACCCGGGGAATGTACTATCAGCTGATAAAAAATCAGCTAAGCCCGGACGCAGTAGCCGAGGAAACCGAGGAAACCGCTTAACGCTATTAATTACGCGTTTCTGTCATTAGACAGGAACGCTTATCCAACGCGACAACACCTCATACAGAACCACCACGTACAGGTACCACCCATCCGATGTTAAGGGACGGTTACCGGAATCTGAAAACAGATTGTTCATTAGACACATGGAAGCAACATTGCCCGGTGAATCAGGCAATAACGGCACACAGTAATTTGTTGCGCTTTCAGAAATAACTCCACTCCAGAACAAAGCCCGGAGCAAGCCCGCGGGTGATAAACCACCACCTCCCTCTCCTATCAGATTGTTCTGACTCATCATTGACAAAAAAATCCTGATGCAGCTCATTCCACAGATGTAGAGACTGACGGTTAAGAACCAACCGTCTTCACCCGGAGGCGGCGCATGTTGTCACCTGATTGCTTGATGGGATTGTTGCTGAGTAAAGGTGGCGAGCCAGCAACTACCTGAAGTGACCAAATCAAGCACACAAAAGATACATTACTATTTTTAAGTATCTTTTTATTAGTACTA
>CALHCI010000162.1 GCA_937931165.1 uncultured Granulosicoccaceae bacterium
CCAGAGGCTTCATGAGAATTCTCCGGTGGATTTATCACCCGCAAACCAGCAGGCCGCCGTCCCACCGCAAAGCTCAATAGTGGGCACAGGGGTATTACGGCATTTATTTTGTGCGATTTCACACCGTGGGTGGAATGCACAACCCTGCGGGAGTTGGTCAAGACGTGGCATGTTGCCAGGTATCTGCACCAGTCGTTCACGCTGACCGGCACCCGGCGCTTTTCCCAGGGTATTTTCCAGGGTATTTCCGGGCGCTTTGGACGCCACCGGAGTAGATGCGACCAGGCCCTGAGTGTAAGGATGCTGTGGTGAGGTTAGCACCTGACGCACATCTCCAAGTTCAGCAAGCCGGCCGGCGTATAGTACCGCTACCCGATCAGTGGCCTCGGCAATCACCCCCATATCATGAGTGATTAACATAACGGCAGTACCACGACTGCGACACAACTGCTTAAGCAAAGAAATAATTTGCGCCTGTACCGACACATCAAGCGCGGTGGTCGGCTCATCAGCAATTAACAGTGAAGGCTCTGCACACAATGCCAGAGCAATCACCACGCGCTGGCGCATACCACCCGAAAACTGATGCGGATAACTGTTTATGCGTTCGGCCGCAGCAGGGATACCCACATCGTCAAGGGCTGCAACTGCCCGGTCGAGTGCCTCCGATTTGCTGACCGGTAAATGCTCAAGAATGGTTTCGGTTAATTGCTCGCCTATTGGAATTAACGGGTTGAGTGACGTTAGCGGATCCTGAAAAACCATACCGATCTCACTGCCACGCAGTTGTCTGATCTGATCTTTCGATAAGTTATCGATGCGTTTGCCGTTTAAGTGGATCTCGCCACCGGCAATACGTGCCGGCCGATTAAGCAAGCCGATAACCGCGTTACCGGTCATGGATTTACCGGCACCGCTCTCACCGACAACACCGAGTATTTCACCCGCCTTTATATCAAAGCCGACCTGATCTACCGCACGCAAAACAGCACGGCGGGTAGGAATTTCTACAATCAGATTGCTAACACTAAGCACCGGAATGGTCATTATCTTAACTTCGGGTTAAGCGCGTCACGCAGCCAGTCACCCAGCAGGTTGACTGAAAGCGCCAGCACCAGCAACGTGACTGCCGGATAAAACAGGATCCACCACTCGCCAGAAAACAGATAGCCCTGACCGATACGTATTAAGGTACCCAGCGACGGCTGCGTTGGAGGAGCACCGACGCCGAGAAATGACAAAGTGGCTTCTGAAATAATAGCCAGCGCCAGACTGATGGTGGCAATAACCAGCACCGGGCTCAATACATTCGGCAATATATGCAGCGACATAATACCCAGCGGCTTACGTCCGTTGAGCTTTGCGGCCTGTATATACTCTTTGTTTTTTTCAACCAATGTGGCACCACGAACGACACGCGCAAATTGCACCCAATCCGATAAGCCAATGGCAATAATCAACACCCAGATCGCCATTTGATCACGCAGATGTACGGGCGTGAAACCTTTGGCTATACCAAAAATCAGCATCGCAACCAGAATGGCAGGAAAAGTTAACTGCACATCTGCTACTCGCATAATAATCGTTTCGACCCAACCACCCACATAACCTGCCAGTAAACCCAGACTGATACCCAGCACCATGGCAAACAGCACTGCAGTAAAGCCAACAAACAGCGAAATTCGCATACCGTATAAAATGGTGGAAAATACATCGCGCCCCTGATCATCAGTGCCAAGCCAGAACACATCACCTGTAAACGCGTTTGGCTCCATGGGGCTTGAGAATCCATTCATCAAATTAAGTGTGGCCGGATCGAACGGGTTGTGTGGCGCTATCCACGGGGCAAGTACTGCACCAAGCACCATCACAAGCACTACCAGAAAAGATACAACAGCAACCGGTGATCTTGAAAAAGACCAGAGAAAATCTGATCGCCATGCTCTTTGCAGACTATCGATCATTGGTGTTTATTGTCCCTGGCCCAAGAGTTAAGCAATGTGGTCTGTGCAATCTTGTTAATGTGCTTTGGCGCTTTTGTCTGAGTGCAGCCGTGGATCAATAGCGTAATACAACAGATCAACAATCAGGTTGATACCAACAAACATCACCGAGATCAGCATCAGGTACGCAGCCATTACCGGAATATCGACAAACTGGATAGCGTTGATAAACAACAGCCCGACCCCGGGCCACTGAAATACTGTTTCTGTAATAATGGCAAACGCGATGATGGCACCAAGCTGTAAACCGGTAACGGTAATCACCGGCACCAGGGTATTTTTCAGGGCATGGCGAAAATGTACAGACTTATCGCGCAGACCGCGGGCACGTGCAAAACGAATGTATTCCTGCCTTAGCACTTCGAGCATTTCTGAACGCACCAGGCGCATGATTAAAGTCATCTGGTAAAGACCCAGGGTAATAGAAGGCAGAATTAGCGCTTTTAGCCCGGAGGCGGTTAAAAAACCGGTTGACCAGAAACCGACTTGCACAACATCGCCACGACCAAAGCTTGGCAGCCAGTTAAGCTCTACTGAAAACAAATAAATTAACAATATACCAATCAAAAATGTCGGCAGTGAAACACCAATAAGCGACAGGGTCATCACGATGTTTGATGCAATGCCATCACGATAGATGGCAGTGAGTACGCCCAGTGCTACACCAAGCACAATCGCCAACAACCCGGAAACTGCGGCCAACTCAAGTGTTGCCGGTAAGCGCTCTGCAATAATGGTTGCTACCGGCCGGCCCTGTCTGAAGCTGACACCAAAATTACCTTCAGCCGCGCCTTTTAGAAACTTGACGTATTGAACCGGAAAGGGCTGATCGAGCCCAAGCTGTGTGCGTAGCCTGTCGATATCCGCATCGGTACGCTCCTGACCCAGCATGTTGTCTATCGGGTCGCCGACAAAACGGAACATTGAAAAGGCGACCAGGCCGACGACCAGCAATACAATAATTGACTGAAACACGCGACGAATGACGTAGGCTAGCATTCAGTGGGCAGGGCTTTTGAGTTGGTGATGATTTTGATTGGCAATTTGAGATTCTTTTTTATCAGGCACAAGCGTCGTCGGGCACCCTCCCCGGCGCTTAAACGCCGGCCCTCCCACAACCGGGAGGGTGATATCCTGCCTGGTACGGCTATCTTCAAGCGAGAAGGTATATGAGTGTGCTGCTAGTTCAGTTTGAAGTACTTGAACTTGGCGGCATCGTCGGGGGCAACGATGGTATCGATCTTGTTTGACATGCCCCAGTTAAGCACCTGGTGGTGGATCGGAATGTACAGCTGTTCATCCTGCACTACCTGCCATATCTCGGCAATCATCTGATTGCGATTATCGAGAGCAGTCTCGGAAGCCAGTGCCTCGATCTTTGCATCGATTTCAGGGTTGGAGAATCGCGTGCCATTCCACGAACCGTACTTTTCACCCTTGGTATGCACAAGGAAGTTAAAGATGTACTCGGAGTCGTAAGTGGGTACACCCCAGCCCAGCATGTAAAAGTCGGTTTCAAGATTGCTGATTAACGGAAAGTGCTGTGCTTTAGGTTTTGCGTCGAGCTGCACTTTCACACCGATCTGTGCAAGCATGCCAACCGCTGCCTGACAGATCGCTTCATCATTGATGTAGCGATCATTCGGGCAATCAAGTCGAATACTGAAACCGTCTTCGTAACCGGCCTCACTCATCATGGCTTTGGCCTTTTCGTTGTCAGTCTCCGGTACTACATCGAGCTCTTTGGTCCAGCCATTAACAAACGGAGGCATCGCTATTCCGGCAGGAATAGACTGATCTCGCATCACAACCTTTTTGATTGCCTCGCGGTTAATGGCCATATTCATTGCCATGCGAACGCGTTTATCTGCAAGCGGGTTTTTACCTTCGACATCGTCTGCGGCAAGATCATCATCACCCTGGTTCATACCAAAGAAGATCACTCGATTCTGCGGCGCGGTAATCACTTTCAGATCACTGGCAGCGGCAACGCGCTGTAAGTCCTGTACTGGAACGTCCTGAATAAAATCCACTTCACCGGACAGCAATGCTGCTATTCGGGTGGCCTGATTTTGGATAGGGGTGAAGACAACATCTTGCACCTGCATCGGAAACTCACCACTGCCCCAATAGTCGGCGTTGGCGGTGAGTACCGTTTTAACATCAGGCTCACGGCTCACCAGCTTATATGAACCGGTACCATTAGCGTTGCGCGCGGCAAATGTTTCTTCACCGCCTTCAAAATCCTGAACCTTAACTGCGTTGTTTGCCTCTGCCCAGTCTTTGTCCATGATAAACATGTTGGTGAGGTTATTCGGCATGATCGGGTTGGGACCGTCAGTTTCTATTTCAACGGTCATCGGGCCCGCAGCACGCACCTCTTTCACTGACGCGAGTAGTTCTTTGTAGTCACTGTCCGGTGTCATGGCACGGTTTAAAGAGAACACGACATCTTCACTGTCGAAGTCTGCACCGTCGTGGTACTTCACGCCTTCTCGCAGATTAAACACCCACACGTTGGGGTTTTCTTCACTCGGTGCCCATGAGGTTGCCAGTGCCGGCACCATGGCACCAGACATGTCACGCATGACTAATGGCTCCATTATCTGGTGCAACAGGGCAGACGTGGGGCCTTCGTTTTGTGCATGCGGGTCGAGTGTGAGTGCGTCTCCGGCACGTGCCCATCGCAGGCTTTCGGCTTGTGCAATACTGCCTGCAGCGCAGGCAGCTACTGCTGTTGCCAGCATCAGTTTTTTCATCATTCGGGTAATCCCTCGGTAATTGCCAAAAGGTGATAATTCACCCGACTATGCTGCCAGTTAACACGCCACAGGTCCAATAAAAACGCGCCAGAAATTGCGCTCCCGGGACTGATCACCAGGGCGAACAGGCTTACCGTCGAAGAGCGCCGCCGGCCGTGCGCTGAACGTGTGCTGGCGTCCTGCGGGGGTGACTTCAATAGATTTGCCAAACCGCCAGTGCTTTCGACGGCTAACGCACCACAACTGAACAAACATTCAAAACGCCTTGTTATTAAGGGAGTTATCTCAAAAGCCATTGGAGTAATCCTGCAGATTGCCGATTATCGTCCTGATGATCAACCTCTCGCATTTACTATCGTCAGGAAAAAGCATGCTGCTGTCAGAGATGAAATACGCACCACGGATTCAGGGCTTATCACTGCTGGTTGCCGCGCTGTTGGCGGTGCCCGGCTTTGCAAACGCCACTGCCGGGGGTATCTCCTGGGGGTTTTACCAGAACGTCACCGCTGAAGAATTCTCCACCACACTTTCCAACGCCAAAAAAGCGGGGTTTCTGCCGCTCAGTCTCAACACCAGCCGCCAGGCCGGTCGCTACCTAAGCCTGTGGCAAAAAAACCATGAAGGCAGAGCGTGGGCCAGTTTCGACGGGCTGACTGAAGCCGGCTTTCAACACAAGCTTGAAACCTATAAAAACAAGGGGTACCTGCTTGAAGACCAGAGTATCGAAATGGTTGGTAGTGCACCGGTCTATTCGATGATTATGTTGCAAAACAACGAAAACCAGAGCTGGAAATCCTACAGCGGATTAACAGATCAGCAGTACGAAAAAATAGTTAAAGAACACCAACAGACGTACCGCGCCACTGATGTTAAGGCGTTACAGCACAACGGTAATATCACCTATGCAGTTATCTTAAAAGAAAACACCGACAGTACTTTGTGGAATCAACACAAAAACTTAACACCGGCCGAGTATCGATCGCTAAACCAGACTTATAATAAACATGATTTTCATGTTGCAGACTTTGACTGCTACTTGCGTGGCGGCCAATTGAACTACGCTGCGATATGGCATCACACTCCAAACGCTAAACCCACCACTACTTTGAAACAACTGTCGGCAACTGCGCTCAACAATACCGTCCATCAGATGGCGGATCAGGGCATGCGTATGATTGATATGGAACTATGCCCGGCACCAGACCATAGCGGGTTTCAATATGCCACGCTATGGCAGGAAAATGTACCACGGGATACCTGGCAGACAACGGCGCAACAAATACTGAACAACTACGTCAGTGCTGAAGATGTACCCGGTGCCAGTGCTGTGATTATGCACAACGGCAAAGTGCTGTTCCGGTCGGGTGTCGGACAGTCCGACCGCCAGGGTTTACGCGACGCCCATAGCGGCACCACCTACAGACTCGCATCAATTGCCAAAGCACTGGTTGGTACACTGGCCTTTGATCTGGTGGAGGACGGATTACTGGATCTTGACACCAGAACACGTACCCTGCTGCCCGAGCTTGGCTCTGCACATACCCATACGCTTAGACAATTATTAACTAACACCGGCTGTGTTAAAGGTTATACCGACGACGGTCTGGACGACAACAATACGCGAATTCAATACGATACATCCCGCCATGCGCTACAAGATCATCTCGGTGGTGCACTGGCCTCGGATGCGTGGATTATTGATGGCTGTACTAATGGCACACATCATTATTCAACGCACGGCTATACCATTTTGACTGCCGCGATGGAGGCACAAACCGGGGTGAGTTTCGCAGATATGATTAGTCATAGAATCTCCGGCCCGTTGCAGCTTGATTCACTTAAAGTTGAAGACCGCATTACCGCACGCGCACACGGAGCGCGTGCAGCGCTTAGCTATAAAGGTCGGTTTATTAGTGACAATCAGTTCCAGAATGCGAGCTGGAAGGCGGGTGGCAGTGGAATGGAATCATCAGCATTACATCTGGCTCGGTTCGCCGACGCAGTGATGAGTAACTTCTATTTTTCAGAATCTATCCTGCAACAGATGTGGTCCGGTGGCAGTGAAGACAGCCAGTTCCACGGCTGGTCACTGGTGAGCGGCAGCACAAGTGATGCACTGGAAATAGAAAAAGGCGGCGTCAATCAGGGTACAGATGTACATCTGCGAATTAACAAGTCGAACGGGCTGACAGTGGTTGCGATGACAAACTCGCTGCTGCCGGCGATCAGAACTCCGGCACTCACAGAAAAGCTGATGTCGCTGGCAATAAAACAGTTACAATCAACAGATAGCGATACTCCAATTAAAATATCTGTTGTGGAAGAATGACAAAGCCATCTATTGCCATACTTGACGATTACTACCACCGCGCCATTGAATACGCAGACTGGAATAACGCAGGGTTTGCCAATTTTACGTTTTTTGATAAACCTTTTGAATCAGAGGCCGCACTGGTAAATGCTTTAAAGCCTTTTCAGGCTGTCGGCCTGATGCGTGAACGAACACCATTTCCCTCATCAGTCATCGAGCAACTACCGAATCTGCAACTGATTGTCACCAGCGGTAAGAAAAACGCCGCCATTGATGTGAAAGCCGCTACCAGCAAAAACATAACGGTGTGCGGTACAGAGTCTCCAGGACATGCAACTGCAGAACTCGCGTTACTACTGATGATGACACTGGCAAGGCAAATCATCCCGCTCACCAACGCACTGAAACAACAAAATGAGTGGCAACCTGTGATGGGGCAGGACTTACGCGGCAAAACGCTCGGTGTGCTTGGCCTTGGCAGACTCGGCAGCCAACTCGCCGGTTTCGCAAAAGCCTTAGGTATGGAGGTAGTCGCCTGGAGTCAAAACCTGCAAACACAAACCTGTACTGACCAGGGGGTGGAACACGTCAACCGGCAACAGCTGTTTGAGCGCGCAGATTTTCTATCAATCCATCTGCGTCATTCTGACAGAACACACCATATGGTTAATGCCCAGGACTTAACACGTCTGGGTACAAAGGGTTATATAATCAACACTTCCAGGGCCGAGATCATCAATCTTAATGACCTTAAAGCGGCACTGGACGACAACATAATCGCCGGTGCAGCAACGGATGTGTTTCCTGTAGAACCCGCCAGCAACACTCACTGGCTGGTTAACCATCCAAATATTCTCGCCACACCGCATATTGGCTACTGCACGCAGGAAACATTTGCTGTTTTTTACCAGCAAATGCTGGAGGCGTTTGCAGCCTTCTACAAAGGCGCACCAATCAGGGTGCTATAGCTATGTACTCTGCAGTCAATCCTCCAGTTCTATAACCGGTATACCTGCAGGATTGGAAAGCGTACACCCGTCTGCAGTGATCGACACGTTGTCAACACTCGCAGACATCAACCCGATATCAGATGCAACCACAGCACACCCGGTGTCGGTGTATAAAGCATAACTGCATCTTTCGATACCGTGCTGCTTTTTTAAGATAACCGGCTTTGCTGTATTCGGGCTGACCGCACTGATATAAATCATATCGAGCTGATTTTCATAGCTAAAGACCAGATCGAGTATGTCCGGACTGGTTACCCGCACCGATATATTTTTATCGCCATGCGAAACAATTTGAAGATTGGCATGGGCTTGTAGATCCAGTATTGCCTGAGCGGTAAGGTCTATACTGCTGAACCCGAGGCTTTGATCGAGCAACACACCGGAGACCTGCAAATCAACAATCTCATCAACCTGCGAACACTGGTGATTACCGGCATCAGCAACGACAGAAAACGAGCTGTCATACGTTCCCCCAACCGTGAGAGACACGCCTGAGGAGGTGCTGGCGGAAGCACCGTTGCCTCCACTGGAACTCGCTGAGTCACTGGTAGATGATTCAACCGAAGTTGAAGACTGTTCAGAAGACTGTTCAGTTGTTGCAGATCCGGAAGATGAACCGCTGTCTGCCGGAGTTACGGGAGCGCTGGTGTTATTCGTGTCATCAGCTGTAGTGGTTTCGGCCGCTTCGGCAGCGGCTTGTGCGCTGCCTGTGCTATCTGCACCGACACTACCGCTTGCTGTGTCTACCGTTGTTGTTTCTGCGCCAGTTGTTGTTTCTGCACCGGTCAACCCGGCTACAGTAGTTTCTTCTTGCCGTGCGTCCTGATCGACAGCAGAATCACAGGCCACGGCGGCCAATGCCAGTAGAACAACACCTAAACCTGCTCTGTTCATTTTCATCACCCGAGTATCTCCATGTGCCTGCTTAACACATGCGTCTGTAAATTAAGCAAAGATACGTTAGCCAGTTTCTTATCTAAACGAAACTGAACATTGGTCTAGTGAAAGACCTCAGCAATAAGTTGTATTTCTACCGTCATCCACAAGGTGTTGGAAGAAATAAGGACTGAGAAATCGGATGAATAAATTACGTATAATTATTAAATATTTGTTAAAAATTCCATTAGAGAATGATAATTGTAAATTCTCAACCGGCATTAATACGCATGCACACATGAAAACCAGGCTAACACCTACCGGCCGGTATCAAAATTTCCGCCTACACAACCTTCAAACGATATACAACAGAACGCAGCGCCTAAGCGCAAACACAGTGGTTTTTGCACTATTGTTACGCTTTCCAGCTAATCGGCCAGTCTTACACAGGCTGCGTTCTGACTCTGAACAATTCTCTAGTACCTGAGACATAGCATCAGTCAGTAGTAGTCCTTTTGGGTGATTGACTCTTGTTTGATACACCCTTTAAATCAGTTTACATTCTGAATAATGTGACATACGTCAAATTCACAATGTGATGTGGGTACCACATGTACCGTGGTTCAAGTGGTAAGCAAACAGGGAGTTTGTACAATGAATTCAAATGAAAGGATGCAAAGGGAAAGCACCAATCTGGTGTTAAAGAGCTTCCCGAAAGAGAAAGCAGTGTTGTCCGACATTGCAATAATTGACCACAGAAGCTGTATCCGTGACGCGATAGCTAACGCCATTCGCGGCAACAGCGAGCGGAGGATTTTCACTGCAAATACGGCAGAATCTTTGGAACTGACTGCATTCTGCAACAACCCCGCGCCGCGGCAGTTCATACTTTTCTGCGACGGTTCACTGGATGCTGAATCAGTCAATCAGGAAGTGAAAAAGTTAAGTAAAACCAAGCCGGACGCAAAGATTGCACTGCTGACCGACAAAAACCTCGACGATACGACACCGGGCACACTCAGTGCGCTGGATGGCGTGATCCCGAGTTCCTATGAAACGGAGCAAGTACTGGCCTGCATTAGCGTTATAGAATCAGGCGTAAGGTACTTGCCCGCATCAACTATTGAGTCAGACACCGCACGCAATACTGAAAACGCTGAGTTCATCACTAGAGAAGCCGTGGCATTGCTTACGCCACGGCAACGACAAGTCATGGACTATATTGCCGAAGGCAAGGCAAACAAGTATATTGCCGCCGAACTCTCCGTGAGTGAAAGCACGATTAAGGTACATGTGCATGAGGCGATGAAAAGACTGGGTGCAACCAGTCGGACTCATGCAGTCTATATCATGACTCATCGTGACTAATCTGCAGATTTACGCATAAGTAGCGCTGAAGCGCGAACATGAGTCGTACGGGTAACGAGGCACCAAACAGCTGGTGTGTACGGGCAGTTTACTTTTGATCTGCCCCAAACAGCGCGCTAACTGAGATTTGTGTCTTCGATAATTCTGAACGACCGGCCGTTGTCGACGGAATCGTTCAGTTCGTATCGCAACCGTCGTGTCGTTGTGTGGTGAAAACAGTTACTGAACTCTACACTGCCTTGCACGCGGTAACCCTCGAAACGCGGCAGTATGATGCCATCGCGTCGCCTCTCCCACTCGGTTTCCATGTAGCGCTGTTTAACACTGCGATCAAGAATGTCTGTAACGATCGGACATCTGACTGTTCTTTCTTCTCCGGTATTAATCAGATCAAGCAGAAAAGAATCTGTAAGGTCACTTTGTTGCGCACCTTCCCCCGGGCTTTTAATGACATGGACGACTGGCGTGTCATCCAGCATTTCCACATACTGCGACACACCCGGCGCTGGCGGATTGTCAATCATATGATTTCTAAAATATCTTGCAGGTGTCTTACCGAAGTTTTTAAACGTAATGTCTATCCATCCATACCCGCCTCCGAATGGCGGCTCTCCGGTCTGGATGGATACATCAGTGATATTCAGGTACGGCTGTAATTCAGCTTCACGACTTTTCGCACTGGTTTGAACGCTGTCGCGAATAAAACCGGTAATCTGGATTGCTTCGTAAAGCAACACATAAGAGGCACCCACGCCTAGCAGTAGAAACAGCATTGCCAAACCAATCGCCAGATACTGCCAGTACCCGAGTTTAGACAACTGCATTGCCGACCCCGCCAACCGTTCCTGTGCGCCCAGATCAAGTACACTTTGGAATATCTCAAAAACCTGCTTAAGGTCGTCACACTCCTGAGGCTTGTTGGCGTTTTGTGCTTCAATACAACGCTTTACTACCGCATTACTATAACTGAGCGCTTCCACAGCACGGTGTTGAAACTGACCATCAGGCGTCATTGCATTTTCAGGATTCAGCCTGGCGCCAAAGTACAACAAAGAAATGCCAGCCAATATGGCCAGCGGTATGCTGACACTGCAAAACTTATAGAATCGGCTTTGATCATTCCAGCTGACGCGCGAGTTTTTCACATTCGATCACTTACACATCCATTGCGGTTGCCAGTCAGAAGGAAAATTGTTTAGCCAGTGAAAACGACAGCCGGTAGTCACTGGCCCTGTCTACCAATCCAATAGACAACTGGGCGTTTAAAAACAGATCCCTGCCCAGTACCGATGAAACCCCCGCAGCGAAACTGGCAATATTGCCGTCACTGTTGGGCACGGACTGCCCGTCAACCTCTGTGTTTGACACCAGAGCCTGGTTAAAAAGAAATTGCAAAGAGGTATAGGGACTGGCAGCCAACAGCGTACCAATCGAGAACTGAGTGATATTTCCAGCCGTGACACCTGCATCAGATTCCTGCGAGATTGTCTGCGACAGACTGCCGGTGAATACCAGTGGGTCCTGTCGCTTAGTGGCTCTAATACCGAGAGATAGTTCATTGGCATCACTGCCGATTTCATCAGCGCCGGTATCACTGTTGTAAGTGGCGCTTACTATAATATCCGGGCGTCTGCCTCGTTCGACTGCCAGCGTTTTGTCCAGCGTAATCGCAAAATCACCCACACCGTTACTGGAGGAATCCTGATCGTCAGGCGCTGCACCGGGCACCACTACACCGACCTGCCGATCGATAAAAGTCATCGGTAGTCTCAGGCTGATTTGCGAATCGTATGGCAGGCCGAATTTCATATCCAGCGCGACCGTATTGTTTTGTACTTCGCTCTTTATCTGCCCAACCTGCTGAACAGTGGTATTTGTCGCAACATCTTCAACAGAGACTAACACCGGATTTGCATCTTCATTAACACTGTAGTCATAGTTAAGTGTGATCTCTGCTCGCCTCGGTCTGAGTAACAATGCATTTAATTGAATGAGTGATCGCTCCAGCGCCCTGACGGCCGAGTCTTCATCGACTTCGAACAATCCAGGCTTTGCCGGCGGCGGGCTTGCATCTGCCTGCCTGGCAGGTTCCGGCTTTGTTTCCGGTTTAGGAGTTGGCTTAGGAGCCGGTTCTGGTTTGGGCTGAGGTGGTTCGGGTTGTATGGGCACCACAGGTTTAATCTTTGGATCAGACTCCGAATCAGCCGTGCCATCATCGGCAACCGTTTCCACAGAGGATACCACTGGTGCAGAATCCTCTGGTGCAGATGAAGTATCCGGCTGTTGCTGCTCTGGATTAGCAACCGTCGATAGCTTTTCAACCTCAGCCTTGTTGCGCACCGTTGGCTCTACCGTAGAAACCTCGACATCAAAGCATACCTGCTGACCATCACACTCGTCGCCGTCGGTTGGCAACGCAGATGTTGCCGCATTTCCAGTCCCGGTCGATACGGGTTCAAGTTGATCTTCGGGTTGATCTTCGGGTTGATCTTCAGGTTGATTTACAAGCGCTTGCTCTTTTAGCTCCTGAACCACCAAAAGCTGTGGTTCGAACAGGTCTGCCGGCAACAATAAGATGTCACCAATTTCAAGAGTTTGTTCAACAGAACGATTATTAAAATCCGCTACTTTTTTCCATAACCGGGGGTCAGTATTTCCCGTTTCACGAATCACAATCGACGACAGTGAATCTCCTCTCTTAACGATGATTTCTAGCGGTTGGTTTTTTTCCTGACTCCATGTAACAGCGAACGGATAGAAAATGAAAAGAAAAACCACCACGTAATAACAACGTATTCTATGTTTGCATCCTGACATAATAATTCTGCTCCGAAAAATCCTAAACTACTACTGAATCATCACAAAATCCATTGACTGTGGAGCGAGCAAATTGAGAGCGGGGCTCTGCTGTTGCGCAGTGACAGTAAAACCTACCCTGCCTAAACGGCCAATCTCAAACCAGGAGTGAAGAAATTCTTCCTTTGACATAGTGCGATTACCCCACGCTGGATCTGCGAGTAACACACGATTAGCGGCGATGCCTCTGAATACAACAAAATGGTTATAGCCCTCTAGATTAACCGGCACCAACACAGGTGCCATCATCAGCAGATCATCGAAATCAAGACCACCGAAACCGTTGCCTACCAGCCCGGTGCTGTCTGCAAAAAGTTTTAAATCAAGAAGAGAGAAGCCTTGTCTTATTTTTAACAGATCAGGGTTGGCGATATATTCGGTGCGATTGATCATCGCGAGTGCTACTTCTTTCTCACTGAACTCCATACCGTGTTGGTATCGCAGCAATGTGGTCAAAGCCGCCGCTCCACAGCTTAAGTCCCACTCCTGAATAACAACGTTGTTATGTCTGAATTCCAACAACGATGTCACTGCGGGGCGCTTGTTAATTCCTGCATTGCTTTGTCCAATTCCGGCCAAAAGACCCACTGCAAGCACTAAAAGATTGCTGTATCTCACCTCGGATCCCCCGGTCAAACTGTTGCTGCTTCGTTTATAATTGCTATGGCATTTTTTGTATTAGCTAATCCCGGATGCAACTCCCGGGGAAAGATTTGAAAATGTGGGTTGTAATGACAACCCACATATTTCAATCATCCTGACAGATACAAGGCGTACCTGCTTTAGACGATTAATACCAGCTACTAGTAAAGTACTACAGGAACACCGTACGTGTAGTAGTGTGGATAGTAGCTGACGGCGCCGGCACTGCTGCCCTGAGAAGCATATGCACCCCAGACCGGATAGCCGCCAATGCTTCCGGCTTCAATGCCGGTTTGCTGTGCAGCGTCAGCTGCTTCAAGCGTGTAGCCATGTGCGTAAGCACTGTTGTGGTTGTACACATCAATGCTTAAGCCACTGCAGTAGCAATCATAAGCATAAAGCGAAGAGCCACCACTGGTGTAGGCTTCAGTACCGGCAGCGCTAACAGTGTCGAGCTCAGTCAGGCTCAGAGGAGCCGGCCCGTCAGCGGCTATCGCTGAACCACCTGTGATCGCAACTGCTGCAACAATTGTAGAAAGTATTTTTTTCATTAGTATCCCTCTGTCTTCAAACAATATTGTCAAAAAACAGTCCGCCACAGGCATCAACTTCCCAATACCCAACGCAGACCGACTATTACGTGCCATTAACTGTAAAGCCCACGACACTGCCAGCCATGCTAGTTACTGGCCTATGGTCGCTCAATAGAAATTTAGGTTTATAACCATAAGTTGGGTTTAGCTAAATCAACACAAACTATTGATCTGTAGTCGGGTTTTCTTGCGACAGGTAACATCACATGCTCCCTTGTATGGCGGGAACCCCATGTGCACCATCAACCTTACCAAGGATGCCCAATGAACATTTGCACCAATTCAAACAGAAAGCCTTCCCGATCGCCACTGCACCACTTCCTGCTGATCAGTTCGTTGCTGGCAACAAGCGTATTTTCAGTATCCCGGGCTGCAGAACCATTTACGCTGGATGATCAACAAATGGACACCGTCAGTGCAGGCAGCGCCCTCGAAGTCGCTGCATCCGTCGATGGTACTGCCAGTGCTATGAATGATCTGGTCGCACTGACTGGAGTTCAGTCTGAAGTTGGCGCCAACACAGATATCAATGGTGAGTACCGGGTGGCAACAGTATTTGCATCCGGCGTCAGCTATGCCTGTTGCAACGGTGGCGACACATCACTGGATGTGAGTATCGATTCAAATGCAGATACACAGATTGGGTTTATCAAAATATTTTCAATCAACACCCCGTTAATTTCAGCAAAAATCGGTGGTGGCGGAATCATCGCGATTTCCCGCCTCTAACTGCACTTTATCAATGATGTGCCATCACATTTAGCTAAGGAGCTGAAGTTGAACCTACCTACCGTGATATTCAAGCCTGTCTTATCCAGACGCATTTCCGCAGTCGCTTTACTACTGTTTTTTGGTGCAACAATACTTAGAACGGCTAACGCTGAACCGTTGTTACTTAATGATGCAGAAATGGACTCTGTATCTGCAGGTTACGTTTCGCTATACGGTAACGCACTGGCTCATGCAACCGGCGAACATGTCTCTACGGCACAAATCAATGTGGATATTGCACAACAGAAAATTGTAAACATTGAAGAGGGGCTGGGTTACACCGTTTCAACAGTCACGGCAGCCGCAACCGCCCTGGGCGAGCAAGTGGAAACTGCAGTTTCTGCCGGCTTCGATACCAATGAACAAATCCTTTCACTTGATGTTCAGCATTCAACGGTAACTCAACTGGTCGCGGCCCCTGCTCCCGGACCATTTCACCATTACAAAACCGGCGGTCAATCAGCGCAGCATAAGCCGGGCCAGCGCAAGGGTCACGGCCACCGCAAGTTTCATCGACGAAGACCAGGTGCCGGAAAACACAGACACGTCAACCCACTGATATTTCAAAGTGAGTCACTGACAATAACACTGGTTACTGCCCAGCCGCTTAACTAAACCGCCTTACCGGCAACGCTACCTTGATTTTATTGAGTCGTTGAGGCGATTTGCGCCTCACGACATAACGCTGCCATGCGAAAAAACCCGTGCGACATCTTTGAATAGGGAATTGATACAAAGAACGTTGCAACGAAAGCGAGATGAATGATCAGCCAGCCACCGGCGAGTGTTGTTCCCTTAAAAAAGTACAACAATAAACCAGTGGTAGAAACCAGAAATAACAAGCCGATAAACGCATACTCACCTGCTTTGCGATGTGCCGCACCAAGTTCAGGTGCTGATCTTGATTTCAGGTACCACAATGCCGCACAACCAGCTGACAACAGCACCCCGCCGGTAACACCGAATAACTTGGGCAGACTCAAAAACGGATACGGTGCCTGCCAACCAAACACATAGTGATAGAGAGTCGCCACCGAAGTGCTCATAAAACACAGCAAAAACCCGTACATCGTCGCCTGATGTGCCCAGCGCCGGTACGATGTGTAGCGTTCACCCGATTCATAATTACACCCTTGCCCCTGTCCACCCGACAATTGCTTCATAGTCGCCGCTGCACTGCAGGCTGATCGGAAATCGCTGAACGTTACGCGCGCGGCGCCAACCGACTTCCAGTACCGCCGCAGTCCAAAAAACAACGCTATCAGTGGCAGCAGAAACAACGGCAGAAAGATGCTGACCATCACTGTATGACTGATAGACGCATAGAACGGCAGCGCAGACAGCCAGGATGCTCCGGTACCAACGCTAAGCAATACCATAAACACAATACTCAACAGCACATACGGCCAAAGGCTGCGTTGCATTGCACGGCTAAAAAACCGGGGACTGATATGCTGCTCCCAGTTCTGAGCCCGTACACTGGCAAGCAATGCCGGAATATTTAAAGCAAATTCATGTGGATCGGTATACTGGCAGGCGTAGTAACAACCGCGGCAGTTATGACAGAGATTAGCCAGATGTGAAACCGTTGCCGTATCAAAACTACGATAGCGGGTTAACGCCTGAAACGTACCGCAATACCCTTCACAGTAACGACAGGAATTGCAGATACCGAGCTGTCGCTCAGCCTCTGCCTGATCTGCGTCAGTACTTTCCAGTTTAAGCGTGTGCATGTTGAGCCGCCTCTCGACCGGCTATTCGACCGAACACGGTTCCTATGGTCATACCAAAACCGGCAAGATATCCCTCACCCAGTATATTACCCGCCATGATTTCACCGGCTGCCCACAGGTTATCTGACTGTACACCCGCAAACGTTACCCGGGCGGATTGATCGACGTTAACACCGAGATACGTGAAGGTTACCCCCGGTCGTAATTCATAACCCCGAAAAGGCGGCGTTACAATAGGCCGTGCCCAGTTGGTTTTTTCCGGACACAAGCCTGATGTTGCCAGACCATCGAGCTCAGTGGCATGAAAGTCACCTTCACTGCAGGCACTGTTAAAAGCGTCAATAGTGTCGACTGAAGCCTCTACCGGCAAGCCTAGATTTTCTAACAGCTCTGCCAATGTATCGCCCGTAGTAGCAGGAAAAACAGACGGCATAAAAAGCTCTGCCGATTTGTCATCGATAATGGCATAACCAACCTGATCGGGTTGTGCAGCAACCAGTCGCCCCCAGATGGCGTAGCGTTTTGGCCAGACATCTTCACCTTCATCGTAAAAGCGATTGCCCTGTTTATTTAACACCACAGAAAACGGCACGCAATCGAGCCGGGTGACAATACCACCGTCGTACTCCGGTGCACGGCCGTCTATCGCGACGGCATGGCACTGTGTCGGATCACCAATTGAGTCGGCACCGTGTGCAAGCATCTGCTTTAACACCTCGCCCCGGTTATAAGGCGTACCGCGAATAAGAAAGTTTTTTGCCGCCTCACCCCATGCTTCGGCCAGCCACTCTTTATTGGATTCAAAACCGCCGGCTGCAACAACAAAGGCATTGGCACGCAGGTAGCGCTGTTCACCGTCTATGTCTGCGAGTACGCCATCACATTGGCCGTTGTTAATTTGCAGTTCCAGTACGGTAGTGCTGTAGTAAATCTGAATACCCAGATCTTCACAGCGCTGGTAGTAAGCATTAACCAGTGCCTTGCCACCACCAAGAAAAAACGCATTGGTGCGTGACAACGACAGTGTACCTGACAGTGATGGTTGAAAAATAACCCCCTGCCTGGTCATCCATTCATAGCTCTCCGGCGCATTGCTGATTACACACCTGGCAAGTTGCTCATCGGTATTGCCTTTAGTGACCCGCAACAGATCATCATAGAACTCGTCAGGCGCATACGTGCCCGAGAGCACGCCCAGATCATCATCGTGCGCGCAGCGAAAGTTGCGGGTGTGCCTGCTGTTGCCTCCACGATAGGGTCGCGGTGCCCGCTCAAGCAACGCAACGCTTGCGCCCGCTTCTGCTGCTGTAATGGCAGCACACAAAGCCGCATTGCCACCACCGATGATCAATACATCCGCAACAGGGGATCCGGAGCCCGGTGTAATCAGAGTGGTATCAGGCGTGATCTCGCCTATTGAAACAGACATCTATTGAGGATTTCCATCCCAGACTGATGACGGAATATAAAGATTACCATCAGCCAGTTTGCGCGCTGTTCGCACCAGCCCCACGCTGTTCACATCAAACACACCGTCACAGTTACAATCGATTAGCACCTCTATTTTACCGGTGGGGTGTTCGAGCTCGACATTGACCGGAGTCTGTTGCGGACGCTCCAGCATACCGTCAGCTACTGAACCCGGTGCCAGGGCACAGGCCGCCAGACACTGAGCACCGGTGACTGCCATCGCATGATGGGTTTTCCAGGGCATAAAATAACGGGCTGCAATGGTTCCACCTTCTTTCGCAGGAGCCACCAGACCAAACTTCGGCACTACCGAGTTACTAACATCACCCAGCCCCATCAATTCACCGGCTTTACGACGTACAGCTTCCATTCGTTCAAAGAACGCGGTGTTACTGTCAAGCTCTGAAGCGCTCTCGTAACCGGTTAAGTTAAAATCGCAAGCACGTGCGATGACCAGCGGCATTGCGGCATCCATACACGTGACTTCAATACCATCAATAGTGTTTCTGATCGCGCCGGTAGGCAGCAAGCCGCTGGTACATGAACCGCAAATACCGGAGAACGACAAGGCAACCGGTGCCGCTTTTCCGGGTACCCCGGCAATGCTGACATCCCCTGTGTAGTCAACACTACCCTTAGGCGTCTGTACCGTTGCTGCCACATAGGCACCTGTATTGACGGCGCGAATTTTTACTTCAGTCTCTTGCTGAGCTGCTTTTACAAGCCCCATCTCTATCGCAGCAGGCCCGACACCGGAAAGTATATTGCCACAGGTAGGTTTAAAGTCGACGAGCTGATCTTCAACGGACACTTGCGCAAAATAGTAATCAACCTCGGCCCAGTCATCGTCAGACGGCGACAGCATCGCCACTTTGGTGGTAACCGCATCACCACCACCAATACCATCGATATTCAGTTGATGGCCTGAGCCAACAACGGTTATAAGCACCTGGGTCAGCTTCTGCGGATCCTGTGGCAGATCTGCTCGATTAAAGTAAGGGCCACGCGATGAACCACCGCGCATAAAAAGGTAGGGAATTGCTGTCTGAGTCATGCCGGTAGCTTAGGTGAACAGCCGTGGTATTTCCACTGCTTACGGCACATGCACGACTGTCGCTTACTTCACTTTAAATAATTTGACTGCAGCACCCGAAGAGGAATTTTTAGGCCTACCCTCCTTCCGGCGTCCAGCCCTCGGCGGCAAGCTCAAAGCCTTCGAATTCAAAACCGGGGCTCACTGTACAGCCGACCAGCACCCAGCCACCGACAGGAACAGATTTTTGCCAGCTATTGGCAGGTACAATCAGTTGCGGGCGCTGACAGTTGAGAATGTCGGCGCCAAGGAGTTCTGTGGTAACCGCCTTGCCATCATACTGATGCAACTCCATTGATGCACCGGCGTACCAGTGCCATATTTCTGCGGCATCTACTTTGTGCCAATGACTATGCTGATGCGCCTCCAGCAGAAAGTAAATCGCTGTACCGGTGGCACGGGGCCGGGTAGCGTCGCGCCAGGTTTCCGCATACCAGCCACCCTCGGGGTGGGGCTGCATGTTCAATGTCTCTATTATCTCTGGTGGTGTCAGTCTCTGCATGGCATTCATTAATATACTTGCTCGTTTTCAAAAAAATGCACAGTCAGCCAAGTATAGGCTTAAAAGGACGGACAATTAAATTCTCACTGGGCAATACACACAATCACAGATATACTGTTAATATTTACAGCATTTGGTGATTTATGCATGAAACACCATTAGTGCGCCGTGGCAGAGGTGCAGTCAGCAATGTCACCGGCAGGTTCGAACACACCAACCACGCCGATATTGATGACGGCTGGAGCTCATATACCGAACCGGAAACAAAAGTCAGCACCCACTGGCGCGATGACTGCAATCGCACCATTATTACCCGCAATCAGTCACCAGACATACATTTCGACCGGTCAATCAATCCGTACCGGGGTTGTGAGCACGGATGTATTTATTGCTTTGCGCGCCCGTCGCACACCTACCTTGGACATTCGGCAGGCCTGGACTTCGAAACCCGCCTTTACGCTAAACGCCAGGCACCGGCGTTACTCAGGGCAGAGCTTGCCAGGAAAAACTACCAGTGTGAACCGATTGCTATTGGCGTCAATACCGATGCTTATCAGCCGCTGGAAAAAAAGCTGGGTATTACAAGGCAAATTCTCGAAGTGTTACTCGAGACCCGCCATCCGGCTTACCTGATCACTAAATCTTCTCTGATTGAACGTGACACAGACATTCTCACAGAGATGGCTCAGCAAGATCTGGTATCGGTCTGTATCACGATTACCACACTCGACAGGAAACTGGCCAGAAATCTTGAACCGCGTGCCACCACGCCGTTACGACGCCTGCAAACATTAGCAACACTAAGCAACGCGGGTATTCCGACGCGTGTTTCAGTATCTCCGGTAATACCGGCACTTAACGAAGAAGAGCTAGACAACATTGTGGCCAGTGCTGCCAGCGCAGGTGCTCAAGCCGCCTACGCCATTGTGCTGCGATTGCCACATGAGCTTCAGCAATTGTTTCCGGAATGGCTCGAGACGCACTATCCACTGCGCGCAGCACGTATCATGAAAGCGATCCGGTCCATTAGAAACAACAATTTAAACAATGCAGAGTTTGGAGCTCGTATGATTGGCAGCGGCCCGCGCGCAGAGATCATCCGGCAACGCTTTGAGTTTGCCTGTAAGCGCGCCGGTATCTCTGCAAGGCGCGACTTCGAGCTTGATTGTTCACGGTTTACAGCACCAAACAACAGTAATCAGCTATCGTTGTTTTAGCGCGTTTACTGTATTGCCTTTGATAGTCAGCTGAATGCCAGCGTAGTGCAACCGTCAAACGCTGCGAATGAGAGCTTGTCATTTGGTCTTCAAGAAGGCGAAGCTCGCAGGCAATGTTGGTTACCTTTTCAAGAGCTTCAA
>CALHCI010000163.1 GCA_937931165.1 uncultured Granulosicoccaceae bacterium
GCCGCCACCGACAACCGCCTGAAAGAAAGACCACAGCAGACCAAAGGTGGCCATCGCCAGTAGACCAAGAATAAACAGATCACCGCGACCGTTAAACTGATTCCACTTCACACCTTCAGAAGCAACATCGACACGAATCGAGAACCAGAACCAGTAACCACCAGCGCAAAGTGACAGTGCGCCAAGGTGCCACAACAATGGCCACAGTACCGGAGTCTCTGCCGCACCGGCATATTTGAAAATCATCACCGCGCTTGACACAACAAACAGAATGAAACCATACATAGTCATCAGGTGTGACATGCGACGACGCGAGTTGCAGAACTCAGAAGAGGTAATCACTTCGCTTGCGACGGTTTTGATGGCCAGCCCTGCTTTCCTGCCACCACCAACTTTTCGTTTGGCGTTTTTCTGAGCTTTTTTTGAATTCTCGAAAAAGTATTTGGCGCTTTGCTTGTGCCGCATATCAAGCAGCGTGCCGCCGATGACCAGAAGGATCATCAGGACGACATAGGTCTTCATCATGCCCGGCGAAACTAAATCGACCACTCCATTAAACGGATTACTAGCTAACATTCATAGTCTCCTGAGACCAGCACGGGTGAAACCCGCAAGTTCGATACACCGTGATTGAAACTTTTCATAGTCTCAATCGGTAACGGGCTCGACAATATCCCTTTATGCATAAATCCTGGCCGGTTTAAGCCAAATTCAGAACTTTTTGCGTTGCAGGGACTCTCGGTAGTAGGCTAGTGAGTAGCCACAGAATTGCGCGCATTTATCGTCAACCTTATGGAGAAAGCTGATGCATGTTTTAGCACCCGGGATATTTAACCGTCACTTCCTGATTGTTCTGCTGCTGACATTTATTGCCACACTGTCAGTGGCTGACGAAGAAACCAGGCAGGGCAGCTACCAGGGAGCAGTAGAAACGGTATACCCGGACTGGTTCAAAACCAGCTTTATGGAACTGGAAGAGGACATCCTCGAAGCACAGGAATCCGGTAAACGCCTGATGTTGGTTTTTCACCAGGATGGCTGCCCGTACTGCAATATCTTTGTCGAACAGAATCTTGCACAAAAAGACATCTCGGAAACCGTACAAACAAACTTTGATGTGATTGAAATCAACATGTGGGGAGATCGCGAAGTCACCAGTGTCGAAGGCCAGCAATTTACGGAAAAGAAATTCGCTGAACAACTGAAGGTACAGTTCACACCCACCGTGCTGTTTTTTGACGAGACCGGGCAGCATGCCCTGCGTATTAACGGTTACTACCCGCCTGAGAAATTCCGCCTGGCACTTGAGTACGTTATTACCAAAGAAGAGCACAAGCAAAGTTTTAATGAATTCATCGCCAACCGCTACCAGGAACCGGACTCCAGCAGGGAACCGGATCTCTCAAAGCGTCAATACATTAATGGTGATGCATCCGCGCTGGGCCGGTTTGTCAAAGAAGACAAACCGATGTTACTGCTGTTTGAACAAACCGACTGCACCAATTGTGAAGAGCTTGATAAGAAGGTACTCACACTTGAAAACACCACAGCGCTATTGGAGCAGTACAACGTGGTGCGACTGGACATGTGGGGTAATCAGGAAACCACTGATCTGTCGGGCAACCCTACTACTGAACGCGCACTGGCTCGCCAACTCGACGTGTCCTACGCCCCTACACTAATTTTCTATGCATCTAACGGTGAGCAAAAAAAAGAAGTCATTAGATCAGAGTCGTGGTTTAAGCGGTTTCACACGCAATCACTTATGGACTATGTTGCATCCGACGCGTGGCAGGAACAACCTAATTTTCAAAGATACCTATCAGCAAGGGCCGATCATATTCGTGAGTCCGGATCAGACGTTAATATTTTTGACTAACCACTAACTTATCGTAAAACGGAGCCACTGTGGAATCTTTTACAAACACCCTGCGTTTAACTCGCAAACTGGCATTCCTGACCCTCTTTTTAACCCTGACTACCGGAAACACCCTTGCAGTGCCTGTTGGCGAAGACGGACTACACAAACAAGACTGGTTTGCACTCACCTTTAAGGACATTGGCGAAGACATACAGGAAACAGCAGATAACGGTAAACGATTGGTGCTGGTATTTGAACAGCCGGGATGTTCCTATTGCGCTGAAACGCACGAGACAGTGCTCTCAGACCCTGAAGTAGTCAACTACCTCAATGAACATTTCGTTGTAGTTCAGTTCAATCTGTGGGGAGATGAGGAAGTCACCGATCTGGACGGCGAGGTGCTCACAGAAAAAACTGCCGCAGAAAAGTGGGGTGTTATGTTTACCCCCACATGGGTATTTTTACCTGAAAAGATTGCTACAGACATGTCAGTCAAAGATGCGGCTGTCGGCGCAATGCCGGGCTCGTTTGGCAAAGGGACGTTTCTTGATCTTTTTACCTGGGTATATGAAAAAGGATACGAAGGCGACGAAACATTTCAGCGATATCACAACCGTCACGTAGAAGAGAGGCGTGCAGAAAGGAATGGCTGAGATTATAAACCGTCCATGACTGGTATACATAGGCAATGTCGGTGATTGGTACAATAGTAAGTAGAAGATAAAGAAATCCGAATCTTTGCGTCCGTTGTGTGCCCGTATCAGAAGACAGTTGACAGAGATCGGGAGACAGACGACAGGCAGCTACGCGCCCTTTGCCGTCATTCGCCCACTCATTAGGAACGGCAGCTTTAGAGAAATACTTTCTAAATTTTCATACTTACCCTGCAGCTCACAACATCCCCAGGGTAAGGGAGAAAAACGCAACTTAGACTACGCCGATATTCCTAAGAGCTGTCTCCAATTGGTCAGTCAGCGACTATAGATGCCTCCAGCGGGATTTCAGATTTAGCCGATTGCGATATCACCCTTCTGAATGACCATCGTGCGGGATGAGACAACATCAGAGTTACAAGTACTATCGACTGTGGGTGGCTAGACTAAAGAGTGGCAGATCGCAGATTTTTAACGGCAAATTGCAAGCAAACACGAATTGCCAAAATTCAATATAACTCATCGTAGTAACGATGCTTCAGCTCTGTAGCAGTGACTAGGACGATGTACAATTTGTGAAATATTCTCAGCTCGACAATGTATACTCACTCAGTAACTAACAGAATAATTGCCCATGAAAATCTTACTGGTTGAAGATTCTCATTCACTTCAGCAATCACTGACGGCAGGACTTAAAAACTCTGGCCATACCGTTGACGGAGCGATGGATGGAGAATCAGCCTTAAGCTTTGTCAGTTCGTCTTCTTATGACATCATCATTTTGGATATGATGTTGCCAAAGCTCTCGGGAGAGAGTTTTCTCCGAGCGATTCGCAATAATGGAGTGACCACAGCTGTATTAATCCTTTCTGCCCGTGATCAGGTTGAAGATCGTATCGCAGGGCTGGATATTGGTGCAGATGACTACCTTGTCAAACCATTCTCTTTCGATGAACTGTTGTCCCGTTTGCGAGCCCTTGAACGACGAATGGTATCAGAGCGCTGGCAGGACGAAACTTC
>CALHCI010000164.1 GCA_937931165.1 uncultured Granulosicoccaceae bacterium
TCCGGCAATTTGGGACAGGCTCTGCGTTCGGATAATCAAGTGACCGTAGCTGGGGTTTGGACGCTCTACCGGGTACGTCAGCATAAATCGCGATGCACCTTCGCCAACGAATGTCGTGACCGATACCACATCATCTCGCTCGCGCAGCCACGCCTCAATTTTCTCAAGATCACTGGAGGTGCGCTTGATGTTGGTGCCTTGCGGCAACTTGTAGTTAACAAAAAACAACGGTGTGTTTGAGTCCGGGAAGAACTGTTGTTTCACTTGTGTAAAGCCGACAAAGGATGCAACAGTCATCGCAAGCAGTGCAGGAACCACCAGCCATCTTGCGCTAATAGCCCGGCGCAGGGTGGCACCATATGCACGAAATAGCGGGCCGGCGTACGCATCGTTACTCGCAGTAGAGCCACGTTGAAAAAACAGGTGGCCGAGTAACGGAGTAACGGTAAGCGCCAGTACCCATGACAACAGTAGCGATATACCGATAACAGCAAACAGTGAAAACAGGAACTCGCCGGTGGCGTCCGGACTGAGACCAATGGCGGCGAATGCCATAATGCCAATGACGGTTGCACCCAGTAGTGGCACCTGTGTTTTTGATGCGGCTTCTGTGGCGGCATCGCGTGAGGATAATCCGCGTTTCATGGCAGTTTGCATCCCTTCGGCAATCACAATGGCGTTATCAACCAGCATTCCCATCGCAATAATCAATGCGCCCAGTGAGATTCGTTCCATCTCTATCGAGAAAAACTTCATAAACAATACTGTGCCCAGTACGGTTAGCAGCAGTGTTGCGCCTACTACGACCGCAGCGCGCCAGCCCATAAACAAAGCCAGTACAAAAACAACAATGGAAACCGACATGGCAAGGTTGATCAGAAACGCATTAGATGCTTCTTCGACAACCTGATGCTGTTGATAAACGGGATGAAGCTCCACTCCATGTGGCAGGTTTTGGTTAAGCTCCTGCAGTCGCTGATCAACACGTTTACCGACAGCAACAATATTTTCAGTTTGCAGTCCGGCAACGCCCAGGGTGAATGCTTCGACACCGTTGTAGCGAACCATCAATGACGGATTGTCAACGCGACTGCGATTGACGCGACTGACATCGGCCAGAGAAATAACATTGCCATCAACACCGACCGACAGGCTTGCAATCTCGTTAACACTGTCTGACCCTTTGGGTGCCTGCAGTCTGACGTCGTCCTTTTTGCCGGCATCGAATACCGCGTTGGCGTTGGCAATAGCACCAATGATGGCTTGTGGTGGTACGTTCTGATTGGTAGACAGTGCCAGGTCGGGTACGACATAAATGGCTTCTTTCGGCAGGCCAGATAAGCTAACGTCGGCTACTCCCGGAACTGCTAACAATTCACGGCGAAGATAAGTGGCCATGTCGTGCTTCTCGGCGTCGTCAAAGCCAACCGCTGTGACCGCATAATACAATCCGAATACATCACCAAAGCTATCATTAACAAATGGTTCGGTGGTGCCATCAGGCAGGTTAAGCGCGGCATCTGCCACTTTGGCTCGCAGACGAGTCCATACCTGTGGCAGATCCGGTCCCTGTACGGTCGGTTTTATCTCCACTTCAATTAACGACTGTCCGGGGGTATTGACCGAGATGATGTTGTCGATCTCGGGCATCTTTTGAATAGCACTTTCGAGTGGTTCAGTAACTTCGGTGGCAACCTGTTCGGCAGATGCCCCTGTGTAATGGGTGACTACCGCTGCCGTCTTTATGGTAAACGCGGGGTCTTCGAGTTGGCCGAGGGTAAAGAAACCCCAGATACCACCAACGAAGCAAATCAGGATAAAGATCCAGGTATATAACGGTTTGTCGATACTGTCGCGAGCGATGTTCATGATGAAATGCTCCCGCCTAGAATGATGTAAAGCGACGAACGAATTGTCCGTCGGTCAGTGAGTCTACGCCGGTGACAACAATCTCATCGCCTGCGTTAATGCCGTCGATTATTTCAAATTCACCGCTGTTACTGACCTTTACGGTGACCGGTGACTGCACCACCTTCGGATGTGAGCCCGACTCATCAAAACGCATGACAGACAGTGATCCGTCGGCGTCTTTTTTTAGCGCAGTTGCAGGGACGGTAATGCCGATTTTCTGATCCAGTAATCTGGCCTGGACGCTTACTGATGCGCCGGGTAACAGCATCAAATCTTCCGGGGGCTTCATACCCAGTGTCACATTAAAGGTTTGCCCGATGCGTGAAGCCTCGGCGTTTACTTCACGAAACTCCAGCGGAAAGATTTCGTCGCTGGCCGGAAAGCGAGCCTGGAGTTCGACATTCGGGCTTTCACCGATTTGCTGGAACAGAATCTCTGGTACGTCTATTTCGATTCGCAACTCGGACATATCGTGCAGGCGCACAATAGGTGTGCCGGCGGCTACCGTTGAGAAGTTTGCCAATGACCGACTGGCAACCACTGCGTCGAAGGGTGCGGCAAGCGTGGCGCGATCGATCGCATACTGCGCGTCCCGCACGGCGAGATTGGCGATTGTCAAAGCGGTGCGGGCGTCGTCTACCTGCGCACGGCTGGTATTACCCTTCAGTTGCTCAAGCCGTTGCAGGCTGCGACTGGCTTGTTGTTGCGAGGCTTTCGCCCGATCCAGCGCAAGCTCGAAAGGCTCCGGATCAAGTTTTGCGACCAGTGTCCCCTGGTCAATGAGGCCGCCCTCAATGGCTGGAAATTCAACGATTTGTCCACCCACCTGAAAGGCCAGGTCAACCGTTTGTTTGGCAGATACCCGGCCAAAGAATGTACGTTGCGCACCTGATTCATCGCTGGCAATCGTGAGGAGTTTTACCGGCTTCGCTGACGAGGCTTCGTCATTACTTGCGCTGACCACAGACAGCATGGCGTGCAGAAAAAGTAACGTGATAATCAGTGCAGCAGTCGTCAGACGCCGTCGATGACGCGGATAAGCCGGGCAGTTAATCGTTGCCGATTTCATTTGTCAGTTCCTTTTGTGGGCTCTAATCTGAATAATTTTCAGGTTTATACGTTGACTTTTCGGCGGAGTCAATATAAAACTGAAAAAAATTCAGGTTTTATTGGTATGTCTAAATCAGGTGGCCGGCAGGAACCGATCAGAGCGCCGCAACAACAGCGCAGTCAGCAGCGTGTCGCGCAGATTTTCGAGGCGTGTAAACAGCTCATTGCAGAGAAGGGTTGCGCCGCGTTGAAGATGAGTGATATCGCAGCCACCGCCGACATTTCAATCGGGTCGATCTATCAGTATTTTCCAAATAAAAGGGCAATTGTGGCGGCGCTCGCCACGCATTATCAGGATGCTTTTCGAGCTGATGCGGTTGAGGTGCTGAACAGCGAGGCGCCGGATAATATTGATGCGCTCTGGCAAACAACCCTGGCGCTTCATGATGCGTACTACAAAATGCATCGCGACGACCCGGTGGTCAGAGACATCTGGATGGGGTCTGCTACCGATAAATCGCTGCAGGATGTCAGTGAACAAGATCGAGAGAGGAGCGCACAGCTGTTTTTTGAACTATCGCGCCATTTGTTCAAGCCGAGCGAGCACGAAAGGTTGCGCCGTATGTTGGCGGTGTTTATTGACTTTGGGCAAACTGCGATAAACAGATCGGTAGCCATGCCAGAGGAAGAAGGCGCGCGCTATTTTGAGCTATCAAAAGAGTTGCTGTCTTCGTGTTGGGCCGGGTCGGTCAGGCCGCTTGCGCTGGCTAATTAACATACAGAATAGCATCAGCCTCTGATAGCTCGTTCGCGTTGCCATGCGGTGTACCCTGCGTACCCGCAAGAAGGAGCCCCATCACTTTTGCTGCGACCGATCTATATCATTATCTTTAATCGTTTTCGCGGTTGAGAAAGAAGTTACAGAGACCCCCATTGTAAGAAAACGGGAAAATGAACTAATGTTTTGTAAGTAAGGAAGTATCTAGCGATCAGTCGCTACCAACCAGAACCAGGTGTCTTTTGGCGAGGATTGTCGTTTCTTCATTTTCTCTCACTAAAAATTTCAATTGCTTGTTGACAGAGCCAGGTGTAACACGTTAGAAATCTTTTGTGTGTAGTTATAAATGAGAAGTAGGAGTTAGTAGTATGGATTTCACCCCACTGATAGCACAAGCAGTAAACTCACTTTGGTATTTACTTCCTTTGGTGGTCGTAGCTACCGTTATAAAAAGTTCATGGTTCAAAGGCTTGTTTGGTGAATTCACGGTGAATTTACTCCTCAGTCTGCGTTTGGACAAAACTGAATACCATCTCATTAAAAACGTAACCCTGCCAACTGAAGATGGAACTACTCAGATAGATCACATTTTGGTTTCACGCTATGGGTTGTTTGTTGTTGAGACTAAAAACATGAAGGGTTGGATATTTGGTTCGGAAAAACAAAAACAGTGGACTCAGCAAATATATAAATCAAAAAATAGATTCCAAAATCCGCTTCATCAAAACTACAAGCACGTTAAAACATTAGAAAGCTGCCTAAATATCCCATTGGGGAACATTCATTCGCTGATTGTATTTGTCGGGTCTGGCACCTTCAAAACTGAAATGCCAGATAATGTTACTTATGCCGGTGGTAGCATTAGATATATCAGGTCCAAAACCGAACAACTATTTGAACCGCACGAAGTTGAGAGTCTAATCACCGCCATCGAGGGCGGGCGGTTGGTTCCGGGATACAAAACTAACCGTGCTCATGTCGCGCACGTTACTGAGTTGCAAAATAAAAAGAATCATAGCAAAACCTGCTCACGTTGTGGTTCGTCGATGTTGGAGAGAAAAGGAAAAAAGGCTGGTAATAAGTTTTGGGGGTGTTCGGCGTTTCCGAAGTGCAGAAATACTGAGGAAATCGCCTAACAGATCCGCTACACGAACCAGTCAGCAGCACCAGATTGGTTAACCCGCGAATTGACTTATCGTATGTTGGGGCGAAGAAAGCGTTATGCCGGTTATTGCGCCTACGTTGCGCAGGGGAATGAAGAGAAGTTCCTGCAGTTCTCTATCGCAAAGGATATCTGGCAGGCGAATTGGGAGAGAGAGCGTTTCGCGATGATATAAAGGAAAGGGAAGGTGAGTTGCGGGTGTCAGGTGATTTGTCACGGGTATTATCGGTACGATCAGAGATGAAGACGATAGTGTCGGTAGTAGCGAGTGTTTTTAAAGCTACTCAAATCGATCTTTTAAAAAAGTAGAGAGAAAGGACCCCGCGGCAACAGTGGCACGGCAGCTGGCCGTATACTGCAGTCAGCAACTGGGAGATCATTCGTTAAGGGAAATAGCAGATAATTTTAATTACAAAAATCAAGGCAGCGTGCCAGGAGCGATAGCAGCGACGAAACGGCGTTTGGAGAATGGAAGTTTGCCCAGAGAGTACAGACGGGTGGAAAGTTACTGGAAGGAGTATCCACATAGAATAACAAGCTTGACTCCTTTTCTTTTTACAGGCGGCTCAACAGCTCTTGGCAGTGATGTTGTTGCCACAGCACAGATAGCAGCGCCCGTAAGATTTGCTGAAACAATAGCCGATTAGGCAGTAGCCATTAGTCCCGAGGCACTGCCGATCAAGTCTGAGCTATGTTTGATTTGCTCACACACCTATTGAAACGACGTAGCGAAGAAAAAACCGCGTCTTTACCGAAATCGTGAATCACGGTATTCAGATTGGTACTATC
>CALHCI010000165.1 GCA_937931165.1 uncultured Granulosicoccaceae bacterium
TTTGGCGTCAGCTCTACGCGCTGTATCTGTTCATCAATCCATTTGAAAATCTTATCGACACATCGTCGAGAACGCTGTTTTCTGACGCGGAGTATCTGTTCATTGTCGGCACCACTGTCGCGTAACTGCCGCTCTACTCGATACAACACCGCGATATAAGTCAGTATCTGCTTTACCAACTTCGGATGCATTGACTCCGCTTTTACAAAGCACCGTCTCGTATGACTCCAGCACAGCGCATGGTTGATGTTTTCATGTTCTGCCGCGTACTTTGCATAAACCTCATAACCGTCCGTTTGCAGCGTACCGTTAAACTCTTTGAGTAATTCATCAACGACTGCCTTGCCACGCGAAGGGGAATAATTAAATACGATATCTCCAAACTCCCCGAGCATTGGCCATAACCACCCGGATTTCATTTTCCCTTTGCCCTTAGCCGTTTTGGTACGCCCGGCCTTGATCGCAGTCTCATCGATTTTCAGGTATCTACCACCCACAAGTTCATCCCTGAGTATGTCCGCGATTGGTCTGAGCAGCTCTATCCCTGCCGCAACCCAGTTGCCGACAGTACTTCTGGACAGCCTGAATCCTTCGTCCTGAAGCTTTTGATGCTGTCGATACAGCGGCATATGATAAACGAACTTCTCGACCAGAATGTCGGCCAACGCACTCACATCGACTTGTGACTGACCCAACACGCCTTCTTCGGCAGGCGGCTGTACAAAGTGCCCCTGTGATTTGTGTTTGAGTACCGGATATTTATGGCGTAGCACTACTTTGCTGCCAGGTCGGCTGGCGAGTTTGTGGACATATTCGTAGCGAACAACCTCATAGTCATGAGCCTGTGGACCATCGAGCTCAGCACAGCTGTGCTCGACATCGACCACCGGTACATTCGCATCGAAACGTAACCCTTCATCAGTGACGCTATCGCCTCGCTGTTTCTTCTTGCGTCGAGTGTGAGCGGCGACTGTTGTGCCCGGTGCTTCTTCGCTGTCGTGTGCAGGCGCATCCTCAGTAAACAATGGCTGCTGCACATCATCGATATAGCGCTGCTTTTCGCTACGCTGACCGAACAGCTGTTTCTTCATCCAATCCAGCTGGGCCTGCTTCTCACGCAGCTCTTGTTCAAGCGTCATAACGGTACGACGAACACTACTAAGTTCTTTATCCTTAGCAGCTAAAGTTTGCTCCACCTGTTCCAGCTTTGTCATAGGTGGATTATACCACCGGGTTGCTATGTGATGGTTTCGAGTAGCGTTTTTGTTGCGCACGTGACTCAAGTGCAATGCCGTCAATCCACATCATTAACTGGGTATGGCTGAGCTGAACGCTGTGACCTTGCGAGGGGATGATGCTAAAGCGTCCTTTCTCAAGGCGCTTACACCATAAGCAGTAACCGCCCTTGCTGTAGTACAGCAACTTTAGATAATCGCGGTTGCGATTGACAAAGACAAACCAGTAGCCGCTCAACGGATCCTGTTCGATCAGATGGCGAGTTAATGCGATTAAGCCATCGAACGATTTACGCATATCCGTTGGCTGAGTACATAAATAGATCCGTACGTCATCAAAGCGGGTGATCATTATTGACTACGACTTACTGAGTTCGAGCACTACCCCGTCGCCCAGTGTCAGGCGGATATGAAATGTGGCAGCCTCCTCAACGCGAGCAGTTGTTTCCTGCGGTGTGACAGCGATGAAGCCAGAGCTTGATTCGCACTTCAGCCGGTGAGACCACTTATTGAAGGTCGCAAGACTAAGTTCATTCTCCCGGCAGAACGCTGCTTGAGTACAATTACTCTGTCGATACTCCTCCATAATCCGAATCCACTCTTCGCGTGATCTTCTGACTCGGGTTGATTGCGTACGTGGGGATTGCGATATCTGCTGCTGTAATTGCATCTGCCTGCGCCTTCTCGGTTAGGTGATGCTACAGGCTAATCAGGAATTTCCGCGGTGAATACAGCGGTGATGTTTGGTCGCTTACGAATAGCGGACCCACGGTGCCAAAGCGTGGCACTTTGTCCATTAGATTAAAATCCCTGACATCGAGGGGGGTTGTACCCCCCTCGATGTCAAAGACAATCGACCTCAGCGTTGTTACTCGTGCTGATGTCCTCGCTCTACAGACTGCCGCCAGGCAGTCTGTAGACCCCACACGGCCAGGTGTGAGGGCACTTCCATCAATGGCAGGGTTTCCACACCCTGCAGACGTGATTAGATCACGCGCTCTCATACGTCCAACTTTCGGCTGTCTGACCAGAAAAAAATCCATTGAGGTGCCACCCTCGGATTTTCAAACATCCGGTCTCATCTCACCCACTGGCTTCGGTTATATCACCAGTGCGTTTTTTATCGCCTACTCATCGAATCTCCCTCACCTCAACCGACGTGATCATGGCTTGCCGAGCCATGATCCAGCTGAGGTGATTCCCACGTTAGTGTGGCAGGTCAAATGTATCCGCCGCTGTCTCAATGATATCGCCGTAGCACGATGTGCCTACCTCCAAAGGGAGTTATTCCCAAAGAGTTTCAGTGGTCCGAGGTCCCAAAAGACTCACCTACTGACGATATATCTTCAACAACATAACCAGGCACTTAAGCCACGGCTGTCATACATTCTTACCGAATAGCATCCTCTGCGGAAATGCATGTACATGCTTGAGCTATACAGCGACCCCTGAAGCTTGCGCCTCAGGGTGCCGAATCGTCCAGGTTTCCCCTCCGATTCCTGTTGTCTTACAACAACCTCAGCAGCCTACATGTTCGGTCGACGTCGTACCCTCTCGAGCACCCCGTCGCCAGGATTTTCACCTGTTCCTGCCACACAGGAACGATCTGCATTACTGCAGCGTCCGTTTCCGTGTCGCCCAACTTCTACCTATATAAATACACAAGAAAACAGTAAAAAAAGATTGAGTCGAACGACGCATTTCAGCGTCGAGCGCTCGTCGTAGCGCAGCAAGCACAATTACGTGCACTGCGCTTCCGCTACAGAGCTGGCGTCTGGTTGGCGACCGGACACCGGGGTGTGGCTAGCACCCTATTTTTCATTGATGGATTGATCTTGCGATCAATAGTGATACGACAGAGAGAGGACAGCGCAGCAGTTGCTGCCGCGTGTGAGGTGATTCCTCGGAATTGCACCGAGGTCAATGAATGTCATTCATGAATGAATGACGCTATGGGTGAACACATCCTACTCGTTTTGAGTATGGATGGATGGTGGTTCACAGGTAAAAACGCGAATGCGTAAAAATCATCTTCTGAATGGCGTTTTTGGAAACGGCATTATTATTAGATGGGAAGGGACAGTTCAGTCGATCAGGATGTCGGCTGAACTGGTTGAGGAAGATGGTTCGCATTGCACGAACATGCATCACTCAAAAAAAAGAAAAAACGGCGCCTAAGCAATAGACGCACCTATGGCGGGGTTGGCTATAACAACGTCAGAAAGAGGCAGTGCCTTTTTCCTTTTATTGTTATGAGACCTGGCGATAGATGCACGACTACATGCATAATTTCACGTCGACATCGAAGCGATTGAAACGCTAAACGATGTTATCCCAAATCACGGATCATCGATGAATGATCGTGATGGTCCTGAGCAACGTGCAGGCACCTGTTACTTCAAAGTTACATCCAAAAAACCTCAAATGCTGCGTCAAGTGCAGCACCCTATCCCACCGTGATGGTGGAAATTCTGTTTTTTCCAG
>CALHCI010000166.1 GCA_937931165.1 uncultured Granulosicoccaceae bacterium
CGCTGGCTGGCACGTCTTGAAGATGTCGTTGACGAGGAAACCAGAGATATTTTCCCTACGGAAACCTACCTGGATCATATCCCCTCGCTTATTGAAGAAGTCGCACTGGTACTGCAACGCTCCGATGAAGAACTGGCCCTTGCCAACTCTTTGATAGATCGCAAAGCAACTCAGTTGGGTCAGTTAAGACACCAGCAAAAAGCAACCGTCAACCAGCTGCTTCGCGAGTACGACATTCTGTCCAAGATACTGGAGGAGTTTATCACTGAAGAAGCAGCCAACTACCCCGGCAGTTGGCGCCAGGCTGATGGCATCTTGTTGATGGCATCGGTGTCGCGTGTTGTCAGATCGATCCTGCAGGCAACGGTTGACTCGTTTGTCGAAAACTATATGCACACAATTAAAGAGCAAACCGAAAAGTTAATGGCATTCAATACGTTTGTCAGTCACGAATTAAAAACACCGTTGCAGGGAGCGTCGTTAAACATGGAAATGCTGCTTGAGAACAAGGACCCCACCGATGAGCACGTCATGGATCTGGTACGAGTGCAAAGCTCTATTCAGCAGGCTATCTCCATGCTGTTAAACATTGAGAATCTGATTAAAAATACTGATACAGATCTGCTGGACAGTCCCGTGCAACAGGAAATCGATGTCAGCGCGTTGATTAGAGATATAGAGCTGCAGTTGCGAGAGACTTTGAGTAACCGTGAGGTCGATATTCAGATACAGCCCGACATTGGCAGGTTAACGGCGGAAACAGCAAAGTTGAAACTGGTATTTACGAATTTAATCACCAACGCAGTAAAATATAGCGATCCCGCCAAAGAACAGTGTCGGGTGGAAATAAAAAAACAGCCCTCTGAAGAGACCGATAGCCTGACAATTACCATTGAGGATAACGGTCTGGGGATCGACCCGGGCATGATGGATGAAGTATTTAAAATGCGCGTGCGTGCTCACGAAACGTTCGACAAACAGCATGATGTCAGCGGTTACGGACTAGGCCTATATCTGGTGTCTGAAGCTATGCGGGATTTGGGCGGAGAGATCAAACTCGACTCCGAAGTAGACAAAGGTACTGTGGTAACGCTGAAATTCCAAACAAGGTAAATAACGTATTGTTGCAGCTCAACCACCGGGTGACTGGCGTATAGCACTAGCACCACAAGCGTGTGTGAATCCCGGTGCAACACTTAAGAATTCGACGCTTTCAGATTTTTGGAATGTCCAGAGAATCCGCTTTCGCTGCAACGCTGGTGTTTAGTGTGTCGTCGATCAGAGCCTTCTCAGATTCGCTTGGTGAGGGCGGATCCGTTTGGCTGCTGTCGTGAGTGAATCTCATCGATACCAGCATTGGAAAGTGATCAGAACCCATTTTTTCCAGGCGCCTGATATCGTTTATTTGAAAATGCGGCGATAGAAATACATGATCAAGCGGCCATCTTGCAAACCAGTGGTCAGCGTGAAAGGTGTTAAAAAACCCGCGACCAACACGCGGGTCGCGCAACTGGCTGAGCTTTGTGAATAACCGTGTGGTGCGTGACCACGCAACGTCATTCAAGTCACCGGTAACAACGGTGGGTTCGTTTAATCCTTCCAGTGCTTTTGCTAACACCAGCAATTCTACATCCCGCGCTGTGGAGAAATCGTTTTCCCCGGGAGCGGGAGGCTTGGGGTGAATGATATGCAGATGAAAAACGTGGTCCCCAGGTAGCTTTACTTTGGTACTAATGGACGGGACGTCACGCTCTACCAGACAATTAACTTGTTGGTCCGATAGCGGAAACTTCGAATACAGATGCATCCCGTACTTGTTGTCCAGTGGACAAGCGACACGATGTGGATAGCAATCTAGTATGTCGAGCTGGTCCTGCCACCATTGATCAGACTCTAGAATAGCGAGAATGTCAGGGCTATATTTATCGATTATAACCAACAGTAAATCTGATCGGCGATTGGTCATCAATACGTTGCAGCTTAACACTGAAAACTCTGGAAATTGTTCTTTTCCGGTGAGGTCAGTAGCTTTCTTCTCAGCGCCGGGGACTTCTTTCCGGTGTAATGCGGTGTACGGCCAGATCCACCAAAGTTGGGTAGCGACTACTGAAACCAACAGCAGCCACCATAAGATTGGCATAGAGGTACCAGCCAGGGATTGCAGTATTCCCAGGAAAACCAATGCGAGTGACAAAAGCAATATTTGTAAACGAGGAAAGTCGAACGCGCGCACCGACCAGTGCCGTATGCGCAACCATGGAGCGCAGGTTGCGACAACCAGAAAACCCAGTAACACCAGGTTTACTTTGAATAACATCCCTGGAAGTTCATTGAAAATCATCTAGTAAGACGACAGGACTGCAACCCGTCCCAACCCCAGCCGTCGCCAATGACCCCGGTATCGATGCATTCTGCACTGCTGATCCGACATGATGTTGATCCGTTCCATCCCCAGCCATCACCAATAACGCCGGTATCAATGCAAGTCGACGTCGTTGTGGTGCTTTGACACCTTGCAGAACGCGCACTGGTGTCCAGACAGGCCTTGCCAATGTTAGTTAACTTGTACCAGTGCGTGTTGGACCCGGTCACGCCGGACCATCCCCACTTGGCATCTCTTTCTCCGCCATTTTGATCGTTGTTTACCTGCAGATCAATGCCGAACTCGGCGCCTGATAGCTGCAGTGAGAATTTGCTGATTTTTATTTCATAGGTGTATTGCTGTCGGTTGTTATCGTAGCGACGCACGTGCGCAATCTGCGCTCCCGGAATAAACACACCGGTAATTTCTCCGGTGGCGCGAAAGATAAAGTGCGCATCATCTGAATCGTAGCGACTCGCCGCCTGATTGCCGCCATCGATAAAAAGCTCGAGACTGTCATCCTGCTGTGCCAGGACAGAATCCTTGATCGGTGTACTGTCAGGGATGGTAACGGCCAGATACAGGAAGTCTCTGTCGTGCATAATCTGCCACTGATCAAAGCCACGTTCGCTGCGTAGACCCGAGATTGCCACTGGTAAACTTAACGCGTTTCCTGCAACGGATTTGTTAGTTGCCAACCGCCACTCGTCGGCGCCAATCAGTCCGTCCAGAACAATCTCAGATCCACTGTTTACAACAAGCGTTGGTGAAGCCACGGCTGCAGTGGTGTTGGTTACCGGCAGCTTACAGGACTGTTGACCATCCCAACCCCATCCGTCGTTCAGTGGTGGCGTATCAAGGCACAGATTCGTGTTTGTGGTTGATTGCCCGGTGGGGCCGAACTTTGCAGACGGTTCAGGGAAGCTTGTGCATTGATCAAAGGATATGTTGCTGCTGTAGCTCCGCAAGGCATTTCCTGAGCCCGTACCGGCGCTTACCAATTGAATGTATTCTGATCGACTGAATGGTGCCGGGCCGTTGTATGCACCATTTTGTATCGTCCAGTTACTATATCGGATTGCAGTGGCCAGAAAAGTTTGATTACTGCCGAGTACATAACGTGCCACCTCGGTAGAGCCACTGTCGGTTGACGCACCCGTCAAATGGCGAAACCGGGTGTAGGTCGTCGGGTTAAGCAGGTACTGATTAACTGAGCTGTCATAGGAGTAAGATCGGCATTCGATGGCGCGATTCACCAGGTCTGCTGCGTTCCAGTTTGCCCGCGAGAGGTACACCGGTTGTCCGTTACGCTGGTCGGTATAAGTTGGAGCTGTCGGGCGTTGGTTGTCTGTGAGAACGGGGCGACAAGACGCCACTCCGTCCCAGCCATATCCATCCCCATCAGTGTCGACGCACTGGCGAACGGGCACAGTGCCACCGGTAAGCGAAAGCTCGGCAGTATTGTTAGTTTGATTAGTATCGAAGCTGACACCGTCCGAATATTCGGCAAGGACCGTATTTTGACCACCCGGTTGAAAGTCGATTGAAAACTGGTAGTTCTGATTAGACGTCAGTGCTGGCAGGTTGCAAATTAAAGTGTTGGTGCCTGAGTTATGGCAAAAGGCAGGGGATTGCACTACCTTGGCATCAAACGTAAGCTGTATCTCCGGAAAAACGGATGTACTGAAAGCAGAGTCACTTTTTACACTGACAACTACAGAACTTTCGCCGGACTTTTTAAGCGCGATAGCCCCATCGTGTACCTCCAGGTAACAGCTTGTTCGTTGCAGAGTTGCCTCGATGCGATCCACACTACAGGTGGACAATGCAGTGGCTCCGTCAATCGCAGTATCCATCAACTTGGTGTTATCGTTTTTACAGGCGATGGTGTCTATGTCGTGTAACGCACCCAGATTATGCGCTATCTCGTGGGCGGCAAGTTCTACACCGCGGTAATAAGGTGCAGACACACTGACATCAAGCCCGGCGGCGCTGCAGGCTGTACCAATGAATGCATAGCCAACCCCGGCCCCCTGAAACGTGGGCAGGGCGCTGCCGGTAAACAGGTGCACCAGAGACACGTCTGATTGCAATTCCGGCACCCGTTTTCGAAAGTCACTAAAACTCGTCAACTGTGCGGGGGATGCACCGGGTTGCCTGGAGAATGCCTCGTTTTCGGCAAAAATCGCGATATCCAATTTGATCGCAATGCCCAGTTCCTGTCTGAATATTCCATCGACGCCATTGATCATATTGATCGCTTGTTTCAGCCCGCGGCCGAAATACTGCGCATCAAATTTGTCATCGACCACAATCGCAATAGGGACAACCCGGTTAAAGGCTTTTCCGGACACCAGCGCGTTGACCACGCCAAGACGATAAGATTCGATTGTGCGCTGTTTACCGGCGTATTCGGCACTGTTCCAGAGGGGCTTACCGTTAACGATGTTGGTGACCTCATAGCGACGAAAGCCGTCATCGATCAGCCCTGAAATCGCCTTGCCGTCTATGGTTATGCGTGCCCAGCTTTGCGGCTGCCCGATAATAGTTCCGGAGAAAACCTCTAGGTCTTCAATTGATTCAAAACCGATAAAATCAGTGTCGTCAAACCAGTCCAGTGACGTCAGTTGAAGGGTCAGGGTGGTTCCATCGGTCAATTCCAGTTGCAGCAACGAGCCCGATTCAACAGTTTTCCCGGCTGGTGCCGGATTCAGTGAAAATTGTTCAATGCGCAATAGTTCATAGGCTAACGCCTGCGAAGTTATCAGTAGCGCGCTCAGCACGAACAACAATCTTCTAATCAGTGCACCGGCGAGTGAAGCGGGGTAATTCATTGCCATGGGTATCCGATTCTGCAAGAGGTTTGCAAAGTTAAATTTCAGTAGAAGCAATAGTGCGAAAAGTGGTGCGCAATCGTTGAGAATGAAACAGTCTGACTCGCACCCGGTTTTTTAGGTCATCCATAGACTGGCGAGTCCTAGAAAGGCAAAAAAACCGATTACATCGGTGACAGTAGTTAGCAAGACGGAACCTGCGAGTGCGGGATCCTGACCGAACCTGCGTAGTACCAAAGGTACCACAACACCGCTGGCTGCAGCGCAAATCATGTTGATTAAGAGCGCCAGGCCTATGATCACACCAAGCAGTAAAGACTTGAACCAAATGACGGTAATTACGCCAACCACAACAGCCCAGGTAACACCGTGCAGCAGTCCAACACCGATCTCTTTGTTCAGGATCCAGCGCATGTTTGAACGGTTGATATGGTCCTGTGATAACCCCCGGATAATCAACGTGAGCGTTTGACTGCCGCTAATCCCTCCCATACTGGTGAAAATCGGCATCAGCACTGCCAGCGCGACGACTTTCTGAACGGTTTCCTGAAATACACTGATGACAGCTGCGGCAAAAAAGACAGTAAGTAAATTGATCGCAAGCCATACCGAACGCCGTTTGAAACTTACAGCACGCGGTGAAAATAAATCGGTTTCGTGATCAAGGCCGGCGCTTTTCATAAATTGATCATCCGCGAGTTTCTTGTTCAGCTCCAGCGCATCTTCAATGGTCACACGACCAAGCAGTTTACCTTCGGCACCAACCACCGGGACGCTGACCAGGCGTCTGTCTTCAAAAACCTGCACGATATCTGTTTCTGTTGCCTCTTCCGGCAACTGTATGGCCTCGGTGACCATATAGGTTTGCACCTGGTCGGTACCCGGGTGAAGTATCAGTGCCGACAATGGAAATTTCCCCTGAAACACCTCGTTCTCTGTGGTGACCATGATTGATGTAGTAAACGGAGGCAGCACGTCGTGATGGCGACGAAGGTAGGTTGCGGCTTCGTTTAATGTCCAATCTGGCCGGATACTGATCGCCGGGGACATCCAGCGCATCGCAGATTTAGCAGGGTAATCAAGCCTTTGGTTAATGGATTCAGTCGTGTCAGGTGTCAGATCGACCAGGACGATGGCGGCACGATCAGTATCGAGGTGATCAATCAGCTCGGCGGCGTCGCGGACTTCAAGGTTCGACGCCAGACTGATTAGCGCTTCACTACTGGTTTCATCAACGATTGATTGATAGATACCTGCAGGCAGCATTGGTAGTAACTCGACCTGCTGTGTCCGGCTGAGCGAATTCCACAACGACACCCGCTCATCAATAGGGAGGCTACTCAGCTGAGCGACATACTGGTTAACTGCCAACGCAGAATTTTCGGAAGAAATGTCAGTGTTCATAAAAATGCCGGGTAGAGTTGCATGACCAATGCGAGTGTGGTGCGGATGCACGCCAGGTGCGGCACCTTATCGATCAGCTGCAAGTTGTGCACTGTAGCGTTGTCAGGAGTATACCAAGAGTAGACCTGATGGTTTTAAGGAAAGAGCGCTCCTGCTATCCGGTAAGCACATGCGTTAACTCATCCAGCCCTTTGCCCATACCGATAGCTACTCAGTGGTTATTCTTAAGCTTTTCACTGGTATTTCACACATCGGCTCTATTTATATTCGCACGTAAAAAGGGAGCGATTTGTTTTGTAAATCTTACAAAAATATTTACTTACTTTCGTACAAGTTACACAACGCACATTAAATTACCCTTGCTGCCTTGCAGGTAAGGCCAGTGAAAAAAAGATCTGAACTGACGACAACTAACGTTCCGGCTGCGAATCGTACTGCACGCAGCACGGGCTGGAACGTCAAAACACAAAACTGCTCAAATTGTGTAATAGTATCGAGCAGGGGTAACAGGTAATTTTAATAGAACATACACTTTTACTATTTTTTTATATACGCGATGTTTCGTTGATACAGTGTGCCATAAGGGGTACAAGACGGTGTATCGTACCGTTTTGTCAGACGCACAGGGAGTGAATTAACGGTGACGGGTAATGTACAGATGCATCATTTGCAACGACTCAGACCGGGGAAGGATTCATTCACTGATCCTGGCCATGAGTGAATTCATCGATCACTCGTACATTTGTATTGTTATTCGTTTAAAGTAAAAGCGCTTCTGCTTCGGGCAGCAGACAAAATTGACGAGATCAGAACAACCTGACAGTGACAAAGCATGAAAAACGATATCATCACAGTGGGTTGGCGAGAATACGTTGGACTGCCGAGCCTGAATATTGAGTCTATTAAAGCCAAAATTGATACAGGCGCCAGGACATCCGCACTGCATGCGTTTGAGTTACACCCGTTTACCCAAGGTGGTGTATCGAAAATTCGATTTTCTATCCATCCGGTTCAACGAGATACTGAGACCATCACAACCTGTGTGGCAGATATCATTGATCAGAGACAGATAAGAGATTCCGGCGGGCACCTTGAAAACAGGTGGGTCATACAATCCGAAGTCACTATCGGATCCTTTCACTGGCCGATAGAACTCACTTTAACCGACAGGGATAATATGCGATTTCGAATGCTACTCGGCCGAACTGCGATGCAGGACCGGATTATAGTCAACCCGAGTGGTTCGTATCTTATCGGGAAAAGGCGGCGTAGGCAGTCGGCTTCGGGATCAATAAAAAAGGATTAGTGTTCCGGCTTTTGTGCAACATAATCCACAGAATCAAATCAGAGGAATCGTTTAATGAAACTCGGTATTTTGTCACGTGGACCATCGTCTTACAGCACGCAACGGCTGCGAGAAGCGGCAATTCAGCGTGATCACAAGGTAAAAGTTCTTGATACACTAAAATTTGCAATAGATCTGCAAAAGGGATCGCCCGATCTTTATTTCCGACAAAAAGTCATCAGTGACTATGATGCAGTATTGCCGAGAATAGGCGCGTCAATTACGTACTACGGTACCGCCGTTGTCCGACAGTTTCAGGAGATGGATGTTTTCTGCGCGAACACTGCGCATGGAATTCTTAACTCCCGTGACAAACTTCGTAGCTTACAAATTCTAAGCAGGCACCAGATTGGGATTCCCCGAACCACTTTTGTCAGAGACAAAAAAGACGTTATTCCTGCCATCGAACGTGTAGGTGGTGCGCCGGTGATTATTAAATTGATTGAAGGGACGCAAGGGATCGGTGTATTACTTGCCGAAACTGCTAAGGGCGCTGAATCAATAATAGAGCTACTTCAGAGTCAAAAACAAAATGTACTAATTCAAAAGTTTGTTGCTGAGAGTAAGGGCAGGGATATTCGTGCATTTGTAGTGGGTGACCGGGTAGTCGCCGCAATGAGACGAGTAGCGCAAGGGCAGGAATTCAGAAGCAATGTGCACCGTGGAGGTATTGCTGAGGCCATTGATCTGCCTGAGGAATATCGTGCCACAGCTGTACGCGCAGCACAGATTCTCGGTTTGCGTGTCGCAGGGGTTGATATGCTGGAAAGCAAATCCGGACCACAAATCATGGAAGTCAACTCGTCTCCCGGTCTGGAAGGTATTGAAACCTCGACGGGTTTGGATATCGCAGGTGCGGTCATTGATTACATCGCTGCACAAGTCGATTTTCCCGAAATTGACATACGCCAGCGACTTACTATCAGCAAGGGTTACGGGGTGAGCGAGATATATATTCCGGAAGGTTCACAGTTCGTTGGTGTCTCAGTTCATGACACCGGTTTAGCCGAGCTGGATATTAATGTACTTACACTTTATCGCGGCAATAAGACTATTCCCAATCCAAGGAGAGATCGTGTGCTGGAAGCCGAAGACAAACTACTGTGTTTCGGCAAACTGGAATCCATGCGCGGTATGGTTCCCACAAGAACACTCCGCAGGCGGAATCCAAGTATTCTGGATCTGGAAACGGAAATAGATACAAACAAGTAGAAAAATGCATAACATTAAACATCAGACCACCGCCTGCTGTTTACATCCAGACATCTGACTGTCGAGAGAATAGTGACGTGATAGTAAACACCTTAGAATACGGTAGGCACCGGAGTGCAGTCATCACGTATGGATCGATAACTATCACGCTCATCACCACAACCGGCACATTCAAGACAAACAAACATGATATTTACCTGCGGAGTGCGGTAAGTCATGCGTGACACATTTACGCTCTGCGGTAAAAGCGTCTTACCCGGGACTCGGCAAAGAATCGATGTACCACTGCCAGATCTGAGCTCACAGACACTCATCACCATGCCTGTTCACGTGGTTCATGGTAAAAAAAAGGGGCCGGTTTTATTTATATCCGCCGCCATACATGGCGATGAGCTCAACGGGATCGAGATTATACGATCAATTCTGGCGACCAAAGCAATAAATCGACTACACGGTACTTTGGTCGCAGTACCCGTGGTGAATACCTACGGGTTGATCAATATGAGTCGTTACCTGCCTGATCGAAGAGACCTCAATCGATCCTTCCCCGGATCGGAAACCGGTTCTCTGGCCGCCCGACTCGCTTACCTGTTCATGAATACTATTGTAAGTCACTGTACACATGGAATTGATTTGCACACGGGATCCGGACACCGATCAAACTTACCGCAGATCAGAGCCGATCTTGATGATTCCGAGACTGAAAAGCTGGCCAGAAGTTTTGGTGTGCCCGTACTTTTAAATGCTTCGCTACGTGACGGCTCACTCAGAGCCGCAGCCAACGAATTGGGCATCCCGATCTTACTCTACGAGGCAGGAGAGGCCTCACGTTATAACGATATTTGTATCCGGGCAGGCGTAAGAGGTGTTTTCAATGTGATGCGTTGTTTAAATATGTTGCCGGAATCGAAAAATACCCCCAGGCGGCAACCATTCATAGCCCGCAGCAGTTTATGGTTAAGAGCGCCTCAGAGCGGGCTTTTCAAACCTACCGTGAAATTGGGCCAAAGCGTTGTAAAGGGGGATGTTATCGGCTACATAGCCGAACCGTCCGATGGCGCGCTTGTCGAGGTAAAGTCAAACTCGACCGGCATTGTTATCGGGAGCATGGAGCTGCCGGTGGTGCACGAAGGTGATGCGATTGTCCATATCGCCAGATTTAATGATGACAATGAAGAGGTTGCCGAGCATGTTGAAACGTTCCAGCAGGACTACAATGACATGGTGGGGGCTAACGGGTAGGTTAGTGATGGAATGCACCCTGATAAGACAGGCTTTGTATACTGCAAGGACAGTTACCGCAAAGGAGAATGGGCAAATGTGCAGTTCACTTTTCTGGGGGGCACGTTTCGCCCTGGAACAGTGGTCAACCGTATTGGTAAGAAGTTTATTCTTTTTCTTCCCGGTGCCAGTCGGGATGCGTTGAAGCATATGCCCCAGCGTATTCGCAGTTGGCACTTGCCCCGTCAAACTCCAGCTAGTCTGGAAGGAATCTTAGATCGTGATAATGCAACGCTGAAGGTTTGGCGGCCCTACTATGGGAAATTCTATCCCAAAGCAATGCATGATCTGTTTTATCGTTTTCAGGAAACTCGTTCTTTCTGGGCGC
>CALHCI010000167.1 GCA_937931165.1 uncultured Granulosicoccaceae bacterium
GCCCCATACTAGAGAGTTGTGCAGAAACTGTCCAAATCTGTTTATTTCTTTACAATCAGAAGGTTATGTCAAACAGAAATACGCGATCAGACAATTTCGCCAGCGTTTCGGGCATTTGTTACGAAAAGTAACGGGAATAGATTTCACAAATGGCCAATTAACCCACTGACCGGCACAAAGGAAGTATTTCACTGTAGGTAGCGCGCTGCATTCCCGGCAAGGTCGAATCCAGCATCGGCGAGCAACATTTCTGTTCAGCCAGCATTCGGATAGTTGCATTTACGCAACAAGCTAAATCCTTACAAACACGGCAATAAACTGTTAAAAAATGTGGATTGCCTTGTTTATGTGGCATTTATACAACATTATTGTTCCCAAGGTGAGAAGCACGTCGGAGATAATAACTTCCCGTCTCACCTTAAAAATTACCCAACCACCCCCATTCCCATTTATCAAGCAGGTGTTGTATGAAATTATCTCCTATTACCTACAGTGTTGCTGTTGCACTATTCGCTTCAGGCAACGCATTCGCGCAAACCACCACTTCGACCGAACAAATGGATGAAGTGCAGGACGTACTGGAGCCGACCACAACTGAAATGACTTCCAACCGTGCCGATATGTCTGACGCGCTGTCCAGCGACTGGTCAGGTTCAGCAGGTTTTGGTGCGGTAATCACCGGCGGTAACAGTGATACCCAGAACCTTGCCGGTAGCATCAACGTTTCAAAGCGCGACGATATCTGGCGCCACAATGCCTTCGGCAGCCTGTATAAAGCCGAGTCAAACGACATTGAGTCAGCCAACCGTTTTGATCTTGGTTACAAACTCGACCGCGACATCAACGACATCATGTACGGCTTTGGCCGCCTTCGCTACGATTCTGATGACTACGGAAACATCGACGGGCGTTTTACCGGTGTGGTCGGTGTTGGCCGAACTTTCATCAATACCGGCAAGGTAATGTTTAATGGTGAGGCCGGTATCGGTGCGCACCAGACAGACTACCTTGTGCCAGTCAACGGCGAAGACGATGCCGACGGCGCGGTTTTTTACCTCGGACTGAACTACGCCAATCAGATCAGCGAAAACCTGACTTTCAACTCAATTTTTAACGCTGAAGTCGCAGATTCCAACACTTACACTGTATGGGACAACAGCCTGAGCTTCCAGTTGTCTGATCGCGTATCACTGAACGTTGGTTTGTCGAACCGATCAAATTCAGACATCACGGGTGAACTCGGCAAAAAGACCGACACCACTACCCGCTGGAGCATCAACTACGGGATATAACCCGGATTGGTAGCAGTGCATTTAAAGAGCGGTGCCAGCCGCTCTTTACCACCCCACCCCCAACTACACACTGCTGCTAATTTGGCTTAAGTGCGGGGCAGATTCATTTTCTGCCTCCGCTCCCACAACGACTTGCGACTGATACCCAGCTTACTGGCCAGTTCTGTTTCAGAGAGCTGATCCTGATAACTCAATACAAAGTATCTGAAGTATGCATCGAGACTCAGCTCGAGCGGGTTCTGTGTTACCACTCCATCTACCACACCCAACCCTAAATGCACTGGCATGATCTCGTCTGTTTCAACCATCAATACCGCACGTTCTACAACACTTTTTAATTCGTTGATGTTACCAGGCCACTGATAGGCATCAAGCGCATTAGAGGCTTGCGACGAAAAAGATATCCTGCGTTTACGGTAACGCTTGACGAAAAAATCCAGGTAGTGCGAAGCTAACGGTTCTATGTCTTCCCGTCGCTCACGCAATGGCGCAATGCCATAGGATTGATTGTCAAACAAACTGGTAAATTCAGCGTTGAGCACTTCTTTGTCACACAGTTCATTGGCCGGTGTTGCAGACAACGCCAGTACGCGTATGTCCAGGGAACGTGGATCTGCAGCGTTATTCTCTTTTGTGCGCTGCAACAATTGCTGCTGAACACTGGCAGGCAGTAACTCGACACTGCGAATCACCAACGTGCCCGTATTAGCGGTATAGAGCATGCCTTGCCGTGAAAAAACTTCACCCCCCTCTTCTGCACCGAACAGCACCTTTTCGTAGACGGCTGGCGCATACGATGGCAGATCGACAAACACCAGCGGACCTTGTGATCGACTCCCACCATCGTGAATCATTCGAGCACACAGCTCCTTACCGGTTCCTCGCTCACCATGCAGGTAAATAAATCCTGCATCATCCGGGATACCCCGCAACTGATCCAGCGTTAACCGCATGGTATCGCTGCGTGCAGTTAACTCCTGCGACGGGAAACTGCGCGCCAGATCCTTTCTCATTGCCTCGTTCTGCGCCGACAAGCGGTTTTCATGCAACGACCTTGCAATCACCAGTAGCAGTTCGTCGTGATCAAACGGTTTACTGATGTAATTGACCGCACCCATTTTCATCGACTCAACCGCTGAGCGCACACTGGCAAAACTTGTCATGACGACCACTGGCACCTGGCCGCTGTGCTTCATGATTTCAGTGCCGGATGCACCGGGAAGCCGTATATCAGCCAGAATGATGTCAAACTTATCAAGCTGATGCTGCAATGCTTCATCAATAGTGGCAGCACCGGTAACGCTGTAGTTATTACGCTCCAGCAGCAACAGGATTTGCTTGCGAATAATTTCTTCGTCTTCAATGACCAGAACGTGATTCACGCTTTTACACCCACAACAGAATTTACCTCCGCAAGCGGCAATACAATTTCAAAACAAACACCCGAGGTGATTGACTGATCGATAGAAATTTTTCCATCATGCTCTTTAACCAGGCTATAGACCATTGGTAAACCAAGACCAGTTCCCTGCCCTACCGCCTTGGTGGTATAGAACGGTTCGAACACACGTTGTTGTTCTTCTACACTGATACCCGGGCCGTAGTCTCGAATCCGGACTACTACACCATCACTGCGATGCTTGCCGACAATACTAATAGTACCGTCAGTGCTTGATGCATCACATGCATTGTTTAGCAGATTAACAAACACCTGCACCATCTGACCGGAATTGGCATAGACCACCAGCGAGTCTTCCAGTGAGACATCAAAGTTAATCGACTTTGCCTGTTCAGATAAAGTGACCAGCTGAATTGCCTGCTCAACACTTGACCCGATGTCTACATATTCACGATCATCACCCAGTGAATGTTCGTTTCGTGCAAAAGTCAGCAACGACCGTACAATCGCATTGATCCGGTTAACCTGGGTAAGGATATCTGAGGAGTTCTCTGCCAGCGCGGCTGAGTCAGCATCGTAGGTGAGGTTTTGTGCAACACTGGCAATACCGGTCAACGGGTTACCAATCTCATGGGCAATACCTGCTGCCAGCCGACCAATGGATGCCAAACGTTCACTGTGTGCGAGTTCTGATTCCAACAGATCTATGTTGGTTCTGTCTTCAACCAGTATGACCTGCCCCGTTCCATGACCACTGTTACTATCACTGTTATCGGCCGGGGAGTTAACATGCGATTTATGGAAGTTAAAAGACTTATTGCCGTCAGACAGCTCCACATGCATTTTAAATCGATGCCGGTCTGTCGAAGCTGAAAATTGTTTTAGCAACTCGTTCCATGGCGCAGGAAGATCCTGAAGCTTAGACTGCCGCGCCACCTTTTCATTAATACCGCTAATGGTTTGCATGGCCTGATTCCAGATCAAAACATCATCCTCGGGGCTGATTGAACAAACCCCAAGCGGTAACTCGTGAAGTACGCTGCGTAAATACAGACGCAGATCATCGAGCTCTTTGGTCATACCACGCATTTGCTGCCGTGATGTTTCGAGCCGCGTTTCCATTGCTCTCAGGCTTTCCGTCAGTGCCTGATTGGCGGGTTGATTAAGCTGCAAATTCCCCCGCAAAGTCAGCCTTGCCACCGTCGGCCCCAATAACCCGGAGAGGTTGCGCTCTAAACGCTCATGTAATACGCGCAACTCACCGGCCTCGAGATGATCACCCTGCATATTAAGTTCACTGAGCGCGCGATTTACCTCCTGATCTGCAGCTTCGCTACCCAGAAGCTGCCTTAACTGTGCTGTGTATTCTGCAGCAGAGCGCGCATTAACGAGACCGGACAATGGCCTCAGCGCATCAGACACACAGGCCTGCGCCGCTTCCTTTTCTTCATTGCTTGGCTCAGTGACCACTGAACCCAATACATACAGAAGACAGTTGACTGTTAGCGAACAGAATGTAGATATACTCCATACATCAACGCCTTCAAAACCCATGTTTGCAATCAGGTTTTGCACACTGGTGATAGAGGCGGTATCAGTTAATAACGGCCACACCAGAAACGCAAACCAGACACTGGCACCGCCAAGTAGCCCGAGTAGAAATCCGGTTTGTGTTGCGCGTGTCCAGAACAGTAAACCGATTACACCGGGCAGCAATTGAATGGCAGCAACAAAAGAAATCAACCCGAGACTGGCAAGCCCCTGATTGAGCTCGATCACCAGATAAAACCCGTAACCGGCAGCAATAATGGCAGCAATAATGACCCGCTTACTCCACAACAACCGGTGGTAAAGATTGGTATCCGGGTTATTGGTGGAAATACTCAGCGGCAGCAGCAGTTGATTGAGACACATGTAAGACAACGCCAGCGTGGTGACTATCATCATAGCGCTGGCCGCTGACAACCCGCCGATATAAACCAGCAAGGCCAGCCACTTGTCTCCGACGCTCATGGCCATACCCAGAACGTAGAAGTCGGCTGGCATTTCCAGCGACAGTTGCTTACCTGCCCAAAGAATTGGAAAAATTGGCAGATTCAACAACAGCAAATACAACGGAAACAGCCAGTAGGCAATCTTGAGAGAACCCGGCTTGTGGTTTTCAACAAATGTCATATGGTACTGGCGCGGCAATAGAAAAGCCGCCCCAAAGGCAAGCAACAACAACGTACTCCACAGTGATGAGCCAACCGGCTCATACATTGCAGCCAATTGCTCCGGGTTGTCGGCAAGCCATTCGTTCATTGGCTCAAAACCGCCGAATACCTGCAACACCGCCACCGCACCGGCGATCAGTAGCGCAATTAATTTAACGGCCGACTCAAAAGCAATTGCCACGACTAACCCTGAGTGCTTTTCTCTTGGTGTGAGGTGGCGGGCACCAAATAAAACGGCAAACACCACCGTGGTTAAGCAAAATACCAATGCAAGTAAGTTTGGCGCTGCCTGTTGAGCCAGCACCTGTATCGATTGCGTTACCGCCTTAATTTGCAACGAGATATACGGCAGTATGCCCACCAGTAAAAATACCGTGACGCAAAACCCGGTAGCACGGCCACCGTAACGAAACGCCAGCAGATCAGCCACAGACGACAACTGATAGTCAGAGCACAACCTGAGGATAGGTTTCAATAAAAAGGGGCCAAGTAAAAACGCCGCAGTGACACCGAGATAAATGGTAAGAAAGGCCATGCCGCTTTGATCGGCCAGACCTACACTGCCGTAAAACGTCCACGAGGTAGCATAAACACCCAGTGATAGCGCGTAGATGGCCGGGTGTTCTACAAGTCGTTTTGATAAGTACCCGTTATCCGCACAATAGGCAATGAGAAACAACACCCCAAGATAAACCAGTGCCGCCAGAAACAGCACCCACAGTTCAATCCCCACTGTGTCGCCCGCCACCCGTCGAATTGAGCGCTATTAATCCAATGATCAAAAGCCACAGTAAAAAAACGGTATACCAGGGCAGCCCGAGACTGGTCCACCAACGGGTAAACGGTGAATGAAACACAAACATTGCGGCAAGCGTTGTCAGCAGAGTGAGATCAGTGGCGCGGCGCATTGGCGATTACCCTGATTCTGCAAACAATGAATACTGTTATACTCATTGGCGCATCATAACGAATTCTCATTGTTTATTCTTGCTTCACCTTCCTTTCTGCTGCATAAAACACAGATGACAAACGACGTTACCCCTCCATTGCAATTTACCGTGATACTGGTACGCCCAAAGTATCCGCGCAATATCGGCATGGTGTCGCGCGCTATGTGCAACTATGGGCAGGAAAAACTGATTATCATCGACCCGCAATGCGAGCTCGATGTGCACGCACGCAAAGGTGCAGCACAGGGCCAGGGGCCGTTGCGAAGCTGCATACTCTACGATAACTGGGACGACTACGCCTACAATGAACCTGATGGCACCCGCATTGCGTTTAGCAGGCGCTCCGGTAAACGCCGACCGTCACAGCCTTTTAATGAAGTACTTGAATGGCCCGTACTGAGAGACGGCCGGCCGGTATCACTGATGTTTGGCGCAGAAGATCATGGCCTGTCGCGAGAAGATTTATTGTGGGCGCATCGTACCGCCACACTTGATATACCGGGCCCGTTAATGAGTATGAATCTGTCGCACGCCGTAATGCTTGCACTTTCACAACTGCCCAAAGACATCACACCCACAGAACACAATGCTACCATCCAGACGCCTGATGACATCTTGCGCAAATGGCTTGAAACACTGGAATTCGATTTGTCCACTAAAAACTGGAACGCTTTTTATGCCATGCGCCAGATGATTATGAAGGCAAGTCCAACCGCACATGAAATGGATTTGTTTAGCGCGATTGTTGAACAAACAGTACGCGCCATTGAGCCGGGTTATTCACGCAAAAACTTCAAAAAGAATGCACCCGATATAGAAAGCCCTGATACAGACAATCCAAATACAGACACCCAAAACACAAGCATCGATCAACCGGATTCGTGATTGAATTTTCCCTGTTGTAGAAAATAAAGCACCTGTGCTATCACCGCCTTTGATCGCATGATGAAGGTATGCGTGTGTGGAAACACAATAAAATCATCCATACCGTCAACCTGTGTGCTTTCTAACGAGACTTTACCGTCATCAGGGTTGGGCAGGTACTGCGAGAGAATCGGGTTGATAGTATCGGTACCGGCAATCACTCCAAGACTGAAGTCCACCGCACCAAGCTGCTTTGGAATACTGTTGCTATCGGTACCGAGTTGAAGTCCGGCCGGCCCGTTAAAAACAGAAAAGCCAGGCACGTCACGAAGATGATCAACCACTTCACTGCCTTGATTAGGCGGAGCTATCATGACGACTCGTCCGAGATCTTCTATGCCAACCTTCTCAGCCTGATAACGCACCAGTATGCCACCCAGTGAGTGCGTAACGAAATGTACTTTTTCGGGGTTATCACACCGCAGAACACCCAGCGTTTCAACCGCCATCGGTGCAAGCGTTTCTATCGGGTGTTTGCGTGACGGATAATCAACATTCACCACCTGGTAGCCTTTATTCTCAAGTGGTTTAATTAATGGTTTCATCGCACTTGCGGTGCGCGCCAGCCCATGAATCAAGACGACACATTCGGACGCTACTGCAGTGGCGGGTGTCACCAATAGCAGCACAAGCCACAACAAACAGCGGGGGATTTTCAAGAGAGCCTTCATACCGCTACTGACTTCATTGCCGGATACAATGATCTGAAGTGCTGATAAGCATCATGGTAAGCAGCCACCTGTTCGCTTACCGGGTCTATAGTATAAGCCGCAGGGGCAGACACACAGATAGCATCAGGGCTGCTGTTTTCAGCAGCGATTAAACCAAGCCTTGCCGCACCAAACGCCGCACCGAATTCACCATCATGCAGCACATCGACCGGGATGTTCAGACAGGTCGCCAGACTCGCCAGCCAGTAACGCGATTGTGACCCACCACCCACTGCGGTCACGCGCTTAACCTCGCTGCCGGCTGCGGCCAGTGCCGATAGATTATCGCGGAAGGCAAAGCTGACACCATCAAGTACCGCCTGAGTCATATCGTTACGTTCGGTTGATGTGGTAATGCCGCTTAGCACGCCACGTATATGCGCATCATTGTGCGGTGTGCGCTCACCGGATAAGTAGGGAAGAAACGTGACGTGAGAAGGTGCTCTTAAATTTTCACCCAGTCCTTTGGTGAGTTCTGCGGCATCTGTACTCACCATGCGAGCAAACCAGTTAAGAGAATCGGTAGCTGAAAGTATGACCCCCATTTGATGCCAGCGATCTGGCAACGCATGACAAAACGCATGCACAGCACTTTTTGCGTTGGGCTTGAAACTATCATTACTCACAAACAACACACCGGATGTTCCTAATGATGCAAACGCCGAACCCGCCTGCACGATACCCAAACCACACGCAGACGCCGCGTTGTCTCCGGCACCACCGGCAACCACGACACTGGCACTCATACCGTACTGGCTGGCAAGTTCTGATCTTAACTGCCCGCTTACCGCCGTCCCTTCGACCAGTGAAGGCATATGATCTATGCTAAGCCCGGTCGCGGCCAGTAACTCCGGTGACCATCTGCGTGCGCCTATATCCAGCCAGCCTGTGCCCGATGCATCGGACATTTCAGACACATACTCACCGGTTAACCAGTAACGCAGATAGTCTTTAGGCAACAACACTTTGGCGATACGATCAAAGTTTTCTTTTTCATGGGTTGCACACCAGGCAAGCTTGGGCGCGGTAAAGCCAGGGAATACAATATTGCCAGTGGTATGTTCAAACAACGGATCGGCGTTTAGACTTTCGGCCTCTGCATGACTCCTGACATCGTTCCATAAAATGCACGGGCGAATGACTTCACCAGCACTGTCCAGTAACGTCGCGCCATGCATCTGACCGGATAACCCGATTCCTTTTACCGCCGCCAGATTATGTTTTTGCGAGAGTGCCGCAAGTGCACTTTCAGTTGCAGTAATCCATGAGGCCGGGTCCTGTTCGCTCCAGCCATGCTGAGGATTAGATACGCTGATGTTAGCAGAGGTACTATCAATGATTGCCTGAGACTGATCAATCAGCAGGACTTTGACACCTGAAGTGCCGAGGTCAATACCCAGATACATGGCGCGGTTCTCTTAAGGTTTGCTGGTCCGTGAAGCACGAACGGCCCGCCATTATAAGGTATTGACAGTCAAGTCAGGAAAACGAATTAACGGGTGACACTGTGCCGCAGACAACGAGCTTGTCCGCTTAGTTACCGACCTTTTGCGCAATGGCGAGATCGCCACCAAGATCGCGAACCTGCTTTTGTATCGCACTTAACTTGCGTACGTACGCACTGTAACGTCGCGACCGTTGAGACAAATTACCCAGTGCTGCCGTTGCTGCCTCATTAGTGTCAAACAACCCGAACGTCAGTGTATTTTCGGGACCCTGGCCAATCAGCATTTCAAAGATTGCTGTGGGCTGCTCTTCAGGCAGGCTTTTCTCAAATCGCTCGAGAAACGGCCGGTTGGTGGTAGAGCCTATCTGGATAGTGTAGTGCTCCGGGTTCTGATCGATTATCCACGCGGAATCCTGCACAGAATCAGTGCTGGCAACTGAGGTATCAGCCGCGGGTGCATCTGCTGCTTCATCTGCAGTTTCAGGCAGGATTTCAATGGCAGCCATGGTTTCAATGGCGACCGGGTTTTCACTACCTACCGCCGGCAACACCGGCTCAGAGATTGACGCCTGGATTATCGGAGATTCGACCACCGAGGGTACGTTGTCGATGGGTTCGACGTCATCCTCCGCCACCCGTTTACCGCCCAGCTTTTCTTCAAGATCTGCAAGCAAAGCCTTCGCACTGATGTCAGGCAGCGGCAGTTCTGATTCTGTTGTGGCGTCTCTGGTAGCAGGTGCAATACCAGTGCTCTGCACTGTTGGTATTGCAGCGGAAGCAATCGTGGATTCAGCTTGCACTGCAGCAGAACCTCCGTCGCGGTTTTTGCTCGCAAACTCGCGCAGCATTGCGATCCGTTCTTCCGACAGAGTCTCTTCTGATACACCGATTGATACAGGCTTGCTTTCTGCACTCGCTAACGTAGCGTCGCTTAAGGCGGGTCTGGTGGTCTCATAGCCATACGTGAGATACCAGATACCCACAGCAAAAAACGCGAGCAACAAGAGTTTCAGCAGTCCTTTAACGAAGTCAAAGAGGCCGAACATAAAACGATAGGATTGGTTATTCAGTCTGGCCAACCGAATATCCTCGCGCATATCGTCGAGTTTGCTCATAAGCGGATTAAACTTTTTTAGCGATGGATGGCGGACAGGATACCGTTTTGGCGAGCTTTCGCCATTGCGGATTTGCCATCAAAACGGCAAGTTGTTATTCATTCAGACTGCGCCGGAGCTTGGGAGGAAAGTTTTCTCCCAAAATGTGGGCATATCGACGCAGCCTTTACCGTTTTAGAAAAAATACCGGGCAAAATCATCCGGGTTTGCAATTTTTGACGTACCGATATTCAGGATATACAGCAGCTCTACAGTGTCAGAAAAATCGAGCTTGTCATTCGGGTCGAGGTAGTTGAATGCATTTTGCCAAACACCGCGATAAGCACTGGACAACGCACTGGCGACAAATGCCGAACCGTTCTCCTGACGCAGATCTGCAGTGGCGTTAGGATCGTTACCATCTTCAACGCGAATGTAGTTGGTATTGCCACGAATAAAATCAAGATCTGATCGCAGTGCATGATCTTCATTCCATACGCTGTGTTGCACCACATGTACACGGTTACGGGTGTTGTACTCCGGATATTGCGCCTGCACAAAACGCACAACCGCAGCGGTAAAATCAGATGGCCCGCCTTCAGCCACCCAGACATCTCCGCCCGCAGCCAGTGCACCAACCCAGCGCCTGGCCGCCTGTTCTACCGAAGTCTGGCGGTTGTTGTGTGCGTCCAGCCACTGCGAGCCCCAGATCTGATTCATCAAACCTTCAGACGCCGGCAGATAGCGATCGGCACTGTAGACACCTGTGGTGCCGCCAACGACCACGACCGGAAGCGAAAAATAGTCGTGAACGACAAAACCCGCAGCGGCAGCATGGCCGTCGTCGGGATCGGGACCGTGATCAAAATGCAGGGCAACAAGATCCGTGCTGCTATCGAAACGCCCGCCAGGCACAGTCGACTGCCCCTGGTTACCAGACCCGCTATTGCCAGAACCGCTATTACCAGAACCGCTATTACCGGAGTTTTGATTACCCGAATCTGAGGCCGCGCCCGATTGCACCCGGCATGAACCGGTGGTGTCACTCCAGCCCCAGCCGTCACCATCAGTATCTATACAGTCTTGCGATGTATTGGTTTGCGAACCACCACTATCAGTATTTCCCACCGCATCAACACGACACGAGCCCTGACCATCCCAGCCCCAGCCATCACCGTCGTCGTCAACACAAGCGCTTGCAGCAACGCCGGCAGTGCTGTTGCCACTACCGACCTGACAGGAGCCCGAGCCATCCCATCCCCAGCCATCACCATCATCATCAATGCAACTGGCATTCACCTGCTGTACCTGACAGGATCCGTTGCCATCCCAGCCCCAGCCGTCACCGTCGTCATCGACACAGGTTTGAGCATAAGTCTGAGGAGACCATAAGACGGAAAACGCGGCCGCAGCCAGGGCCAGGCTGGTTAATTTAATCAATGTTAAAACTCTCGATCAGTTCACAGGATGGCGCAGTTTAGCGACATGCTTCCGCGATCTCTGTGGACCCCATCATGGTTCTCATTCAGCCATCATTAATATTTGGTTAGTTTCAACCCATGCACCTGATCGTCCGAATAAAAAGCCGTGATTGCGCGAAATTGCGGGGTTCCGTAAGCTCTGTTCATCGAAACGACAGGACCAATCGGTGAGTAACTCCAACGTCAGCAACGCAGACCCGGACGCAATCCCGGTTGTCGATATCTCCCCGCTTCTCAACGGAGAAAAACCCGAGTCAGTGGCCAGGCAACTGCACGCCGCCAGCCAAAACTTAGGGTTTATCTACGTGAAGGGCCACGGCATTCCGGCCAATGCAATCGATGCAGCGCGTGATGCGGCCTATCAGTTCTTTCACGCAGCAAACACAGACAAAGCATCGATAACGGTATCTGCCGGGCATCGCGGCTGGCTGCAACAGGGGGCTGCGAAAATGCAGGACGACGCCAAAGCCGACCTGAAAGAAAGTTTTATCTGGGGCTATCAGGACGTCGATGGCAACACTCCCGCCGATCATGAGTTACGAGGTCCGAACCAGTGGCCGGCATTTGTTCCGGGCCTTGAGCCTGCTGCGATGGACTATTTCCGGCATGCCCACGAAGTCGCCTTCCAGTTACTGCGAGGTTGCGCCATTAGTCTCGGTCTTGCAGAAAACTTTTTTTTACAACGCTGTGCACAACCACTGAGCCGCGCTTCGTTTGTGTATTACCCGTCGCAGCCGGCAGACTGTGATTCACAACAGTTCGGTGTCGGGCCCCACACCGATTTCGGAGTGCTCACCGTTTTGTGTCAGGACGATGTGGGTGGACTGGAGGTTGAAGACATCAATGGCAACTGGATTCATGCGCCACCCATCGAGGGCACACTGGTCATCAATGTGGGGGATTTGCTCGCACGCTGGACCGACGGTGCTTACAAATCCACCCCCCACCGGGTCGTAAACCGTTCGGGGCGCGAGCGTTTATCACTGGTGCTGGCGTTTGATCCGGACCCCGATACCCCAATTGATGCACGGGATATCTACGGGCCGGACTATATACAGAAACAGGACCCTACCACCTGTGGGGACTATCTGATCTGGCGCTTCGGTAAAGCATTTGCCTACCGCAACGAGAAACAACAATAGTTGTAGGTATACGGTTGGCAACTTCTGCGATGGAGCACATTGAGACTCCTCAGCACAGAGAAAAACGCACCTGAAAGCTTGTACGCTTGCAGCAATAGCGCTGTTTTCACACACGTATGTCGCGCAGTTACATTTCAACCTTTGCTTTTACCTGCCAAAGTGGTTTAAAAGGTAACATGACATTTCAACCAAAGAAATCATGAGCGCCTGGATAAAAATGCTCAGTGACGAGGAAGCAGATCCGGAATTGCTGGAAACGCTGGCACTTGCACGAACACCGCACGGCACCGTCGATAACGTTAT
>CALHCI010000168.1 GCA_937931165.1 uncultured Granulosicoccaceae bacterium
CGGTAATCTCACCGATCAGTGAATGACTTTGCCAGGTGAGGGCCTTTGCTGCCGTTTCGAAAATACCCAGTCTGGAATCATTGGAACAATCGGAGTAGGGGGTGCTGCAGGATTGCAGGCCCAGCAACAGTTTGTCCGAACTGACAGCTGGCATTATTGACAGCGCGGTAACGGTTGATTCGAGGCGGTGTTTTGCAACCTCTTGCAAGTTGACGTTGTAGATAGTGATGTCAGATGAGGCGTAGTGGTTCTTAATACATATAAGTGATGATCCGCCGTCGTATAGCCTCAATACCGGTGCTCTCCAGCCGAATCAGACGTTGGTCAGACAAGTAACCACGCGCAATGCTGCTTTGACTTAAATTGCCGAGGAACACGTTCTGTGCTGTGAATGAGTCGATGGCGTAGTTGTTAAAATTGTATGGAACGCTCCGGGACCATTGGCGCGCTATCCGTGTTAGACAATTAGAATACAACCTAATCGTTAACCTAACGTCTGATGATGCAATCGACTTTGAGATTACTTTTCTGTTCTTTGCCTTTAATGCTGTTTTTCCGCGCTCGTTGTCAGTCTTTTCGAGACACCTGCCGTGCTGAATGTACTTAGATAGAAACTTCTCCTATTGATTGGGCTGTTTCTCCGATGTGGGAATTGCTCTCTGGCTAGTCGTCGCTGTTGAAAGTATGGCTTGTGAATAATACGGAATAAAAATTCTTGACCTCAACCTAACTTTAGGTAGTAGCCTTTGGTTTCCTACAGGAGAATCAGATGACTCAGCTTGAACACGCCAACATCACTGTGCCGGATATTGATGCCGCCGTAAGATTCATTCAATTGATAGCGCCGGATCACAAGGTTCGACAAGACGCTGTCTCAGAGGCAGGCTACCGCTGGGTGCATGTGGGTAACGATAATTCCTACATCGCATTGCAGGCGGCACATCCCGGTGTTGCGGCCAGCTCGCCGCACGATACTTATGTAAACTTTGGAGTGAATCATCTTTGCTTTAAAATTGATGATGCACGGGCGACAGAGCGCCGTTTACTGAATGCTGGCTACCAGCAGAACGGACCACTGATTGAAGACTCCCATCGGCTGCGCCTGTATTTTTATGATGATATGGGGCTTGAGTGGGAGATGGTTGAATACCTAAGCAATAAACCGGAAGAGATGCACCAGTATGAATAGTGCAGATGGCACGTTAGCCATTATCAATATCGGCCACCCGACGCTACGTAAAGTCGCCACACCGGTTGCTTTAGAGCAACTGAAATCTGCACAAACACAGCACTTTATAGATCAGCTCATTGCGACCAAGCGCAAAGCAAAGGGGGCAGGAATTGCCGCCAATCAGGTCGATAACACGTGGCGCATATTTGTTGTCGAAGCCGGTCACAATTCACGCTATCCGTACAGGCCTGAGTACCCGTTAACGGTAATGATCAATCCCGAGGTGACCTTTCTTACCGATGATCGCTTTGAAAACTTCGAAGGGTGTTTGTCGATCCCGGGCTTACGCGGTGTCGTGCGCCGATGCCCGATAATAAAGGTGGATGGACTGGACCGTAACGGTGATGCATTGAGTATTGAAGTACGCGGAATTTCTGCCGGCATATTTCAGCACGAGTTGGATCATCTTGAAGGCATACTGTTTACAGACAAGCTGGTCGACAGTAAATCGCTATGCACCGGGGAAGAATTTGCCAGTCGCTATGAATCACAATTTAAAGAAAGCGTTATACAAGTGGAACAGCGCTATAATGCTTGATAGTAGTCAGTGACGACACTAACACATGCCATTGCTATCAATGGCATGTGTTGTTATTCACTACAGCTTATGCAGCACACAAATTTTATTACCTGCAGGGTCACGCAGGTAGGCAAGGTACATCACCTCACCGCGCGGACCGGGTGGGTCTTCGCAAGTGGTACCGCCGTTTTCCAGTCCGGCTTTGTGCCAGGCATCTGCAATATCAGTGGTTTTGGCAAGAAACCCGACAGTTCCGCCATTGGCACCACAGGCGGGTTGCCCGTCAATAGGTGGGCTTAACGCGAAGACACCCTTGGGGGTGCGATAAAAACAGCGGCCCTTTTTGTCTATTACTCCCGGCTCATAGCCGAGTGCACCAAGCGTGGCATCATAGAACTGTTTTGATGCCTGCATATCGTTAACGCCAAGCATTACGTGACTGAACATTGTCTGCCCCTATATTAAGTGTTTATAACGGGAGAGTGGGTTGGTTAGCTGAAGCTCTTTTGTGATCCGTCACGCCACTTGTTTGAAGGGACAAAGCCGGTGCGATCGGCAGGGCGTTCTTCCGGTACAAACACCGACCGGTTAGGGTGCATACCGGCACCAAACACTGCAGAGACAGCAGATTCACGCATGCGGTTAAGCAATCGCGTGTCGGCGGTGCCACAAGAAGGGTGAATGCCGCCGTTGTCCTTTACCTGCGCTTCCCAGGCGGCTTTGCGTTTAGCTACGGTTGCCGCATCTTTGAGTTCGGTACAATTCAGTTCATTGGTGTTGAGATCGACGATGATTTCATCACCGTTTTCTACAAATGCAATTGGACCGCCCAGTGCCGCTTCGGGTCCGACGTGGCCAATCACAAGACCCACTGAGCCGCCTGAGAATCTTGCATCGGTCATCAGGCCAACCACAATGTCGCGTTCTCTGCACAGTGTTGTTATACGCGAAGTTGAGTCGAGCATCTCCGGCATACCGGGTGCGCCGCTTGGCCCTTCGTATCTCACGATCACCATGTCATGGTTCTGAAAGCTGTCCGGTTGATGTTCCAGCGCGTCTAACAGATCCTGCTCGCCATCGAACAATCGTGCTGTGCCTTTAAACAGATTATCTTCAAGGCCGCCTTCAACACCGGCCAGTTTTAATACCGCGCTGAATTCAGGGGAGAGGTTACCACCCAGTACGCGCAGCCCACCGGTAGGTTTGTACGGTTCTTCGACGGTGTAAATAACCGTTCCATCGGGTGCCGGAGGGTCGAGTCGGGCGACTTGCTCTGCAAGCGTTTCACCGGTACAGGTTAGTGTGTCTCCGTAAAGAAGACCTGCCTGCATGAGTTCTTTAACGATGGCCTGTACGCCGCCTTTTTCGCCGATATCTACCATGGAGTAAACGCCGTAGGGCCGGGCGTCTGTCAGGACCGGTACAACGTTTTGCGAAAGATGATTGAATTCTTCCGGTGACATGATTTCTTTGGCAAAGCTCTTAAACCCTGCGGCACGGGCAATTTCCGGCGCATGTAACAACACATTGGTGGAACCACCAACGGCCATAGCCACAATCACCGCGTTGCGTATGGCGTCGCGACTAACGATATCTCTGGGTGTGTGGCCGCGTTCAATCATGCCGTGCAAATAAGTGATTAGCTGATCGGCAAATTCACCGGTGCGGATGGGGTCATCCGATGGTGGTGCAACCATGTGCAGCGGTTGCATACCGACGACACCAATGAAAGTTTGCATCGTGTTGTAAGTAAACATGCCACCACAGCTGCCGTAGCCTGGGCAGGCTTCTTTGGCAATGCGTTTTTTGTAGTCAGGGTCCGGGTTGGCGGCGACTTGAAAACCGGTAACGATATCGATGGGTTGTTCAGTGACTGAGTCTTTACCCGGGTGTATCGGACCGTCTGACATGATAATCGCCGGGCGATTGTGTTCCAGCAGGGCCGACAACGTACCAACCGGTGGTTTGTCACAGGCAACGACCGCTATGGTGCCTTCAAGGCCGGTGGCACTCAGGTGTTCGCATACTGAATCGTTGGTGACTTCGCGACCAATCAATGAGTAACGCATTTCGCGTGTGCCGTTACGCATGCCGTCTGACGTGGCGATGGTGTATTCCGGTTGTACCAGTCGCATCGGAATTTGACCGTCTTCGCGGCCGAGGCGCTCACGTAGCCGTGCATGAATGGCCTCTACTTTACGCTGAACGCCGAGGTAGCACTGGCTGTCGCCTTTGGTGCCGATAACGCCGATCGAAGGTTCGTGTACCAGGTCAATGTCGGTGCCGAGCTCACGCGCAATGCCATACGGCTGTGCGCTGCGACCCGGGTTGGTGTCGATCAGTACGGGCTTTGAATTCTTGGCCATGAGCGGTTCCAAATCGGTAATCTGTGGAGATACCGAATATTGTACCGCGCATAGTGGGTTGTTTGGAAAGTTTGATCACCGCAATCAAACTGCTGCGTGCCTGCCTATTGCGGCACGCCTTTGAAGGAGGAGGGTAGTGCCCGATCAGTTGTCGTCGAGCCCGCTAAGCCGGCGCTGCGCTTCTCTGAGTTTGCGCTCTGCGATGTCACTTTTGCCACCGGATGATGTGCTGGCGACGGTTGGATTATCCACAGCGGCCTTGTTTGACATCAACACATAAAAGACTGACAGCAGCACCAGCGCACCGGCAACCAGTCCCGCAACGTGCTTGTTAAATGAAGCGCTTTTCTTGCCCGTACCAAAAGTCGGCTTTGCTTTGTTTTTTACGCGAGGAGCAGGTTCGCTCGAGGCAGCTGCTTCGGCGGCTGGCCGTACACGTGGCGCAGCATTGTCTCTGGTGAAAATGTCGTCCATATCGTTTCGATCATCGAGCAGAAACGAACGGCTTTGCTTCGGACTATCGGATTCAGTGTCGGCAAACGGACAGTTGGCGGTATGGTTGTCTGGTTTGTTGCCACAGGCCTGACAGAACACCGGCTTCGGAGCAGGCGCGACATCGATCGGTTCCCGCTCTGCCGGGCGATTCTCTTGTGGTGCCTGATATTGTTGTTCTTCGTACTGCTCTTCCTGGTACGTCTGTTCCTGATACTGTTGTTCTTCGTATTGGTCTTCTACGAGTCTTGGTCGGCGTCTTGTGGTTGCCGGAGCTTCCGAGTCGCGACGCTTGTACCGAAGCTTTGATCCCTTTCGCGCCGCCTTGCGGCGTGGCTCTTTTGCATCACGTGAACCGAAGCCAAGGAAACCGGTACTCGATGGTTTTCGGCCTCTGGGTGGAGGTGCCATGCGACGTTGGGCTGGCTTCAGGCCTGTTGCGACCACCGTGACGCGTATTTCGTCACTCATTTCCGGATCGAAAACGGTGCCGATGACGACGTTGGCATTTTCCGCAGTGATCTGGTCGAGAATGTCACCGACGATCTGGAATTCACCCATCGACAAGCTGTCGCTGGCGGTAATGTTGGCGAGTATGCCACGTGCTTCATCGAGTGCGATTTCGTCAAGCAGCGGGCTTTCAGTGGCCGCAATAGCGGCGTCTCTTGCGCGGTATTCACCGATACCGCGACCGGTGCTCATCATCGCTTCACCGGTTTCGGTCATCACCGACTTCACATCCGCAAAGTCAACGTTGATCAGGCCGGGGTTGGTGATGAGTTCGGCGATGCTCTGTACCGCGTTAGTCAGTACATCGTTTGACGCTGAAAAAGCCTCAATCAAACTGATGTTCGGGCCAAGGTGTGTCAGCAGATTCTCGTTGGGTACAACAATAAGCGAGTCAACATGCTTACGCAGTTCGGCCAAACCGGCTTCAGCAACCTGGCGTCGCTTGCCACCTTCAAAGCCGAAAGGCTTGGTCACTACCGCAACGGTCAGCACGCCAAGTTCACGAGCGATGCGTGCGATCACCGGTATCGCACCGGTACCGGTGCCGCCGCCCATACCAGCGGTCAGAAACAGCATGTCCACTTCACCGATTGCCCCGGCAATCAGATCGGCGTCTTCCTCTGCCGCCATGCGACCGATTTCCGGATCGGTGCCGGCACCCAGGCCGCGGGTCAGTGAATTACCGAGCTGGATGATGTTGTCGGGGTGATAGCGGGCAAGTGCCTGCGCGTCAGTATTGACGAGTGTAAAGTCGACGCCGTGTATATCGGCGCCAATCATGTGCTCGACCGCGTTACAACCGCCGCCGCCCACACCGATCAGCTTTATCGTTGCAGCCTGATCAGGTTCGTATAATTGTTGTGTAACGTCTTGGTGAATCATGAATGACTCTGCCTGATTTTTGACATCTGCTTTTTTTGCCCGTGACGATTACTGCGGAAAACCCCAATCAACGTCTAAACGTAATTTTTGTGCCGTGTGTGACTGCACTTAACGGGCCATTGTGACGCACGTCACGATTATTTTTTTGATGCCGTTGTTCGAATCGTTTTTTCGCCGGTGGTTACAAACACCCGAAAGCGTCTGTTTTATAACCGGACGAATATAATGTAGTAGTAGATAGGCGTACTGTCAGTGTTCGATCACACCAGCGAGGGATAATTGTCGGAATTAGTGCGTTGAAACAGTCAGCGGTAGTTTCCGCGGGAAAGGCTTAACTGCCCGGAGATGTGCTTAAAAGTGCTTGCTGTGTGGCGACGGCGCGGCTGATATCGTCGTATTCTGAGCCCCGATAACTTTCCAGTAAATTATCGAGCGGTGTCGTCTGAGAGGTAGATGCTGCCAGCTCGGTTGCGCTGCGCAGCTGCCACCAGAAAGCCTGTTGCTCGCTGGCTGCCGCCAGTGCGTGTTCAAAACACTGAATGGCCAGCGCCGGTTTCCCATTAGCCTGATGGATCAGGCCTTCAATCCGGTAAACCTCCGGCTCGTAGTATTTTTCACTGGTCTCTTCAATGTATTTTTTGACTTCTGCAATGCGTGTGACGGCCTCGTCTGTCTGATGATTCGCAAGCAACAGTTCGGCTTCGGTCACCATAATATTAGAAAGCCCGAGTTTTACGCCACGCGCCTGTAAATCTTCACGGGCTTTGAATACCTTGCGGCAGGTTTCCCCCGGGTGATTATTGTCTGCCAGAGCCACACAGTAGTCTGCCCACAGCTGCCAGAAAGGCATCTTGTAGGTCACTGTGTGTGCGTGAAGTTGTGCTGCCTCCGGTTTGCAGGGAAGTCTTAGCCTGAGTTTCAGCAGATTGCAAGAGCGGTCGAGCCAACCATATCGCAAAACATGATGGTTAATTGTCGTCGCTCCGGCTCTGTAGCAGTTGCCGGGCGCGGTGTCAGTGTGGCAGTTACAGAAGAGGTGCTGCCGACCAGTGATACAGAATCGGCTGCCGACCCCGCTGCTTCCAGCGCCTGAATAGCTTTGAGGATTTTTTTTGCCGGTCCGATCGGAATCTGCATACTGCACAGATCGGCGATGTTGAGATCAGGAAGGACCTCGGCATCGATTTCGTTGGCTTCGAACTGCGCGGCGAAACGTTCGAAGCCTAAACCTTGCAACCACTGGACTACATCAGCAGTGGTTTTCATGTGCGTGTCGACAATCCCTGTACGAGCACTGCATTCTCCGGTTATTTAACAAATTCCAGTATAGCGCTGTTTACCTGTGGTTGCTTAAATACGCTTAAGCCGTAAAGTCCTGTGAGCGTATTCAGGTGCGAGATGCCAGTTTTTCCATGACATAAAGCGCCAGTGCGCCACCGAAAGCCAGCAACAGAGCGAGCAGGGTGCCTGGGTCTGTCAGTGATGGAAAAAACCAGTCATAGCCAGTGACAACTTCTTTGGCAGGCTTACCTTCTCTGGCAATGGATTCTGTCAGTGTCGCTTTCCATGGCCAGATAATCAGCAGAGACCCTGCAATAAAGCCTGTCATCATGGCGATTGTCTGGTCGTGATAATTTTTAAATATCCACGAAAGGATATGTGAAAAGGCGATCATGCCAAACACACAGCCGAGTGCCAGTGGCAGTAAAATCCCGACATCGGCTCTGCCTATCGCAGCCAGTATTAAGGCATAGTTACCCATGATGATTAATACAAAAGAACCGGATAACCCGGGCAGTATCATGCTGCACATGGCAACGATACCGCACAGAAAAACATAGAAGAACGAGCTGTTTTCCGAGGCCGGGGCCAGAAACGCTATGCCGGCTGCTACTGCGATACCGATCGCCAGCATTAACCACGCTGTGGCACTCCAGTGCTTCACGGTTTTGCCTACCGAAAAGATAGAAATAAAAATTAACCCGAAGAAAAACGCCATGGTAAGCGTTTCGTGTTTTTCGAGCAGGTATTCCAGCAGCCTGGCAAGGCTTATAATACTGAATCCGATGCCGGCAAAAAGTGCCAGCAGAAAAGTACTGTCAGTGACTGTCCAGAATGCTCGCCACTGGCGACTCATTAGTAGTTTTAATGCATGTAAATCAAAAGACTTAATTGCATTGATCAGCCGCTCATAAATACCGGTAATGAGCGCGATGGTACCACCCGATACCCCGGGTATTACGTTAGCGGCCCCCATGGCGAGGCCCTTCAAAAAAACGCTGAAAATCATTGGCAGAACTTCTCGCTCTTGAGCACTTGATAGGGTTTTGGTGTGAGACAACAGGTTATCGACTCACCGGCACTCGAATTGAATCCAGCAACCATCAGTATTGCCAAAACACGGTTACCGCTGTGGCGGTGTTATGTGACGGTGTTAGCGCTTATCCCGGTAACCACACCTGCTTTTAACACGGCGGGATCGTAGGGCTTTCGGTCAAACACGGCATGGACCATCGGTGCAAAATGCTCGAGGCTGTACATGGTGTAGTCCGGGTCGAATGAGGTCTGATCCCATCGTTCGCAGAAGTCTATGCAGGATTGATAACAGGGATGATCGCGATATTTTTCTCTTTCAAACTGATTCCAGCCCTCGTAGTGCTGTGCGTAGTACACCATCTGAAATACCCCATGGTGCTCCACCACCCAGGTCACTTCTTCACGCACGAATGGCCGGATTATTTCGGCAGCCATGCGATCATGATTCTGTGGCGCCAGACCGTCACCGATATCGTGCAGCAGTGCAGCAACTATCCAGTCGGTATCTGCGCCGTCGTTCTCAGCACGGGTGGCAGATTGCAACGCATGTTGCAGGCGGGTGACTTTATACCCGCCGATGGTGTCGTGTTCCTGTGAGGCCAGTTCACGCAGCAGTCGTTCAGCCGTCATGGCAAAGAAGTCGTGTTCCTGATCGCGTAGAAATTCATAGTCTTCTTTGGTGCCATCTTTCATGGCAGTAAAGCTCACAGTTTTCATGGTCTTTTCGCTTTTCTCGTTGCGCTATTCAGGGTGAGTTAACAAAGAAAGTTGATCGACGCCATGCGGGCTATTTTATCCTTTGTGGCAAGAGTTGTCGGTTAATTTCGACGAATAATAGGTTCCAGGCTCAGTGCGATAGATAGCAGCTTTTCGTCTTCACCCGATTTGCCGAGCAACATAAAACCGACCGGTGCCTGATCTGGCGTATGACAGGGTATGGTAATCGCCGGTGCATTGAGCGTATTGGCAACAGACGTGTTGCGCAGTGTGGTGAGATTAACCGTCGCGGCGAGCTCGTCGTTTTGAATGAGATCTGCAATTGGCGGTGGCACGATTGGAACCGTTGGCAGCACCAGTGCGTCCAGTCCGATGCAGCGTTTCCGGGTAGCTGCCTGACAATCGGCACGACGTCTTACCGTGCTGATGTATTCGGCGGCGGTAAAGGAACGGCCGGCTTCCAGTCGGTCGCGCACCCACGGATCGTAATGATCGTGTCTGACATCGAGAAATTGCTGGTGCCAGGCGTATGCCTCCCCGCCAATCAGGCTACTGCGGTTTGCATGCGCCTGATAGTTTTCTAGTTCCGGCAGATTAACGGTTTTAGTCAGAATGCCGCGTTTACCGAAGCGATCAAGCACGCTCTCATAGGCTGATGCGACTTCGGCATCAAGGTTCTCGAGCACAAAGCCGTCGAGTACACCGAGTCGCAGGCCGACTTGCGGATAGGGTTCGAGTTCGAGGTTGTCGCCGCCACTCATGATGGTATCGAGTACCGAGCAACAGGTAACGGTGTTGGCCATTGGGCCAATGGAATCCAGAGACGTTGATAACGGGATGCAGCCACGCTGCGGTACGCGTTCGGCGGTGGGTTTAAAACCGACAATACCGCACAGTGCGGCCGGTATACGTGTTGAGCCGCCGGTGTCGGTACCGATGGTAGCGGCGGCCATCGCATCGCTGACTGACACTGCACCACCTGAAGATGAGCCACCGGGGATTCTGCGAGTGCGTCTATCGAACGGACTGGCCGGGGTCCCGTAATGGCCGTTTATGCCGAGTCCGGAGTACGCGAATTCTGTCATGTTGGTGCGGCCGAGTATAATGAAGCCGGCGCTGCGCAATCGTTGCACAATGACCGCGTCGTGGGTTGCTTCCGGTTGTTTGTCGAGGACGTGGGAGCCTGCCGTGGTGACCATGCCGGCCACGTCAAAGAGGTCTTTGATCGAGATTGGAATGCCTGCAAACGGCGACGTCAGTCGACCTTCACGGCGCGCGACATCTACCGCAACCGCTTCTGCGATGGCCCGTTCACGGAAGACACTGGTAAATGTGTTTTTACCCTCACCGTTTTCCGCATCAATGTTTTCCAGGCAATGCTGAACAAGTTGCTGACTGGAGACCTTTTTGCGGTTTAGCTTTTGTGCCAGGTCGAGCAGGTTTTTCATTGGTCTAGCCAGGGTTTACTCATGTTTTGCGAGCATATCGTGTAGTGGTTTGTTTTCACAGCGCATTTTTCTATTGCCATTAGTGGTTGTGTCGGTGACAAATAAAATTCGCTTTTGAATCAACGTTATTTCAATGGCGATTGCGACATTGTTGTCTTTGAATCAGGTTGAGACAATTGCGCTAAGATGTGGCTTGAAATGTACTCAGTTTTTATAGCTAACTTAATAAGGATTGCCTGTGGCAAGATCACTGACCGGATCCGAACATGTTCACTCATTGGCGCGAGATGTCAGATGGATAGCGGTGTTTGTCGCGGTCATCTGGCTCGTCTACCTGGCCGACCGTTTTTTGCCGCTTGAAAGCTTTGGCCTGATTCCGCGTTCTTTTAAAGGGCTGGTCGGTATTGTTACTTTGCCTTTTCTGCACGCGGACTGGACACACATTATGAGCAACAGCGTGCCGTTGGTGGTGTTGCTGCTGCTGCTGGCCGGATCAAGGGCAAACAGCATCGACATCGTTGTGCTGATCTCGTTGCTGGCCGGCATCGGTTTGTGGATATTCGGTCGCACAGCCATTCATATCGGTGCCAGTGTACTGGTTTTCGGACTGGTCGGGTTTCTGGTATGTGCCGGTTTTTTTGAAAAACGGTTGTTGTCGGCACTGATCGCTATTGGGGTTGCCGTTGTTTATGGCTCTACGCTGATGTACGGCGTGTTACCGACACAGTCAGGCGTGTCGTGGGAAGGACATTTGATAGGTGCCATTTCAGGCGGGCTGATTGCCTATTACATTGCCGGTGATCTGCAGCGTGGTACCGGTGATGGGACCAGGGTGTAGCGGGTGAGAATGCACTTGGATTGTCGGTTAAAACAACCCGCGTAAGAAGCCGTTCTCCAGATCATTAGCGCACCCCTGGTACTGCACGGCATAGCGATCCGACAACTGATCAACGTTACTCGCGACCTGCTTCAGCCAGGCTTTGTTTTCGTAACTGCGCTTTTTGAATCCAGTCCAGCCCTCGTGGTAGGCAAGGTACTGTCTGTAG
>CALHCI010000169.1 GCA_937931165.1 uncultured Granulosicoccaceae bacterium
CGAACGCTTTCGCGTCCCCGCCCATTGACTCTGCCTGTACTTTTGTCAGAGCCGCTGTCAACGTGGTTTTGCCGTGGTCGACGTGACCTATCGTGCCTACGTTGACGTGCGGTTTCGTTCGTTCAAATTTTTCCTTCGACATTACTCGTGACCCTGATTGTTGTTGGTCTGTTAATTTTCAGCTGTAGTGTAACAGTGGCGAAAACTTTAACACCGCCGGACCTTCGCCAGACCGGACGGACTACTTGTGGAGCCCATAATCGGAATTGAACCGATGACCTCTTCCTTACCAAGGAAGTGCTCTACCCCTGAGCTATATGGGCGATTGCTATATGGGCAATGCTGAAAAAGGCAATGCTCTATAGGGGCCTTGCACAGGCCTTTTGTACACCACCGCTACAGTGTTGTACGGTAAACTGGAGCGGGTGATGGGAATCGAACCCACGTTATTAGCTTGGAAGGCTAGAGTTCTACCATTGAACTACACCCGCAAAATTGTTCCTGCCTCTACCCAACCGGCAAAGCCGGTAGGCTGGTGGAGGGAGGAGGATTCGAACCTCCGAAGCTTACGCAGCAGATTTACAGTCTGCCCCCTTTGACCGCTCGGGAATCCCTCCACACAAGAGCGGAATTATGATAGCCCCGCATACCGGTGTCAACAGCTTGATGACAAAAGAATCCCCTGCGCCATTCAAGGAGCATCATCCGGTAGCGATGTTTATAGACCAACTAAAAAAAAATGCACAAAAACTGACCAATTGACCTCAGATAAACCGCCTGAACGGGTACACCAGCAGCCCACCCAGCTTCTCTATCCACGAACGCCGGTGCAGATTGTCTGCGGTTACTCTGGTCGAAAGCGACAAGTCCTGCTGAAACCGTTCTGCGAGAATCGCCCGCGATTGCGCATCGTACAACACCACATCAACCTCCAGATCATGGTAGAAGCTGCGATGATTCAGATTGGTCGTGCCCACCGACACCCAATCGTCAATCAACAGGGTTTTGGCGTGTAACACAGCGGGCTGGTATTCGTAAATCTGTACATCTGCGCGCATTAACTGGCGATAGAACATCCGGCTGACATACGACACCACATTGATATCTGACTTGCCAGGCAGCAACAGCTTCACATCACACCCGTTGCGGGTCGCCTTCAGCAGCGCTGCCACAATCACCGGGCTCGGAACAAAATAAGCGGTGGTAATCCACACGCGCCTGGTGGCTTTTTCGATAGCTGACACCAGCTCCGAGTTGTGCGCAACCCGCAATGGCCGGGTAATGTTGGTTCTTACTGCCAGACTGGCCGCCGCAGAGGGGTTGCTCCCGGCTCGCCGCAGACTCAGCGCTCTTCTGGCACGAAGCCGCGCCTGCAATTGCCTTGCGCTCAGCTTGTTCGCATATCCCGAGCGCGCCCAGGTCAACTCAAAAGACTGGCAGAGATCCCGCACCCCTCGCCCCTTCACTCGCACTGCGGTCTCGCGCCAGTAGCGATGCATGTCTGCAAGATTGCAGGAACCAACGAACGCAACTGTTTTGTCCACCACAATCAGCTTGCGATGATTGCGCTTATTGATATTGACAAACAATCGGCGAAATCGCTGCAACGAATGCAAGGCAACCATATCGAGAATACGGGGCGTCGGGTGAAACACGCGAGCGGAGATCTTTTGCTGTTTTAGCGTCGCTATAAAGTCACGACTGAAACCGGGAGAGCCGACGCTATCAACCAGTACCCGAACATCGACCCCGCGGGCTGCAGCGTCACGCAGTACCTCAAGCATACGATTACCGAGGTTATCTCGCCGAAATATGTACATTTCGAGCGATACTGACTCGCGTGCGTTTTTTATCGCTTCAACTGCTAATTCGAAGTATGCCTGCGTATCCAGGCATACTTTTTCGCTAACCCACATTCTCAGACCCGAATCCCCGGCAATGCTCTATTGGCAGAACTTAGCCAAGTTATACCATGCCGAGCGGTGCAATCCGGATCAGTGCAGCAATATTTGACTTAAAAATTCGCGGGTTCTTGGAGACTGGGGATTATTAAAGAACTCCTGCGGCTCGTTTTGCTCAATAATCTCACCACCGTCCATGAATATCACACGGTTCGCGACGGTTTTGGCAAACCCCATTTCATGGGTAACACAGATCATGGTCATACCATCACGAGCAAGCTCGATCATTACATCAAGTACTTCCTTAATCATCTCCGGGTCGAGTGCAGAGGTCGGCTCATCAAACAACATGATTTTAGGGTTCATACACAAGCTGCGGGCAATAGCCACACGCTGCTGTTGGCCACCGGAGAGTTGACCGGGATATTTATCAGCCTGCTCAGGAATCTTCACCCGCTCGAGGTATGAGCGCGCTATATCTTCAGCCTCGGCCTTCGGCATCTTGCGCACCCAGATCGGTGCCAGCGTGCAGTTCTCCAGCACGGTCAGATGTGGAAACAAATTGAAGTGCTGAAATACCATTCCGACTTCACGACGAATCTGCTCAATGTGTTTTAGATCTCCGGTCAACTCAATACCATCAACCCAGATCTCACCTTTCTGATGCTCTTCGAGGCGGTTGATACAACGAATAAGCGTCGACTTACCCGAACCGGACGGACCACACACGACGATGCGCTCACCGGAATTTACATTCAGGTTGATGTCCTTAAGCACATGGAACTGACCATACCACTTGTGCATTTGATTAATGCGTATCATCACCTCGTCAGAAACAGACAGTGATGGCGCTGATTGATCCTGGTCGTTCATAGTTAACCCTTAATCTTCGCGGTGGCCGGTATGCAATTTCTTTTCGAGGTAAATCGAATACCGCGACATACTAAAACAGCAAATAAAGAAAAACAGCGCAATAAACACATAAACCTCAGTGGAAAGCCCCTGCCATTTGGTATCAGATAACGAGGCTCGCCCAATACCCAGTGGATCGAGCAATCCGATAATCACCACCAGAGTTGAATCTTTAAATAAACCTATAAAGGTGTTCACAATACCCGGAATGGAAATCTTCAGCGCTTGTGGCAGCACCACAAGTCGCATTGACTGCCAGTACTTTAGGCCCATGGCGTCAGCGGCTTCCACCTGCCCTTTTGGTATCGCCTGCAAACCACCACGCACTACCTCGGCAAGGTAGGCAGCAGAAAACAACACCACCATAATCAATACACGCAACAACAGGTCAAAGTTCGACCCGGGAGGCAGAAAGTAGTTAAGCATTGTCGAGGCGACAAACAACAAGGTAATCAGCGGAACACCACGAATAAATTCAATAAACCCGGTACATACCCAGCGGATAATATGCAGGTCGGATTGTCTTCCCAGTGCCAGCAATATACCGAGTGGCAACGACACAGCAATACCGGTCACACCGATCACCATGGTCAGCATAAAGCCGCCCCACTTGCTGGTTTCTACCGGCTCAAGGCCAAATCCGCCACACAGCAACCAGATCCCGATGAATGGGAACAGCGCAGAAAACCACAACATTTCACGACGCTTTGGCATGTTGCCCCACAGGATGGGAAGCACTGCAGCGATAAACAACAGGAAGGTAAGATTTACCCGCCACCTTAATTCATGTGGATAAAAGCCATAGGTAAACTGACCGAAACGCTTACCAATAAACCCCCAGCACGCTCCGCTGTTCAACTCACGACAATGCTCGCGGGAATCTGCGACAAACACCGCATCAACAAACAACCAATTGAACGCCGGCGGCACTATTTTGTATAAAAAATAGCCCGTTAGCAGGGTCAGGATAATGTTAAACGGCGACGAAAAAAGATTGGTGTACACCCAATGCAAAAAACCGCTTTGACCAATAGGTGGTTTCTCATCGGGATACTCACCGGGAGCATAGGTACGGGTAGCTGTATCCATGTTATCGCTCCACCAGTGCCAGGCGTTTGTTGTACCAGTTCATGATGGATGAGATTGTCAGTGAAAAGAACAGATACAAGCCAAGCACAATCAGCATGCACTCCATTTCACGACCTGTCTGGTTAAGCGTAATTCCACCAATCGTTGCCACAATATCCATATAGCCAATGGCAATTGCCAGAGACGAGTTCTTGGTGATATTCAAATACTGACTATTGAGCGGTGGAATGATCACCCGCAACGCTTGCGGTATAACCACAAGATTGAGTGTTCGACGGCGAGGCAACCCCAGCGCCAGTGCAGCCTCTGTCTGCCCTTTGTTAACCGCCTCAATGCCTGCACGAACTATCTCTGCAATAAATGCCGCGGTATATAGTGACAAAGCGAGCCATAAAGACAGGAATTCGGGCTTTAACGCCATTCCGCCCTTAAAATTAAACCCTTTAAGCTCGGGAACATCCCAGTTTATTGGCATGCCGGTCAGGAAGAAAACCAGTACAGGCAGCCCGATTATAGCGCCAAGCATGACCCAGAATACCGGTGACTGTTCGCCGGTTGCAGCCTGTTTTATTCGTGCATTACGTCGATACCAAAAAGCGTAGATCAACCCAAAAACAAACGCCGCAATCACAACCCAAAACAACGGCTGCGTAACAGGACTGGGTACAAAAAATCCTCGATTGGTTAAAAAGAAACTATCGGCAAACTCGATGGCCTGTTTTGGCTTTGGCAGTGAATGCACAAGAATACCGTGCACCAGAAGAATATGAACGAGCACCGGCACGTTACGCATAAACTCTATGTAGCAATACGCGAGCTTGTTAACCAGCCAGTTGGGTGATAACCGCAGTACACCAAGAATAAAACCCAGAATACTCGCGAGAATAATTCCGCACACAGCAACCAGCAACGTATTCAAAATACCGACAACAGCGGCTCTGAGATGCGTGCTTTGGGAATTGTATTCAATCAGCGTCTGATTGATATCGTAGTTCGATTCCTGCTGCAAAAAGCCAAAACCGAACGGCTTGCCGAGCTTCTGGAAATTCTCGACAACGTTGTTGCCCAGGTAAAGTATCACCGCACAAATGGCAATGGTTGCCATCAGCTGTATGACGAGACCCCTGGTGCGCTTGTCGGTCCATATCTTACCGATCGAGAAGCTTTGGCGGGGTGGTCCCTGAAATTCTGTTGTCTGCGACAAGTGCGTGGCCTGCGCGGGAAGTGTAATGGGTAGTGTAGATCAGTAACGAGGGTGCGCATGGCACCCTCGCTGGTACATCAGGTAACGCTAGCGGAAAGGAGGCGAATAAAGGATACCGCCTTGAGTCCACAGTGCATTCAGACCGCGCTCGAGACCAATTGGCGTATCTGCACCAATGTAAGTGTCGAAAACTTCTCCGTAGTTCCCAACCATCTTGATCGCACGCCATGCCCAGGCTTTATCAAGCCCGATCATTGCACCCAGATCACCTTCGCTGCCCAGCAGACGATTGATTTCAGGGTTGTCAGTGCCAGTTGCCATTGAGTCAACGTTCTCAGAGTTCACGCCAAGCTCTTCAGCAGTGATCATTGCATTTAGTGTCCAGCGAACAATGTCAGCCCACTCACTGTCACCGTGGCGTACCAGTGGTCCAAGTGGCTCTTTAGAAATGATTTCAGGCATCAGAACGTGTGCTGAAGGATTTTCGAGTGAAGAACGTGTTGCAGCCAGACCTGACGCATCAGTGGTGTAAACGTCGCAACGACCAGCTACGTAGTTAGTACGCGCTTCGTCGTTAGTTTCAATTGGCACTGCTTCGTAAGAGATACCATTGGTACGGAAGAAATCCGCCAGGTTCAATTCAGTAGTGGTACCGGTTTGAATACAAACAGACGCACCGTCCAGATCTTTGGCGCTCTCAACACCCAGCTCTGTAGGGATCATGAAACCCTGGCCGTCGTAGTAGTTAACACCAACGAAATCGAGTTTCAGATCGGTATCCCGGCTGAAAGTCCACGTAGTGTTACGGGCTAGCATGTCAACTTCACCGGAAGCCAGTGCAGTAAATCGAGTCTTACCGGTCGTGGTGGTGTACTTAACTTTGCTGGTGTCGCCAAAAATGGCTGCAGCAACGGCCTTACATACTGCCGGATCGAAACCCTGCCATGCGCCACTGTCGTCAGTGAAAGCAAAGCCTGGAACACCAGTTGAAATACCACATTTCACGTGGCCGGCAGCTTTGACGTCGTCAAGCGTGCCCGCTGTTGTGGTGTTAGCAGCAAAAAGCGCTGCAACCGCGGCACCGGCCGCAAGTTTGGTTATTTTACTCATAGAAAGATCTCCGATATGGAAGCGATTATGTGCATCCTGCACCGGCTGACAGACTCTTCCCTGAACCCCGAATTGGTGTCTGATTTGACGGGCGGGACCGTAACACAACCAGCCACACCCGCCAAGCTAAGGAGTCACAACGGACAAATCCACGACGAATTCGGCCCTATTAACCCATTTCTGGTTGACAACACACCTTTCTGACGACTCCTTTCGCAGACTTCCCGCATCTAGTAATATCCAACGTCCCCGGATAAGCGCGCACTCCTGACTGAATGACTCGATTTTTTTCCACTTTCTTTTTCTGCGCGGCGCTCTGGCTACTCTGGAGCGGACTTTTCAAACCGCTGATGCTGTTTTTTGGCCTGACATCCTGCCTGCTGGCGGCATTTATCGCCTCCAGACTGCAAATAGTCGACAGCAGCGAGCGCCCATTGCTCATATTCGCCCGGATGGTCAGCTATGTTCCGTGGCTGGCGGTAGAAATTGTAAAATCCAATATCGACGTGGCAAAACGGATCTGGCAGCCAAAAATGCCAATCTCGCCGACTATTGTCACGGTCGACGCATCCCAGAAAACAGCCCTCGGACTCGTCATACACGCAAATTCGATTACTTTGACGCCCGGCACGCTGTCCATTGACGTTGAACCCGGCCTTATTGAAGTGCACACCCTCTCTACCGAATCGATCGCAGATCTCGAAAGCGGAGAAATGGATCGACGCGTGTCAAAACTCGAAGGGCAGAAAAACTGATGTTTGTCGCAGCCATACTCGCCATCCTGGTCACCATGCTGATGGCACTTGCCCGCTCTTTTATGGGCCCGACCATCTACGACCGTATTCTGGCGATCAACTCCGGTGGTACTGCAACCGTATTGTTCATTGCCGTACTCGGATTTCTGATGGGGCGTCCGGACTTCCTTGATATCGCCCTCGCCTACGCAATGATTAATTTTATCGGCACGCTCGCGATCCTCAAATTTTTCAAATTCGGCAACCTCGGCGGCTCAGATCCCATCGACACCTCCGTGTATACCAAAGACCAAACCGGGTAACCGCGTGAATACCGTTCTTGACATCCTAAGCTGGCTACTTCTTTTGAGCGGTGGTTTCTTTTGTATCACCGCAGGCGTCGGGCTTATTAGAATGCCTGATTTTTTTACCCGTGCTCATGCTGCCAGTATTCTCGACAGCATGGGCGCCGGCCTGATACTGCTTGGGCTTGCGTTGCAGTCACCTAGCTATCTGGTTGCCATAAAATTACTTTTTACGTTTTTCTTTTTAATGATAACCGGTCTCGCTGCAGTGCACGCACTGGCACAAACGGTCAACGTCGCAGGCATCAATCCTCGCCTGGCGAACATTGTTAATCGTCTGGACAAAAATGCCGAATCCGAATACCAGGACGATGGTAAGAACAGTCCAAATGAAACAACATCACAAACGTAAACCGTATTTTCCTGTTTAACAGTCTATTTAAAGCTTTCGGAGAATTACCATCGAACTGTTTATAAACTGTTTGCTGCTACTGATGTTGGTAGCGACAGTCATCATGATCATACGCACAGAGAAGCTGATGTCTGCGGTGTTAATGATGGGGTTTTTCAGCCTGTTGTGCTCCTGCATTTTTATGGTGCTCGATGCTGTTGACGTGGCTTTTACCGAAGCCGCTGTGGGGGCAGGCGCATCCACCATATTTTTCCTTGCCGCCATCGCTATCGTTGGGAGAACCTCAAAGCCAAGTAAACCTGGAAAGACGTTTATTCCGCTAATAGCGTGTATTGCGACAGGCACACTACTGTTTTACGCCTCTTTTGATATGCCATATTTCGGCAAAGCAGATGCTCCGATACATCAACACGTTGCACCGCGTTATCTGCAGGAATCTGCCGGTGAAGTCGGCCCGCCTAACGTCGTTACCTCCGTGCTGGCAAGCTATCGTGGTTACGATACCTTTGGTGAAGTTGGCGTGGTCTTTACCGCCTTCATCGGTGTGCTGTTGCTGTTGGGCGCAGGCACCAGAAGGACAGGTGTTGAACGGCCTGCTCCACCTAATGTAAATGAAGAATCCATGCGACAGAAAGTCGTACTTCGCGAAGTCGCTGATCTTGTCATCGCACCGGTACTGATCTTTGCCCTTTACGTGCAGTGGCATGGAGACTTCGGGCCGGGTGGAGGCTTCCAGGCCGGTGTAATCTTCGCCAGCGCCATTATTCTCTACGCACTTATCTATGGCATTGTGCCAGCTCAACAACTCCTGCCACCGCGAAAGCTGGCTTACCTGCCGGGCGTTGGATTGTTGTTATATGCAGGTGTCGGGGTGTACAGCATGTTGCGGGGTGGAAATTTCCTAGACTATGACATGGTCGCCTCCAACCCGCTGGACGGCCAGCACTATGGCATTTTAATTATCGAACTCGGGGTAGGTATTACCGTGGCTTCGGTAATGATTAACATCTTCTTTTCACTGTCTGAGCGATCACTGTAATGCTGACAGGTTTATTCAATTACTGGGTGGTGATCATTTTAATGATGGCCGGTCTCTATGTGGTTATGGCCAGCCGCCATTTGGTTAAAAAAATCGTTGGACTGAACATATTTCAGACTGCTGTTTTTATTTTGTTTATCTCTATGGGAAAAGTCGGCGGCGGCACCGCGCCAATTCTTGTCGAAGGCACAACGCTATACAGCAACCCGCTTCCCCATGTACTGATCCTTACCGCCATTGTTGTAGGCGTTGCAACGACAGCACTCGGGCTTGCCATCGCCGTAAGAGTTTATGAAGCGTATGATTCAGTAGACGAAGAAGACATTGCCGCCATGGACACCGAAGATCGTCGGCAGGAAAGCGCCGTTACGACTGTAACAAACACACCATCATGATCAGCGCGCAACTCCCCGCAATTGTACTGCTGCTGACGCTGCTATCCGCACCCGTCTGCTCCATGATCCGCAACGGCGACAACGCATGGAAAGTTGCCATGTTTGCCGTATGGTTATCAGTGGCTGCTGCCATCGCGCTGATGGCTCAGGTCTGGGGTGGCAACACCATCAGCTACCACATGGGAGGCTGGGCACCACCTTGGGGAATCGAAGTTCGCATTGATGAACTCTCCGCCCTGGTTGTCATTCTAATCACCCTGTTCGGTGCGCTTGTGATCAGTGCGCTGCGTGAATCACTTCGTACCGTCATGCGCAGCCATCGACACAGTCTTTACTACGCAACATTTTTACTGTGTATGTCTTCACTGATTGGTATCACTATTACTGGTGATGCGTTTAACGTGTTTGTATTTTTGGAAATCTCATCGCTTTCTACCTACGCGCTCATTGCCAGAGGTCGTGACAGACGCGCACTGATTGCAGCCTTCCGCTACCTGATTATGGGCACCATAGGCGCCACTTTTATTTTGATCGCAATCGGTTTTATGTACATGGTCACCGGCACGCTTAATATGGCAGACTTGGCAGTTCGCCTGCCGGAGCATACAGACAACCGGGTTATTCAAGCCTCGTTCGCATTTTTTACCGTTGGTATTGCATTAAAAGTGGCTGTATTTCCGTTGCACTACTGGCTGCCAAGCGCCTACACCTATGCCCCCAAAGCCACCACCGCATTTCTTGCCGCAACGGCAACCAAGGTATCGCTATACGTCATGATCCGGTTTGTGTTTGACGTCTACGGTGTGGAGTTCTCGTTTACTCAAATGAAGCTTGATGTATTACTGATACCCATGAGTATTGCAGGTATTTTGATTGCATCATTAACAGCGATGTTTCAATCAGACGTCAAAAGATTATTGGCCTGGTCAAGTGTCGCGCAATTAAGCTATATGGTGCTGGGCATGGCACTGCTTAACGTCAACGGCCTCACCGCGTCAGTCACGCATATGTTTAACCATGCGATGATGAAAGCCGGGCTGTTTCTGGCACTGGCAGCAATGATCTACCGTGTTGGTTCAAGCCATCTGCGTGATCTCGCAGGCATCGGTCGCAGCATGCCAATGACAACCGCTGCATTTGTCATACTTGGCGCAGGATTGGTTGGTGTTCCTCTGACTGCAGGGTTTGTCAGCAAGTGGTACCTGATCAGCGCGGTACTGGACAAAGGCTGGGTTTGGGTTGCCGCACTTCTGATCGTCTCGTCGTTAATGGCGTTGGTATATGTCGGGAAAATTGTCGATGTAGCCTACTTTAAAACCGCACCGGCCGAGCACAACGCAGTGAAGGATGTACCTGTTTCCATACTGGTTCCCTGCTGGGCTTTTGCGTTATTAACGATTTACTTTGGATTAGACACCCGTGCTACTGCAGGTGTTGCTGATCGTGTTGCCCAGGCGCTGCTGGGGATAGCATCATGACTATGCCTTTCTTGCTTAGCTTATCCCTGCTGATTCCGCTGACAGGCGGCATATTGCTGTCACTGCAGAAATCTGCCAACACCCGCGACACCATCAGCCTCGTCACAGCAACGTTGCTGTTTTGCGTTGTGCTTGCAATGTACCCGGCAGTATTAAGCGGCGATTCCACACCACTAATCATTGCAGAACCCATTAAAGGTCTTGCCTTCTCACTGCAGGTAGAACCACTGGGGTTACTGTTTGCCACCATTGCATCAGGGCTTTGGATACTGACTACCGTGTATGGCATTGGCTACATGCGTGGCAACAATGAAGGCAATCAAACACGATTTTTCTTTTGCTTTGCTATTTCAATTGCCGCCGCCATGGGTATCGCTTTCTCAGGTAATCTGATTACGCTGTTTGTTTTCTATGAAATGCTGACACTCGCCACCTACCCGTTGGTGACACACAAGGGCAATGAAGACGCTCGACGTGGTGGGAGAATGTATCTGGGTATTTTGATGTTTACCTCCATCGGTTTTTTGCTTTTTGCAATTCTCTGGACGTATAGCCTGACCGGTACCATGGACTTTAAACCCGGCGGCATTCTGCAGGGGCATGCCAGCCCGACCGTCGCACTCATTTTGCTGACGCTGTTTGCCTTTGGTACCGGTAAAGCCGCACTCATGCCATTTCATCGCTGGTTACCAGCGGCGATGGTGGCACCGACACCAGTCAGTGCATTGCTGCACGCGGTAGCCGTTGTAAAGGCCGGTGTTTTTACTGTGTTAAAAATCACTGTGTACGTCTTTGGCATCGACTTTATCGCCGAAACCGGCGCCGGCACGATTGTGCTATGGGTAGCTGCATTCACACTTACAACCGCGTCAATTATTGCGCTGACTAAAGACAACCTGAAAGCAAGACTCGCCTACTCCACAGTGGGTCAACTGAGCTACGTGATTGTCGGCGCGATGCTGGCCAATGCTGCAGGCATTGCCGGTGCCGCCATGCAAATTGCCATGCATGCCATGGGAAAAATCACGTTGTTTTTCTGTGCCGGTGCTATCTATGTTGCCACACACAAAACCGAGATCAGTCAGCTCGATGGCCTCGGTCATAAAATGCCATTTACATTTGCCGCGTTTTTTATCGGGGCGGTGAGCATCATCGGCCTTCCACCGATGGGCGGCGCCTGGAGTAAGTGGTTCCTGCTAATGGGGTCTGCTGATGCCGGGCAATGGATTATTATGGCACTGCTGCTGCTCTCATCACTGTTGAACATCGCCTACCTGATGCCGATTGTTGGACGAGGCTTCTTCCGGCCACTGCCATCAGCTGATGCAGCACGTCATCCTGCAGGCACCATTGAAGAAGCACCAATGAACTGCGTTGTTCCGCTGTGCATTACGGCAGCGGGTTGCGTTGCACTTTTTCTGTTTGGCGATGCCATATATGACTTCCTGCAACCGATATTCCCGCCGCCGGAAAACATCAGCGTCGACACCAAGGGCTGAACATGACAGAACAAAATGACAAGTACACGTGGTTCGATAAGCCGGCCAACGTTAAAAAAATCATCGCAGCACTCTGCGTTGTGTGCGCGCTGTTACTGGTTGCCGAATTTTTCTATCACAAGCACCCGCATTTCGCGGTAGAAGAGTGGTTTGGTTTTTACGCTTTCTATGGCTTTGTTATGTGTGTATTGCTGGTACTCGCAGCCAAACTCATGCGTGTCGTACTAATGCGTGATGAGGACTATTATGATTGAGGGGCTTAATCCGGCACTGATCCTTATTGTCGGGGCACTGCTGGTACCACTTATTCCGCAGCCCGCGCGCAGGGTTTATGTTGTGGTGCTACCGCTGCTATCTATGTTGCAGTTAGTGCTACATCCGTTCGGCACATTTGCTGAAGTCGCGCTGTTTAATATGACACTGGAAACGTTCCGGCTTGACGGCCTGAGCTTTGTGTTTGGACTCATCTTTCACATTGCAGCGGTGCTAGGTGTTATATACGCCATACACGACGACGACCCGATCCACCCGACGGCAGGCCTTATCTATGCAGGTGCTGCTATCGGTGCCGCGTTCGCGGGAGACTTGCTAACACTTTTTGTCTACTGGGAACTCACCGCCGCATCATCCGTGTTCCTGATCTGGGCCAGACGCACCGAGACTGCATTTAACGCAGGGATGCGTTATCTGATTATTCAAGTCGGCTCAGGCGTAATACTGCTTGCCGGACTCATTGTTTACTTTAGCGATACTGGCAGTATCGCGTTTAATGAAATGAATCTGGAAACCACTGCGGGCAAGCTGATATTTCTGGCTTTCGGCATCAAGTGCGCTTTTCCGTTTTTGCATAACTGGTTGCAGGACACCTACCCCGAAGCCACGGCAAGCGGCACGGTATTGCTTTCCGCGTTCACCACCAAACTTGCTGTTTATGCGCTGGCTCGCGGCTATGCAGGCACGGAAATACTGATCTGGATTGGCGCAGTGATGACAGCATTCCCGATCTTCTACGCGGTGATCGAAAACGATCTGCGCCGGGTACTGGCCTACAGCCTGAACAATCAGCTGGGTTTTATGGTGGTGGCCGTCGGTATCGGCACCCCGCTGGCCCTGAACGGTGCGGCAGCACACGCGTTTTGCCACATCCTCTACAAGGCACTGCTTTTTATGAGTATGGGAGCGGTACTTTTGCGCGCTGGTACCTGCAAAGGTTCCGAGCTTGGCGGTCTTTACAAATCGATGCCGTTCACCACTGTGTGCTGCATTATCGGCGCAGCATCGATTTCGGCCTTTCCGTTGTTTAGCGGGTTTGTGTCAAAGTCCATGATCATCTCGGCGGTGGCCGGAGAGCATCTGACCCTGGTCTGGCTTATGTTGATATTCGCGTCAGCCGGTGTATTCCACCACTCGGGTATCAAGATTCCCTACTTTGCTTTTTTCGCACACGACAGTGGCATCCGTTGTGAAGAAGCACCGCTGAGCATGCGTGTGGCCATGGGCATTACCGCGGCACTTTGTATCGGCATTGGTGTTTTCCCCGGTGCGTTGTACGCAATATTGCCGTACCCGGTTGACTACGTGCCATACACTGCAGCGCACGTTATTACGCAGTTGCAACTGCTGATGTATTCGGCACTGGCTTTCACCGTCATGATGCTGTGGAAAATCTATCCGCCGGAACTTAAATCAGTCAATCTCGATACAGACTGGTTCTACCGCAAAGCGGCAGTAAAGGCACTGACACCAGTCGCAGCATTAACCAGTGGGGCAACCGGCACATTGTTTGGTCAGTTAAACCGGATTTCCACAGGAGCCATCAGCAGCCTCAACAAAGCGGCAGGTCCACAAGCCCGACTTTCCCGCCCAATAGAATCCACCAACATGGTGGCGCTGGTGGTTGGCGCACTGCTGATTTTTCTGGCGCTCTATCTTATTTAGGCTCAGCCGCTTATTTAGGCTCAGCCGGCTAATTTAGGCTCAGCCGGGCAACCACTTGTATATTTTCGCGCGGACGCAATCAGCGACCGCACAGCAAGCACACGAACACAGATCCAATTTGCAAATGAGCTGTGCTGAAACCGGCAAATAACTTCCTTAGTCGCTGCGCAACATGCGCATATCTGCCTGGCTTCGGGCAGATGACTCAACATTCAGTGTAGGTTCAGTTCCGGCGAGCGCTTTTATTAACGGCAGATGACTGGGCAGTAATCTACACAATGTTGGCAAATTCCAACAATCCTATATATTAGTGTGGTGAAAAAAACACACGGATTTCTTGTCCGCTTATAACAATAACACTACCCCCCGAATCTCCCGGAGTTCAATAATGAAAATAAATGCCTCTAAAACCCTGATTGCGATCGCAATAGGCAGCACGCCAATGCTGGCGAGCGCGCTGACACTGGAAGACTACCTCGTCGCCAACAGTGCCTACGACGAAGCCAACCTCGAAGGTAACTTCACAGCGATCGAGCCTGCCGGCGATGCAGACAATGACCGGCTTGGCTACAACTACTCACTTATCGCTGACTACGAAAAGACTTTCAGCACACTGCCTCGCTCATGGAGCTACGGCATTGTCCTCGACGCGAACGGTAACAAGTCGACCAACAAAACCAGCACAGAAACCTCTACTATCGTTGACGTAGACGGCAACCCGGTACTTGATGCTGCCGGTGCCGAACAACTGCAAACGGTCACGATCGACAACCCATCAAACAGTGACTGGGGTGTCAAAGCCTCTGGTGTTATCGACACTTACTTTCATCAATCTGCGTACCCGAAGGCATTCTGGTTCGGTAAAGGTCAATTCGAAAGCCGTGATGCCCAACCGGAAGACTCAGTATCTGCAACCGTCGGTCTGGGTTATGGCCGTGTGTACGACGCTACTCCACTGGCCAAAGTCATTCGAATTGTTGAAGAATTAAACGCTGAAGGGCTACTGACAGGTCCTATCCCTGACTCAATTGCACTGGAAGCGGCAGAAATCATTCAACGTGAAAGTGAATTCGAGAGCAAGTTCGGCGCAGACGAATATCGACCTGACTTCTACGCTGCTATTGAAGCGGCCCTGGCTCGCAGTGGCAGCCTGCGCGACGGCAAAGTCGGCGCACTCGGTGCAATTACGATGGACGATGTACTGGTTGATGAACCAATCAGTGTTCGTAAGCACGGCTGGGTAATTCGTGCGGGTGCGGGTTTTCAGGCCAGTGATCTGTCTGGTATCGCAGATAACGATCCAAAGTTATTGTTCGAGTGGGAATACGCAAAACCTTATGGCTACAAAGGGCAGTTCATCAACAGCTTTACTTACGAGCCGGTATTTGGCGACAACACCATTCAGGTCATCACTAACGAAATGTCTTATACCCATGAAGTATCAGACACTATCGACTGGACCAACAGCTGGAGAATGTCATTTAGCGATAGCGAAACGACTGAAACCACTATTCATAACCTGAATACCCGTTACTCGTTCGACGTTGGCAGCAGCCTTGATTACTTCATTGGTTTGAACCTGACTCAGTCGGACACCGATCCAAACGAAGTAGGCTCTATTGGTGATGATCCTGAAATCAGACTGACTTCAGGCTTTAACTATCGCCTTAAATAGTCAGCATTCATCTATGTGACGATAAAACGGGGGCTTGGCCCCCGTTTTTTTTGCCCGACACCAGATCTGCGATAAGCTGTAAAAAAACCGCACTACAGCGTTTCAATGACAACCCTGCACCACAACGCAAGAGAGCAAACCGATGGATGACTGGATCGCGAGATGCTCACAAACCCAACCAAAAACAAAAACCCGATTTAATTCAGGCGCCACCGAAAGTCACTACCAGCGTGATCGCGCGCGAGTCATACACAGCGCATGGTTCCGCGCACTGCAATCGAAAACTCAGGTATTGGGCCTGGGTGAAAGTGATTTCTATCGCACACGGCTAACCCACTCGTTAGAAGTGGCGCAGATCGGATCAGGTGTCTGTGAACACTTACGCGCAGAGACAGAAACGAATGAAGAAATTCAACAGTGGCTGCCACCCTCCGGGTTAATCGATGCTGCATGCCTTGCACACGATATTGGCCACTCACCATTCGGGCACGGCGGTGAAGTCGCACTCAACTACATGATGCGCGACTATGGCGGCTTTGAAGCCAACGGCCAGACACTCCGCATACTGGCAAGGCTTGGAGAATATTCTGAAAGTAACGGGCTTGATCTGACCCGTCGCACCACACTCAGTATTATCAAGTACCCGGGGTTCTGCGATCAGCTGGCACGCTACACGGCAAGCGAACAAGAAAACTCCTTAAATATTGATGACTGGCACCCACCCAAAGGCATCTACTCAGACGAAGCCGATGTGCTCGACTGGGTACTCGACCCGATTAGCAGTGCTGACAAAAAAACCTTTCTTACCACCGACACTCCATCAAGCACTGGCCATTTAAAAACACGCTATAAAAGTTTTGACACATCGATCATGGAGATTGCAGACGACATTGCCTACGGCGTGCATGATCTTGAAGATGCCATTGCCATGTCTTTGTTATCACCCAATCAGTGGCAGCAAGGTTTCCTTACGCCACTGGCAGAAATCGCTAACAACCCTATCACCGACAAACAAGACTTTTACACAGAAAACCTGTTCAGCGGCAGCAACAAAAATCGCAAGCACGCGATAAGCAAACTGGTTGGATGGTTTATTAATCAAACACAGATCAGTCAGCTGTCAGAGTTTGAACACCCGCTGCTGCGATTACAGGCCACCATGAGCCCGCAAGCGATAGCCACTCTCAAACTCCTGAAACGATTCGTGATGAATGAAGTGATATTGCTGCCCGAGTTGCAGGCACTGCAGTATCGCGGGCAACAGGTGATATTAAAAATATTTGATATCTACAAACACAACCAACAAAGACTCCTGCCGGCAGCGGTTTATCAGGAATGTCTGCAGACGGACAACCCGCAGCGAATAATCTGCGACTATATCTCGGCGCTGACAGACGCATCAGCCACACGAATATTCCACCGGTTTTCAACGCCCAGCGCCGGGTCAATTTTCGATCGAATTTAGCCGCAACACACCTGACAAATCCGAGTGTGCTACTAACGGGATGTTGCACACTCACTACAGCGTTCTTTACAGCAACCGGTTGATTGCCACAACACCGTCAATCCTTCACCTGCAGGACTGTAGAACAGTCAAGACCACCTCATTTTCCCGCTCGCCGCCGCGTCGGCGTCTAAGCGCCGGGGAAAGGTCTTCACTGCAGCCAGTACTCGCTTCAAGCCAGGTCCAAAACTCACCCCGACGCAAAGCCCGGGAAAATTAACCCGCACAATCACGGACAACGAATTACCAATAACCGTTCAGCGCCGTCCGAAACCCGCCTTTAACCACTGAATTGCTTGATATCAGTCAGCGATTGTCACATGCTACGCGCGGAGAGTTTAATTGCGCTCTGTCCCGCTAACTACGAGGATTTTCAATGAGATTTCCAGCAAAAACATTTTTCAAACCCGCACTTTCCAGTGTTGCGGCGCTACTGCTTGCAACGTCAGCCGGCGCGGCGGACATCAGCCCGGCCGTTGTCTTCGATATGGGCGGAAAATTCGACAAATCTTTCAACCAGGGCGTATACGACGGTGTTGAAAAATTCAAAAGCGAAACCGGTATCGAGTATCGCGAATTTGAAGTCACCAATGAGGCACAACGTGAACAAGCCCTGCGCCGCATGGCACAGCGCGGCGCAGACCCGGTACTCGGCATAGGCTTCGCCCAGGCACCGGCACTTGAAAAAGTGGCTAAAGAATTCCCGGACACCCGCTTTGCCATTATCGACATGGTGGTCGATCTGCCAAACGTACGCTCTATCGTTTTTAAAGAGCACGAAGGTTCGTTTCTGGTGGGTGTACTGGCAGCCCTTGCGTCTGAGTCCGGCAAGGTTGGTTTCATCGGTGGAATGGACATCCCGCTTATTCGTCGCTTCGCCTGCGGTTACGAGCAAGGTGCCAAGCACATCAACGCCGATGCTGAAGTTATTCAGAACATGACCGGCACCACCCCGGCCGCGTGGAACGACCCAAGCCGTGGCGGAGAACTGACCAAGAGCCAGTTCGAGCGTGGCGCTGATGTAGTCTACGCTGCTGCCGGTGGTACCGGAGTCGGTGTTTATCAGGCGGCAAAAGATGCCGGTAAGCTTGCCATTGGTGTTGACTCAAACCAAAACTATCTGCACCCGGGCACCATGCTGACTTCCATGCTCAAGAGAGTCGATGTCGCCGCCTATAACGTATTTATGGATTCTAAAAACGATGCGTTCACCCCTGGTATTCAAGTTCTCGGGCTCGCAGAAGAAGGCGTGGGCTGGGCTCTTGACGAGCACAACGAAACATTGATCACCGGTGAAATGAAGGCCAAGGTCGATGAAGTATCAGAGATGATCAAATCCGGTGACATCAGTGTTCACGACTACACCAGTGACAACACTTGTGACTACTAGCACGGCCACCACCTGCCGTTTATGTCGTTACACCTGGTGAAATACCGCTGATGCAACATCAGCACAGGTCGGGGGAAGACAGCAGTCTTCCCCCGACAGCCGGCAATCTGGCTATAGAACTCAAAAAAATCTGCAAGCGATTCGGCAAGGTACAGGCGAATCGCAACATTGATCTACAAGTACAGCGCGGCACCATTCACGGCATTGTCGGTGAAAACGGTGCTGGCAAATCCACACTGATGAGCATTCTCTACGGCTTTTACCAGGCCGACAGCGGAGAAATACTGATCAATGGCACCCCAACCAAAATCAAAAACTCGCGCGACGCCATCGCCGCGGGCATCGGTATGGTGCACCAGCACTTTATGTTGGTAGATACTTTTACCGTACTCGAAAATGTACTGCTGGGTGCCGAGCAAAGCGCATCGTTAGACAAAAGCGAAGAAAACGCACGCGGCGTGCTTGATCATCTGGCCGAAGAATATCAGCTGAGTGTGCCGCTCGATGCCATTACCGGTGAATTGCCAGTCGGCCAGCAACAACGAACCGAAATTCTGAAAGCACTTTATCGCAACGCCGAAATCTTGATTCTCGACGAGCCAACCGGTGTACTGACTCCACAAGAAGCAGATCAATTGTTCCGGGTGCTGCAAGCCCTCAAAGATCGTGGCGTTACCATTATTCTCATCACCCACAAGCTGCGCGAAATCATGGACATCACCGATAACGTCTCTGTGTTAAGGCTCGGTGAAATTGTGTCTAC
>CALHCI010000170.1 GCA_937931165.1 uncultured Granulosicoccaceae bacterium
GCCACTGGCAGACACCTTTGAAAACCCAAAAACCACCATGCTCCCGTCACGATAGATCGTCCACTGCATCAGCCATTCGTACTAGATCGCCCTTAAGCGCTGCGGCAAATATCCGCGCTTTGGGGCCGGCACATACAGGCGCGACTGCAGTGGGTATCTGCCCGGGGCTTAATGTGTCTAACATAGGTGTCCACCTGTTTTAAGTGGACACCAGTATTTTACCGTTCACCTCGCGCTGGCTAGTGGGTCTTGAGCGGACGCTTACGACTTACTGTAGGCTGCCGAGGACTCTGGAATGTCTTTGATGGAGTTTGTCAAAACCTAAGACATTCTTGTACAAAGGCTCTGAGTGCAGATCGTTGGGTAAGCCTTTGGATCGATATTTCACAACTCAGAGTAATGACAAAGCTACCTGTATGGCAACCGTGTATAAATCGGGTCATTTTACGTTGCAGGAGATTACTGATAATTGTGGGGTGCACTTTTTAACGGTAAATAGATTAGTGAACGGCTTGTCTCGCTGATGTTGCAATAAAAAATCTGACTCCAAATTCTTTTGTGAGGCGTTGTTTGAATGGTGGACTGTCCTGTCTAACGCTGAACGCTTTAGTCAGTTTAAAACCCGGTAGTACTCCAGTACAATATCAGAGCTGCAGTCACCCAGTACGTTTGAGCAATTTGGTGTGATAGGTTTCATAGAATGGAACGATGTGCTTAATTGCAACAGGCTGAATGTATTGTGAAAGGAAACGGAATTCTCGTCTATTTTGTCTATTTTTATACCTAGTATTTTGCCATCACACGTCCAGGTTCCGTGTTCTTCCTGCACAGTAGTTTCTGTTCCGTTATCGTGAATAAACTTGATCCAGTACGATCCATCAGGATTCAAAGCCTTGATCGTTCGACGGTCGCTGTTGAGTGAAGTGTCGTGTCGTTCGCTCGACCAGGATCCGATTAAGTCGCTGCAGTTAAGGTCTGCGTTTGCGAATGGAGAGTATCCGAAGAGAATAATTAGCAGGGGTAGTAGTTTCACGATGGGATGACCGTATGAAGAGCGTCAATCTTCTCATCAAGGTAAGGAATGACGGACGATTGGGTTCTGGTATCTGCGCTAAATAGTACCGTTTTATTCAGAAAATGTGGTGTGGTCCACAAGTGTTTTGATCTATAAGTCCGATGAAGGGATCATCCCTGTTACACGGTCTGCCAGAAGTTGTCATTAGAAACATAGTAAGTGTGTCGCTATCTGTTGCAACGTACGGCAGGGTGGAAGTTCCTGCGTGTTGCGGCTAGATAGAGTAACCGGCCTGTCAATCAAAGATCATAATGCTGGTTTGATTGCGCAGGTGCGCAATGGGGCGTTGTCTATAGGCGGTTCGGTCTCTTTAATTGCGTTTGTTTTTCGACGGTAATTTGATTGCGAGTAATTAGTGCCCATCCATAAAGCAGTAAAAATCAAACGCACCGGCTTTTTACCGGTGCGTGTGTCACAGTGAAGGCCCGACCGAGTCTAGTCAAGCACGCAAGAGTGTGAAAATCGCGATAATTATCGAATTTCAGGCGTGGCTATCCTGCACAGTCCGTTTTACATCCATAGTAGAGCGGCGCCGTTCGCTTGGCCGTACTTTATGCAGATGAAAATCGCACCGTGCGAACAAGGTTGTAGCACAGCGCTGAAGCCCAGACAAAAGCGTTGAAGCCTTCCTCTCCTTTCCACATCACTTTGCCTGCACCGTAAGCTCGTTTGAGTTCAGATATATTACCTTCAACTCCAGCTCGAAATTCACGCAATATATCGAAAGTTTTTCTTTTCACTCCCATGTCTGTCAGTGTCAAGCCGACCGGCTTGCTAAACACGTTTCGCTTCACACCGCTGGCTTTTGCTACCTTGACGTTTTGTTGGCTTGCGTAACACCCATCTGCCACAACCGTATTGGGTAGCAGGGCATAATCTTCTTCACAGGATTGTAGTACAGAGCAAAACAGCGTTGAGTCTGCCGGGTTGCCTTGTTCAATATTCAGGTAGGTGATAAAACCATCTTGCTGAGTGGCCAAATTGACCTTATGACCGTATTGCACCTCTCTATCACCCTTCACAATAATGTCCGTGTGAGGTTCAAAAATACTGACAATCTTTTCACCCGCCGGTACATTCTCTTCGTCGTAAACTCGTCGCTGTGTTTGGTCGATAACTCTGATGTGTAACGCCAAAAAATGCTCTATCTTTTCTAACCAGCAAAGAGCACTATCGGACCGGGCACCTTTCAGTCGAACTTGATCGATGGCTCTGCGAGATTGTTTGAGCACCAGTGACGCATAGCTCAGTAACTTTGGATATAACTCGTCTTTTTCAGCCTTTTTTGCGTTAAATATACGGTATGACAACGATTTAGATTTCTTGCGTTGATCTGTAAAACGAATCTTGATGCCGGTGACATCTTTACTTTGACTCATCAGTCGACTCAACACCCGAATGCCATCTGTCAGCAACTGGCTATCACTTGGAGATGCAATGTTTGCTTCAGTTACCGTGCTATCAATACGCAACCGTTCCACACTGATTTCTTCATTTTCAATCAGCCATGAAAGATGTTGTCGGAAGATTTGTTTAAGTGTTTCAGCCTTGATGCGGCGGATAGCTGAATGCAGTCCTGAGCGACTTGGATATTGATCGGGCTCAAGCCGTGCAAAGGTGCGATAGGTGGGTGAATCGCACAAGTGAAATGATAACTTCTCATAGCTTACCTTGAGGATTTGTTTGAGCAGTAAGCATCGAAAGGCGCTTTCTATGCTTAAACCACAAGCGCCTGTTTTCTGGGTATCGGATCTGCAAAAATCCTCTTCGAGTGAAGATAAAAGTAATGGCTGACTGTCGATCAAATCGGACAGCGCTTTGAGTTGATCACCCAGTGGATGTTCGGTGTAAAAATCGAATATACTGCACTGAGCATTGCGGGTTTCTCGCATGCGGGATCCTCTTGGTTTGTTGGTTTTTTGTCTGAAACTTAAACATAACAAACTCAAGAGGATTTTTTCTATCCGCGACCAATTAATTCTCTGCAATTCAATTGCTTACTTACCGTTGGATGGGCACTAGTTAGCGTGGACATCAGTGAAAGAGACAGGCGAATACGTTTAAAGATCGGGGTGGTGCCTGGCATCTTGTTCTTAACAGCCAGTCTGTACTTTTTTGTGGAGGGGCCTTTCAGATCAAGGATGGTGTGCGATCAAAACTCTGGCCGGTAGTCGCTGGAATAGTAGTGAGTTCAGAAGTCGGTGTGAGTAGTGCAAGGTCATCCGGATCTGCAAATCATTCTTATTCCTACTCGCCGGAAATTCGATATTCCTACGTCGTTGACGGTTTAGATTATGAGTCTGAAATACTACAGTTTATTCATGATGGAGTGGGTAGAGCGTGGCGGAGCAAAAGGTATTAACTTATCCGGTGCAAGCGAACGTGGAGGTATTCTATGATCCGGATAAACCCCAAATAGCTGTGCTGGAACCCGGGGGAAAGTTGGTGTGGTATCTGTTTTTTTGTGCTGCTTCGTTGGTTTTTGCGCTGGTTTTTGCGCTGGTGTTTGCAGTGTTGGCCTGGCTGCTTTTTAAAGATGCAAGAAAAATGATGGAAATGAATTCCTATTAGTGCAACGGGCATGGCGGTTCAAAAAAGGGTAGTTGTGGTAGAGGTATGTTTAAATAGGGTAGTCTGGTTATTTTCTAAGGTAGTTTTTCATGTTATCGCGGTTTTATCTTTCTAAAGCGTGTCGCGAATTTGCATAGAGATAAGCTCATTGAACGAGCCCGAAAACTCCTTGCCATGTCACGTGACCCCGGTTCTCCGGTGGAAGCTGCTATTGCAGAGAGACGACTAAATGCGTTGATGGGCCAGTACGATATTTCCTTTGCAGAAATCAGACGTTTCGAACGCTCTTCTGAGAAGAAAAAAGACAGCGGGCCGCAAGCATCGGGTCGGCGGAAACGAACATCATCCTCTGTGCAACGGACACAGCCACCTCCTGGCCGTAAACAGAATCGAATTATCGCGTTTATTGCTTTTTGCGGGTTTATTACGGCCCTTGGTTTTTGGTTTCTGTTTAGTGGTGTGGTGGAAATCAAATCTCCGTTAGGTGACATAGCCTATGAATTACGGGCGGGGAAACCTCATGAGCAACTGACATCGACATTAACTGCTCAGGTAGATAGAGCGACTGCTGTTGAGGGTGATTCAGTCGTTTTGTATATTACCGGTTCGGGTGTGCTGACTGTGCCAAATACATCCAGCCTGTGGCAGGATTTTAAAATTATCGGAACCGAGATTACACAAACCCGGTCACCGCAGGGCTTTCGCTTGCGGGTGATGTTACAGCCCAGACGTACTGGTACGTTAGTTATACCGTCCTTTCGCGTAAACGAAATTGGATCTGAACTAATTGTGCTGGATGTACTTCCGCGCAGTTAACCGTCAGCTTGAAGGCACTAAATTTACCGAGGCCCGTAATCCATTGATTTCGGGTTATGATGTGACAGCCATTTGATATCGGAAACATCGGGTAAGCGATGAAGAAAATCCCTGTTTTAGCGATGACCCTTGCGCTACTTGCGTCGGAGGCGTCCTTCTCTGACGGTGGCGACAGTTACGCAGATTCTCGTTCAGAATTATCGAGTGTTGCACGTTTGATCAAGAACAAAAATTATGAAAAGGCTACCAGGCAATTGAAGCGGATTATTGCCAACGATAGAACAGATGCAGATGCATGGAACCTGCTGGGGTTTGCATCTCGTAAGTATGGTGATTTTAATGCAGCAGAAAATGCTTACGAACAAGCGTTGTTGCTTCAGCCGGATCATAGGGGTGCGCTTGAATATCAGGGGGAGTTATTTATACGGCAAGGTAAACTCAATGCAGCGCGTAAAAACCTGCAGGCCTTGATAGCGCTGTGCCCTTCAGGTTGTGACGAGCTAA
>CALHCI010000171.1 GCA_937931165.1 uncultured Granulosicoccaceae bacterium
AGTGATTCGGTAAGCGATATTCCGGTGTGTTCTTCAACGTTTAGCAACGACCACAAAAATGGCTTCTGGGTATGATCAGGGCATGCAGGGTATCCACTCGCCGGTCTGATGCCACGATATTGCTCGCTTATTAGCTCGTCACGATTGAGCTTTTCGTCTTTTGCATAACCCCAGTAATCGAGTCTGACTTCACGGTGCAGGTATTCTGCAAACGCTTCGGCAAACCGGTCACCGATGGCTTTAGCCATAATACTGTTGTAGTCATCATGCGCTGCGTCGAACTCTGCAACCATTTTTTCAAGTCCGGCACCGGCAGTCACTGCAAAACACCCAATGGTATCCCGGGCGCCGGTTTCGATTGGTGCTACGAAGTCTGCCAATGCAATATTTGGCTTTCCGGATGGCATTCTGGCTTGTTGTCGAAGGCCCGGGAGTGTCAGCAATAGTGCTTGCGGATCATCGTTATCATAGATATTAATATCTTCGCCGTTGACTGTATTGGCCGGAAAAAAACCGAATACTGCATGCGCTTTGATGTCAGGGTCTTCGATAAATCGTTTGATCATGGCCTGCGCATCAGCAAACAGACTCTGAGCCTGCTCACCCATGGTTTCGTGTTCCAGAATCTGCGGGTAACGACCACGCAATTGCCATGTGTGGAAGAACGGCGTCCAGTCGATATAGTCGACCAACTCGGCAAACGGCATATCTTTGATGGTGTGAATGCCAGGTTTTTCAGGTCTTGCAGGCGGGTTTTGCTGCCAGTCAGTCTGGAATGCATTAACTCTTGCCTGTTTGATGGACAACAAGTCTTTTTTCTTGTTACCGCGTTCAAACCGCTCACGCACCTGCTCGTAGTCTGCGGCAACCTCAGAGACAAACTGCGGCTTATGTTCTTCACTCAGAAGCTTGCCCGCCACACCGACACTGCGCGACGCATCTGCCACATAAACAACCGGATGCTTGTAGTGCGGCGCTATTTTCACTGCTGTATGTACTTTGGATGTTGTCGCACCACCAATTAGTAGCGGCAGGTGAAAGTCCTGTCGCTGCATCTCTTTGGCCATATGAGACATTTCTTCCAGTGAAGGTGTAATCAATCCGGACAAACCGATGATATCAACGTTTTCAGCACGCGCAGTTTCAAGAATTTTTTCTGCCGGTACCATCACGCCAAGGTCAATGACCTCATAGCCATTGCATTGCAATACGACCCCGACGATGTTCTTGCCAATGTCGTGGACATCGCCTTTTACCGTAGCCATCAGGATTTTGCCATTACTCCTGGCCTTGCCTTTTTCTGCATCCATATAAGGCAGTAACCAGGCGACCGCTCTTTTCATCACGCGTGCGGACTTAACCACTTGCGGCAAAAACATTTTTCCTTCGCCAAACAAATCACCGACGATATTCATACCGTCCATCAACGGACCTTCTATCACCTGTAGCGGCCGATCGAATTGTAAGCGGGCTTCTTCGGTGTCTTCATCGATGAAGTCGGCAATGCCTTTTACCAGTGCATGCGCCAGTCGTTCACTGACTGGCAGGTTTCGCCATTCCTGCGTTTGTGCTTCAACCACAGCCCCGTCACCGCGATACTCTTCAGCAATTTCAAGTAATCTGTCGGTAGCGTCTTCACGGCGATTAAGTACGACGTCTTCTACCCGGACTTTAAGTTCTTCAGGAATGTCTTCGTAAATGGCCAGTTGTCCGGCATTGACGATACCCATACCCATACCGTTACGAATGGCGTGATACAGGAAGACACTGTGGATCGCTTCGCGTACCGGGTTATTGCCACGGAACGAAAAGGAAACGTTGGAAACACCACCACTGACAATGGCGTACGGCAGCGTTTCCTTGATTGTTTTAGTGGCTTCAATAAAAGCCATACCGTAGTCATTGTGCTCTTCTATGCCGGTTGCAACGGCGAAGATGTTCGGATCAAAGATAATATCTTCCGGCGGAAACCCGACTTCATCAACCAGCAGACGATAAGCTCGTGTACAAATATCAACTTTACTTTTTGTGGTATCCGCCTGGCCGTTTTCATCAAACGCCATGACCACGACAGCCGCACCGTACTGCAGACAAAGCCGCGCATGCTTCAGAAACTCTTCTTCGCCCTCTTTCATACTGATCGAGTTAACTATGCACTTGCCCTGCGCACATTGCAGGCCTGCTTCAATCACCTCCCACTTGGAGCTGTCTATCATCAGCGGTACGCGGGCAATGTCCGGCTCGGCGGCAATCAATTTTACAAACCGCTGCATCGCCATTTTGGAATCAAGCAAGCCTTCATCCATATTAATGTCAATGATCTGCGCACCGTTTTCCACTTGCTGGCGAGCGACGTTAAGCGCTGTATCGTAGTCTTCTTCAACGATCAGACGCTTGAATACCGCAGAACCAGTCACGTTGGTCCTTTCACCGACATTCACAAACAGACTTTCGCTATTCAGGTTGCACGGTTCAAGACCGGACAACCTGCACTCACGACTGCGCTCAGTCACCTCGCGTGGCTTAACCTGCTCAAGCGCTTGTGCAAATACTTTGATGTGATCGGGCGTCGTGCCACAACACCCTCCAACAATATTAATAAATCCCGACTCTGCCCACTCGGTTAAATGCTCTGCCATTTGCTCTGGTGTTTCATCATACTGACCAAACGCATTCGGCAGTCCGGCATTTGGATGCGCTGACACTGCAACGTCTGCGACACGGGAAAGTTCCTGAACGTACTGTCGCAACTCTGCAGGACCAAGCGCACAGTTGAGCCCGACTGACAACGGTCTTGCGTGTCTGATCGAGTTCCAGAACGCCTCGGTGGTCTGACCACTGAGCGTGCGACCGGATGCATCCGTAATCGTGCCCGAAATCATTACCGGCAATCGGTCACCACGATCCGTAAAGTAGGTTTCCAGCGCAAAGATGGCCGCTTTGGCATTCAACGTATCGAAAATTGTTTCGATCATGAGAATATCTGCGCCACCGTCGACCAGTGCCGCAGCAGACTCGTAGTAGTTGGCTACGAGCTCATCGAAAGTTACGTTTCGAAACGCCGGGTCATTCACATCAGGGGAGATTGAAGCGGTTCTGTTTGTCGGCCCAAGCACACCGGCGACAAACCGGGGCTTATCGACCGACGAGAACTCATCGGCCGCGGCACGCGCAAGCTGCGCTGACTCGCGATTGATTCGGGGTACCAGATCTTCCATCTGGTAGTCAGCCATCGCAATTCTGGTGGCGTTGAAGGTATTGGTTTCGATGATATCTGCACCGGCAGCGAGGTACTCACGGTGGATATCACTGATGATCTGCGGTTGAGTCAGCGACAAAAGATCGTTATTCCCGCGCAGATCACACGGATGATCCTGATACTCAGCGCCGCGATAGTCAGACTCCTGCAGCTCGTGCTGCTGAATCATCGTACCCATGGCACCGTCCAGCAGCATCACTCTCTGCTGCATTATCGCGGCTATGCTTTTGTTTTGACTCATGTTTATTTCCTATACCCGGATGTTCGAGGCGCATGTTCACCAATATCGAACAAAAGAATAGCAAGAAATATACATATAAAGATATGTTTATGTAATTATTTTTGAGCGCTTCGACAATTAAAAACGACAGATTGCGCCCTGCGACGCATGACCCGTGTTCAAGCCAATGGCCAGATGTACTGCGAACAGGGTTTTATTGCACAGGTACAGCAGCCGGTGAGTGCAACGACTGCACTGGTGGAGGGCTGGCATGCGTTTGCGCAGGGCAATTCGCCAGCGGGCTTTCCATTCGACTGATCGCTCGGTTGCGGTCATTACTTGGGGGGCGTCCGAAGGTATCGCGATAACATTTGCTGAAATGGGGCGCAGAGACAAATCCACAGGCCTTCGCAACATCAATCACCGGTTTGCTGGTCTGATGCAGCAACTGCCGCGCACGCTCAAGCCGCAGCTCCAGATAGAAACGGGAAGGCACGCACTGCAGGTATTTTTGGAATAGTCGTTCTAACTGACGCCTCGACAACCCCGAATACAATGACAGCTCTCCGAGCGTCATGGGCTCTTCAATGTTTGCCTCCATCAGTGTTACCACCTCTGCGAGCTTTGGCTGGCAGTTGCCTATTCTTTGGGTTAGCAGCGCACGCTGACCGTCATGTTTTTCACGAATACGCTCGCACACCAGTTGTTCGGCGATAGCTGAGGCAAGCTCGGGCCCCTGCACTGTGCTTATTTCGTGCAGAAACATATCAAGTGCAGCAGAACCGCCTGCGCAGGTATAGCGATTATGCTCAATTTCGAACAACTTCGACGTAACCACCAACTCCGGAAACTGATCCCGCAAACCGGCAATGTTTTCCCAGTGTACTGTGCAACGGCAACCCGAAAGCAGCCCTGCCCTTGCCAACAAATAAGTACCGGTACCAACAGCCCCGATCGCTTTGTTCTGTTCTGCAATAATACGCAACCAACGAATATATTCGGTTTGCGTGTTGTACTGCACCTGGTTGCCGGCACAAACAAAGACGGCATCAAATCCTGCGGCGTACTCCAGTGTGGTATCGGGCTTTATCGAAATACCACTGCCGGATGTCACCGGGTTGCTATTTAAACCAATCGTTTGCCATCGGTACAACGGGTTGCCGGACAGTTGATTCGCCATCAATAAAGGCTCAATGCAGGAGGTATACGTCAACATGGAAAATTCCGGCACCAGAAGGAAACCGATGTTTATAACGCCGGTTTCATTGCCTGCTTTGATCATAGTAATTCCTGAGTGATAGCTGTTCGAACTCAGTAACAGTGCATGTCGACTGCGGGTATCAGTGGTTCAGCCAGCGGATTATAGGTATGTGGATAAGTTGAGGATCATGGTAATAAACCATGCCCCACCGGGCTGCTGCCGTTTTTGCACTATGCATGTGCAAATAGTAGCGCACCGCTTTTCAGGAAAAAATAACCACGTCCACCATACAAAAATTTCAGGAAACCGGAATTACCGGCTTGCGCGCAGTCGATTATTCTTAAAGCGCGTGCGGATGATATCGATGCTGAACAAAAGCAACCCTGCCCAGATAATGACAAATGCAATGAGCTTTTCACTGCTCAATGGTTCTTTTAGAATGTAGATAGCCACTACAAACTGTATGCTTGGCACGAGGTACTGCAAGAGTGCTGCAGTGCTTAACCGAAGTTGTGACAACCCCTTCAAATAAAGTAATAGTGGCACCGTAGTAACGGGACCTGCGCATATTAACAACAGATCCACACGTATACCGGTGTGCAGAAAAGACATTTGTCCATTGATCTGCAGGAAAATCAGATAGGCTATTGCAAACGGTGCCATCAGCATGGTCTCTACGGTTAACCCGCCAATTGCATCAATCTTAAAACGTTTGTGTATTAACCCGTAACTGCCAAACGCCACCGCCAGACTCAACGCTACCCATGGAAACTCTCCAAGACTGATAATCATATAAACCACGGCAACACAGGCCATCGCAATAGCAACCAGCTGTAACCGGCTTAACCCTTCGTTTAGTATGACTACTGCAAGTAACACACTGACCAGCGGATTAATGAAGTAACCCAGACTTCCTTCAAGCGCCATTGAGTTTGCCACCGCCCAAATATAGATCAGCCAATTTACGCTCAGTAGTACTGCGCTGAGAAAACAGCGCCATAGTTTGGCTCGACTTGCCAGAATTGGTTGCCACGGATAATTACCAGTGAGCAGCCCAAACGCTAACAACAAAAGTAACGACCACCATATTCTATGCGCTAGAATTTCTACTGCGCTGACATCACGCAACCAATAAAAGTAAACTGGAAACACGCCCCACAACGTGTAACTTGCGACTGCCATCCAGAAGCCTGCCGAGGTGTCGCGGGTAGAAGGTGTATTAATGTGAGATCCCGGTTGTGGCCCTGAATGCTGCAGGATCAGATAAGGTTGTGCAGCACTAATGTGTTAAACGAATTTTCAGTGTGTCTGAATTAACCGGACAAAGGCTTTACCAGATATTTTTCAAAACAATGCCGCGTATGGCCTTCGATGGCTACCGGACGACGGGTTTGTTGATCGACCAGCACATGCGTGTATTGCCCGCGTGCACAGGCAGTCTCGGCGTCATTGGTGAACAACGCTATATCAAAAGTGACCGATGATTTGCCTAACCGCATAACGCTTATTCCAGCGTAGACGGTATCGGGGAATTTAATTTCAGCAAAGTACTGCGCGCCTGTTTCTACCACGAGAAAAATCTTTTCAGACTTTCCCATCCGGAGCATACCTTCGTCGAGGTACCAGCCGTTGATGGCAGTATCAAAGTAAGCCAGGTACACAACGTTGTTAACGTGGCCGTAAATATCCACATCACCCCAGCGTGTGGCAAGGGTTCGAAACAAAGAGTAATCAGATCTGTGGCTGGCAGTAAGGCGTGTCATTGTAAACTTTGATCCACCGGAGAAATTTAATAGTGAATATCAAAGCTCAAGTGCAGGCTCCTATGGGCTGTCACTTATAATGGTAAGGGTGATGTTACCGGGCGTGGGCTCCGGACCAGGTTCACCGCCACTATCGCCACCACCGCCTGAGCCCGCCAGTGCACCGAGCAAAACCAACGCACCAAGCCCGATCAGCAGACCTTGAGATGAGAACCCGCGACTACCCTGCGATGAGGCTTCAGGTGCTTGTGCAATCACCGGTGCTGTGGCGGTATCGGCTGGTGCTGCCGGCTCAGCTGATTTTTCAAGTGGCAACACGATTGGTGCATACGAGAATCCGCGATTGGTGACATTGCCTGCGGCATCTACCGCTTCAATGTAGTACTGAAGCCCGGGGTATTCACTGTCGCTGGTTTCAATGGCGATCATGTATTCACCAAGGGAGTCCAGCAGCGGCCGCATGGGGATTTGCTGGAAATTTGCCACCGCACTCTGGCGGTAATACAGCGTGACATCGACAACTTCGACATCATCGTAAACACGCGCCAGAAATGTTTGCAGCTCCCCAGCCACACCGGCTGAATCTGCCTGCCGGTGAATAATCACCGGGCTTTCAGAATCTTCAATTTGCGCCATCGCAACGCCTGAGATTACTTGTACTGTCGCCATCCACAGCGCCACGGCCAGCCCAAGTGTACGCCGCAGCCTGTTTGAGTATTTGCCTGAAGTTATCATTTTGCACCCGTGCGGGAAGATCTGAACACCGCCAGTGTGCCCTATTTGACGCATCGAAAAAACAGGTGCACAGGACTGTAACGACGTTGACAGACCCACAGGCACCGCTACAGCAGGGTTTTGAGATCGAAGTCTACGTCTTCTGCCTGCAACCGGGTCGGCGAAATGCGTGCACCAAGTAGCTTTCTTGCCAGCATATGATCACGCGATGCATTCACCGAATCTACGGCGAGGAGATCGTTGCCACGAAAGTGAAACACAGAAAAGCTGCCATCGGCGGGTAACCCGCGGGTAATGTGCGTGTCGGCATCGAACGAGAGCCCGGCCATTTGCAGGCTGTGTTCGGCCTGATCAGACCAGAACCACGGTACCGCAGCATACGGTTTATCGGGCGGTGTATTGTTTTCAGTGGCAGCAATGGCACTGGCAATGGTACGCGCCTGATCGGTAGCATTTTGCACTGACTCTAAACGTACCCGGCGACCATCGGCGAACACATTCGGGTGGTTGGCGCAATCACCGGCCGCAAAGACCGAGGGATCAGAGGTTTGGCAGTACTGATCGACGACAATCCCGTTTTCACAGTCAAGTCCCGCCGCAGACGCCAGGTCTGTATGGGGTTCTACACCGATTCCGATCAGCACCATTTCGGCGTTAATACGCTCGCCATTGCTTCTGACAACGCCGCTGACGTTCCCATCATCAGCGGCAGTAATTTCAGTGATGCCTTCACCCAGATGAATGTCGATGCCAGCTGCGCGATGTGTCGCTTCAAACCATCGGGAGATTTCCGGCGCAACCGCCCTGCCCATTACTCTTTCGGCGGTGTCAAACACCGTGACACCGACACCCTGCACATTCAACGCGGCAGCCACTTCCAACCCGATAAATCCGGCACCGATAATGACCACGTTTTTACAACCGGAAAGCCGGTCTTTTATTTGCCGGGCGTCTTTGATATCACGGAGCTCTACCACACCGACTGCATCACGCCCCTTGACCGGCAGGTGCCTTGCACGTGCGCCCATGGTGAGTACCAGATACTGATAGGGAAGGTTTTCACCTTGCGCCGTGGTTACCGACTTAGCTGCGGGATCGATTGCACTTACCATGCAGTTGAGACGTAAATCAATGTTGCGCGACTGATAGAACGATTCCGGCCGCATCAGCAGCTTTTCATCATCCGTTTTACCGGTAATGTAGGCTTTTGACAGCGGTGGCCGATGGTACGGCAGCTCGGATTCCTCACTACAAACAACAACGTCACCGGCGTACTTTTCCTTGCGCAGCGCAAGGCAGAGCTGTACCGCCGCCTGCCCGCCGCCGACAATAACTACCGGTGCTGCCATTCAGTTTTGTTCTGCTGGCAGGTTGACAACAATTCCGTCGAGCTCATCAGTCATGGTTACCTGGCAACTCAGACGGCTGGAGTCACGCCTTTCTTCCGCAGCAAACCCGAGCATTTCGTCTTCATCACTTTCCATCGCAGGAATTTTCTGCGCCAGATCATCTTCGAGAAAGCAATGACAGGTGGCACACATACACGAACCGCCGCACTCGGCTTCGATGCCATCAATGTTATTGGCGATGGCGTTTTCCATAATACTGACGCCGGACTTGGCTTCTACTTCATGACGGGTGCCGTCAGAATCAACAAAGACTATTTTAGGCATTAACGGTTCTCGAACAATTCAGGTTTTGATGAATGATAAGCCACTGCCCGCGCAATGTGTATAGGCACCTGCCACCACAGCGACTATTGCTTCCGTCAGTTGCGTCAGCAAGCCATCGGGCGGTCAAATGCAACTTGCCCGGCAAGCAGCCACTGATCAGGATCAGTTCAGGGTGATTTCCCTTCAACTAGCAACAACGGCGAGTGCATCCCCTCACTTCCCACCAACAGAGTGTTGTCATTCAGGCCGAACGCTACGGATTCACTTTGCGCCAGTCTGTGTGAAGTGATGACGATCGGCTTTTGCGTAAAAGCCCGGGGCCAGCTTTGCTGAGGTGCGCGCCGGTAAAGATAGGCGTGGCGATAATTTCCAATGACTGCCATTGATTCAGTCGGGTCGATATCCATCGATGTGGGACCCAGCAAAAAGCGCCCGGCAAGCACTTGTTCGATCAGCCTGTCCTCTTCAGTAAACGGCAGAGGCTGCAGTTGCGCCACCACTTTAGCCACTGGCAATTGCTGTCTGGTACCTGCATTTGAGGTTTGAGCCAGGTCGAGTGGCAATGCATAGAGTTTGGGCGCGGCAGCTTCTTTCGACACCAGATAGATAGCCCGCTCAGACACCGATACGGCCACAGATTCAACATTCTGCGGGCCGTCTTCGTAGGTGAATTCTATCTTGCGATGCAAGCGAACACTCTCGCTGCGGCCAGGCTCCGGTTCTTCGATAATGTACAGACTATGCGTCGAACGCCTGCGCAGGTTGTCACCGGTATCTGCTATTAATAACCAACGCTTACCGCCATCTTCGAAAGCGGCCAGCGCTTCCCAGTCACGGTTGGTGAACGGTAGTTTTAACGTACCAAGAGATTTACCGGACCGCTCCATGGCATACAACACAGGCTTATTACCACTATCGTTAATAGCCCAATACAGCGATGCGTTCTGCCGTGAAACCGCCAGCCCGCTGAGTTCACCAAGACGCGGTACCTGCAGTCGTCCGCTCAGGCTGGTAATGACTTCACCGGTGAAAAGCTCCGCATGCCCACTACCTTCCGTGACTGGCACAGGAACCGTCGAACTCTGCTGAAAGTTAATCAGCCAGTCACGCTGCGTGCTATCAATGTAGTAGTGCTGAGAGCATCCATGCAGGTTGAAGACAATACCGACAATAACTGCCAGCGCCAGACTACCGAGTCGGCCAATTGCATTTTTACTCATGCAGCAAGGATAAAGGTATTAGTCAATATCTGCGGGTCAACCGGTTTTTTTACTGCCGTTGTCTACGTCGTCGGAGCTGTCTTGCAGAGGCTGATCTGGCTGCTCGCTGTCATCTTGTGATGCTTCCGGTTTGGCCGTTGCTGGCATTGGCACCACACCAGGGTCAGTAATAATTCGCTCAGCCAACCCTCTGGCAGCGACAGCCGCCGGCACAGAAACACGCATTGGTGAATCAGGGGCACGACGCTCAGACAACCGCTCAATGGTGCCGTCGGTGTTTATTTGTACGATATCACCACTTCGCAACTGGGCAGTGGCATCTTCGACACCGACGACCGCTGGCAGATCGTATTCACGAGCAATAATGGCTGCATGCGACAACCAGCCACCCACTTCCGTGATGATTCCCTTGGCCAACGGAAACAACGGATACCACGACGGTTCAGTCATGCGGGCCACGAGAATCTCGCCTTCACGAAACTTATCGAGCTCACCCTCATCTCTAATCACGTGCACAACACCACTGACTACTTCCTGCCCGGCGATACGGGTGCCGGATAGTACATCTTTACGGTCAATAATCTGGTCAGATTCCTTAGCCATCGGATCAAACTCCTCGAGGTCGGCAATAGTCAATTGTATGGGCGGGGTGAAGTTTTTAAACATTGACGACTGCTGTCGACGTATCGTGGCAAGCTGTTTTGCAATTGCCAGATAGTGTTCATCATTCAACTGTGCAACTTCATCTATCGTTAGATAGAAAATTCCTGAATCAAGCTGACACTTTTTGTCCAGCGCCAGCAATGCGCGGCGGATCAGATAGAACTCACGCAGACACTGATGTTTCGCCGCCTCTTTTAATGTTTGAAAACGTCTGACACGGTTGACGACGATTTCCAGCATGCGGTTGTTTAATACAACCGGCTCGACATGTGAGGTCAGCTTACCGTTAAGCGCTTCTACCTGCTGGGCAACCAGTGCCGGATCTTCGCAGTAACGCGGGTTGGCAAGTTCATAGTCAGTGGGTGACCGATGCCCGTAGAAGTCATTAAATTCATCAAGACAAGATGGATTGGTGACCGACCTTGCCAGCATGTTCATCGCTTTACTGACCACATTTTCGGGTAGTTTACCGAGTACCAGATTCGGGTCTATACCACTGCTTTTTAATTTACTGCTGGCGGTATTCCAGTAAAACTGGTTACAGATATTGATTACCTCAGCCTCAACATAGGTTTCAGTAACGAATCTTTGGGTAAAACGGGCAATTTCACTGACCAGTTGTTCGACTGACATTTTGTCAAAATCAATGGCAGTCAGTGTATCCATTCGACGGTTAAAACGGGGCAGAAACTCCTGTTCGAATTCATCTGCGATCTGATCTGCATTGCGAGATAACTTAAAAGACGCCAATGCACCCGGCCCTTTCCTAGTCCGCTTCAGTTCTTCGGCTTTGTTGACATAAAGCCAACCGAGAAACACATTGACGTAAGGTAGAGAATTATGAGTCACATCGTAAGGGATTCCCAGTCTCTGGCACGCCAGATGAGTACTGCCGTCCAGGTCCCAGAGCCTCTCCATCACTGAAGCGCTCAGTGGCGTCGGTCGCGGTAAAAGTTCAGATAATTCATTTTGTCTTAACACAACTTCATCTGCAGATCCCGGCTGTATACCGGCTAACAGAGACCGACGTTGTGATTCAATAACGCCCCGTAAGTTTCCGCGCTGGGCAACAGACCGGGTGATATCACGGGTCTGAAGGATATAAAACTTACCACCGCTGTACGCCCATTCGATATCCTGAGCGGTACCATATTTGGTTTCGATACTAATCACGGTTTTCAATAGATCGGTAAGATCAAACGGGGTTTCACGGTCACACTTGAACGAGCGCCGACCAATGGAGTAAGACTCGGGGGATACCGTACCGCCAACCAGAGCCTCTCCCAGCCCTTCAACCATCTCGACCAGTATCTTACCGGCAGAATCCGGATGTTCGGTAAAGACAACACCGGCATACTCAGCATCGACCATCTTTTGTACCAGCGCACCGCCGCCTGAAGCAATCTGTTCACCATTGGTGAACTGTTTCTGCGCATAGGCGCTTTGCACACCGCTGTTAAGAGAGGTGGACACACGCGATAACGCTTCAGCGAGTGTGTTTCTTTCAACATTCAACACAGAGTCATACACACCGGCAAAACTCGCGTTGTCTGTATCTTCTGCAACCCCGGAGCTTCTCACCGCAACTTTTGACCCGCGAACTGATTTCCAGGCCGCAGACAGGTTGTTCTGATACTGCTGCGATAATTCACTTCCCTGGCTGTTGATCATGCCCAGAGGTACGACAAAACCATCAGGCACGTTATATCCATCTTCAATAAGCTCACCGAGTTTGGCAGCCTTCATACCGCACAAGGGCAAATGATGATGAGCCTGCGACAGAGGAACAATGGTTTTTGCAGTATATGAATCGTCTCTGCTGCGTTCAACCGACCAGCCATATCGTTTGTCTAGTATTGACACTAACCCCATCTGCGCCAACACCACTACCAGGCTTATCACGAGGTATACATTCACGGCCATACTTAATGGAATGACCAGTAAACCGATGACCGCTGCACCTAATGCAATCAGACCGATTTTAAGTTTAGTCATTGGACGGTTTGACAGATAGGCCAATATCACAACAAGAGCCGCTATCAGTCCGGCCATTGTTCGCGAAGTATCAACATCACCTGCAGAGCCCATCCACCATACCGGATAACCCCAGCCAGCCGACTGATCATTAACCACACCGAATAGAAATAACAACAAACCAAGATTCAGCAGTGAAACAATCAATGTGAGAACCGGTTTGATGTTGTGGGACTTATAAAGCTTCTGGACCGCACGCCCTCGTTTCACATGATCGCTGGAGAAGCGCGATTTTATGCCTGCTACAGAGGTGCCTAAGCGTTTTTGCACCAAACGATCCCGTTCCGTTTTAATAAACAATGGCAGGAGCGGTAATCTTACTGCGACAATCAGCGCACACAACACCAGAAACACATTACCGGTTTTTTCTACCAGCCCGCTTATCAGCTCACCTACTTTGAGTTTGGCGAGTCCAATCAACGACGCCTGATTTCGATTAGTCCAATCGGCGACATACTGCTTACCACCCCCTGAGACCGGTGCGACATATTCATGCGGTACCGTGTAACGGCCGGCAAACTCGATACCGACACGTGACAGTTTCAGACCGAGAATCTGTGAGTAGAAACAGGATCTACGGTCGTAACAAGCACCAATCATCGGCTTTTTAGGCAGAGTTGATAATTTTTCTGTTAACGATGCCGTTGGCTCGGCACGTACCGTCAGATTGATAGCCCCTGGCAGATGGCCGGTTGCAAAATCAGCCGGGTATCTGACATCAATAAAAACCGCATCCTGATTCTGTATCAGATCGTGCACTTCTGCTGTTTCTAACAGACGGTCTCTGTTTGGGTAAGCCGGAATTTCTCTGAGCGATTGCTTGTCACCGTTTTGCACATCAAGCATTCGACCTTCTGACATCCACTTCTCGTATCCACCAACCATGAACCGGGTTTCTATACCGCGCTTGGCAAGTTCGGAGGTAAGTTCGGAGCTACGATTACCGGAGTAACACAGCAAAACTACGTTTGATTCATTTTTTAGCAGATCAGGGTTTTGCAGCAGATCCGGATAACGGATATGACTGGCACCCGGAATACGACCGGACTCAACTTCTTCATCCTCACGAACATCTATCAGTGTAATGTTGGGTTGTGGATTATCCAGGCCTGAGGTTATTGATGAAAGCGCTGCAGTTTCAATTCCCCGGGGGTGTGAAATCTGATCACTGAACGATAGCGTTTGTAAAGATACACCGCCTAGTTCCTTGCCGTTTTCTACCGCCTTTCGATGCAAGTTGACGCTGAGCTGTTGAGTACGCAGATCGGTCTGGCGCGTATACTGCCATATGTTCAGACAAGCTGAAATAACAAGTACACCAAGCACGCCAAATACCACTATTCGGCTGGTACCCTGAGCGCGTGATGCGGCTCCGGATTTTCTCGACCGCTTGCCCGACACAAACATACCACCGAGCAATACACTGACCATCCCCAGCACCTGTGCAAGACTGGCTGTAAGATTGATCACGAGATCGGGGGAAGGAATCGCGTATACGCTGGTGCTGTATACCAACAACGACCCTGCGAGAACAGGATAATAAAAGTACCGCATTATCGTAACCCTGAGTCCACTACGGCGGAGATATGCATTACGCCGCCTTCCTTGAAGCCTTAGGGCTGCTCTGTCTGGTGCTCTGTCTGGTGCTCAGGCTTTTCTCTGCCCATTCCTGCAACTTCTGTTCGAACAATTCCGGTTCGAACGGTTTGGCGAGGTAATCATCCATTCCAGCCTCAAAGCACTTCTCCGCGTCACCTGACATGGCGTTAGCTGTTAATGCAATGATGGGTATGTTCGCAACACTTGCATTGCTACTTTTACGAATTCTGCGGGTTGCCTCATAGCCGTCCATTTCGGGCATTTGGCAATCCATCAGAATCAGATCAAAGGAGTTCTCTTCAAATGCATCCAGCGCAAGTTTTCCGTTCTCGGCGGTGGTTACTTCAAACCCGAGGCTCTCGAGCATGCCCATCGCCACCATTTGATTGATCTCGTTGTCCTCAACCACAAGTACCGACGCTAATGGTGAATCACTTTTAGCCCTCTCTTCAACAATCTCGGACGCAGGTGCACGAGTCTCGCCAGAGATCAGATCGGCCAGTGTGTTATGCAATGATTCCAGTTTTACCGGTTTTGTCAGGTGCACACTGATTCGGTCATTGGCATTTGCCAGTAACGAGTGTGATTTGGAGCTCATGTACACCAGAGACATTATTTTCAACTCATCGAATTTGGCGTTGTTGTTTATCACTTCAACAAACTTCTCACCATGCATGTCTTCGAGGGTTGTACCAACCAGCGCTGCCTGAAAGCTTTCATTCTCTACACTAACCAGGCCTTTGGCACCCGTGGCATACGCTGACACTTCGCACCCGAGCAGAGTTAAACAGGTTGACAATGACTCGCGCGCTTTTTCATTGCCTTCGAGTAGTAGTATTTTGTTGCCAACCAAACGGTTATAGACTTTCGCAGGTACCGATTCGGTACAGGCGCCAAACGGTAATTTAAACCAGAACGTGCTTCCGACACCGGCCACCGACCGTACCCCGATCTCACCGCCAAGCCCTTCTACCAGTTGTTTAGAGATAGACAACCCGAGCCCTGTGCCGCCAAACTTTCTGGTGGTGGAACCGTCTGCCTGGGCAAATGAATCAAAGATGGTATGCAACGATTCTTCTGGAATCCCGACACCACTGTCCTGGACTTCAAACACAACCACACGACCCTGCTCTGCCTCGAGCCGGGTTCGTACAATAATTTCCCCATTGGAAGTGAACTTGATGGCATTGCCGATAAGATTAGTCAGCACCTGTCTGGCCCTGGTGGGGTCACCATTGACCATCACCGGAATGGTAAAATCCAGATCAGTGACTAATTCAATGTCTTTACTGTGTGCCTGGGTAGCCAGTGCACCACAAGTGTCTTCTACCAGAGACAACAAGCTGAAGTTAATTTTTTCAAACTCCATACGGCCCGCCTCGATTTTCGAGAAGTCTAATATGTCGTTGATGAGATTCAGTAGATTCTTACCGGAAGATACAGCCGTGCCGACGCAATCTTTTTGTGAGCTGTCGAGGCGCGTTTTACTGAGCAGATTTAACATGCCCAGCACACCGTTCATTGGTGTTCTGAGTTCATGACTCATGTTGGCCAGGAATTCAGACTTGGACCGAGAGGCCATCTCAAGCTCTTTTTCTCTGGCTACCCTGAGTTCCATCAGGTTACCTAGTTCATTTACCGTATCACCCAGCTCATGAAGTTCTCTGGCCGCAGTGACATTAACAGGTTCGCCATTTCGGCCGGACTGTAGATCAACCAGTTTGGTATGAATTGATCGGATGGGAGAAATGACCAGCTTTAGAACCAGCATCATTACCAGCAATGCAATAATAGTAAACGCTGAAATGGTATATACCCAGATCTTCTGCACGTGCGCCTTAACAGTGGCGCGCTGGCTGCTGGCGTCCCAGACAATAGCAATAGTACCGAACGATTCACCTTCAAAGACGACGTCCTGTGAGAAAGGGATTTTTAACTCAGGTGAAAGAGCCTCTTCACTTTTCCATGCGGCGAGTACTTCGTCAAATTCGTTAACGATCGACAACGCATGGATGTTCTTGTCCAGCTCTACAGATTGCGCAACGATGGTTTCCAGTACGGGCTGATCTTCACTTAACACAGCGTCAAGTGAGGTGGCAAAAAGCATATTGAAAGTTTTCTGGCTAAACTGTTGAAAACTGTCTTCAAGCGTACGGGTTTGTACATTACGCATGTACTCGCCCGTGATAAACGCCACGGTTGCAAACGTTACAGTAAGGCTGACTAACAGCAGCTTCTGCAACGAATATTTACTTGCTTGTTTAAGCAACATGAAAATCCCCCGACCAATGAAGAGACCGTGCGTCATTGCAAACGCACAGGTCGCTCTCCTTAATCAGCTATCCGTGTAATTTTTATTTATGGTGGATGGCTGATTTCTTTCTTAACTACTCAGTGGCGCTGATATCTGCCACTTCGGATTCCTCGACCATCTGGCCCTGGGTTGCACCACCTGCGCGCTCTGCCAGAGATCTTTTAGCCTTGATATTTTTTTCTTTATTCAGATTAAAAAACCGCTCGTTGTCACCGATCGCAGACCGGATCACATTGAAATCTTCGTCCGAACCTTCAAGAAACCCGTCAATCTTCAATCGCTGCAATGATTTTTCATCAGTGATCTCGAGCAGACATTGCTGCAGTGCTGCATAGATTTCCGGATCGAGACCGGAGCGAGCAATCCACGGCTTAGTGACGTTTGGAAAACGTGCGAGTTCACGAATCTTTTCCCCCTTGGACAGGAGCTTTCGAAAAGTAGATTCATTCAGTGCACCGGCAGTAAAGTCTCCCGCACCAACTCGAGTACCAACAATATCGTGGCGACCGAGGTATTCATAATGACCAAGATCTGAAGCGCCAATACCGTTGTCAGCAAGGTACTGCTGCGATAAAAAACGTCCGATTGTTGATTGCTGGTCACCGAAGGCAAAGGTGTGTCCCTTGAGTTCTTTGACCGACTTCATTTTGTTATCATCTGCTGTGGCAATAATACCGAAAAAAACTTTCCGGTTAGCCAGACTCTCTACTGCCAGAATACTGAGATCGGGATTACTTCTTTTGGCTTCGACGTAGGATGCCGGTCCAAAACGAGAGAAATCTACCTTGCCGGCCGTCAGATGCTCAATGCCCTGCTCGTAGTTCTTGGCGAGCTGCATTCGAATATTCACCTCAACGCCGAGCCTCTCGGTCATCGCGGTTTCTAAATGCTTCACGATCGGGCGAAATTTTCTCACCATCGCGGATGGCTTGTTTGAAGTGTACAAACCAAGGCTTAGTGTAACGCTGTTCTCCGAACGCACTTCAGCCGTAGATACCGAGCTGAAAAGTAATGCTCCGGATATTGCCAGCGCCGCCAGGGGCAGTTTTGCAACTCTTATAATACTGGTGCTTTTCACAATATCTCCGTAACACGCCTGTAAAAATTTATGTAGTTCAATCAGGAACTGTCCCGCCTGTGTCGGCAATCTGACGGATCTTTTAAGTCCTTGTTCACGTTTCGGTAATTTTTCGCGCGTGTATCAAAAATCCGTCAGATTTCACTAGCAGCGGATCAAGCTACGATTTTATTTGTCGTCAACTGAATATCGATACGTAGTTTCCGGTTCTGGCGGCATTTACGCTTAACTGCCGGATATCTCTTCGTTTTATTATCGGTTTAAAAAATTGTCAAAAATAGAAAAGATGACAACTCGATTCGCTACTGCGATTTTGCTGCTATGCGTCGGACTGATCTGGTTTGTACCAGGGCTTCCGGTTGTGGTGGCGTGGTGCCTGCTGGCGACAGTAGCCGCCGCTTCGCTGTACACCTTATATAAGGTGGAACGGAGCATCACAAAGAACAAAGCTGCCACTGATGCACATGCAACGCAGATGCAGGCACTCCAGACTAAATACGAAGACACACTGGCGATCAAAGAAAGATTCCTGGCCAACATGAGCCACGAGATTCGTACACCAATGAATGGCGTGTTTGGCATGACAGATCTGCTGGCCGGGACGGAACTTACCGATAAGCAGCAACGATACGTAAACACCATCAAGCACTCGCTTGAGTCTTTGCTTAACATCACCAACGATATCCTGGACTTCTCTAAAATTCAGGAAGGCGATCTTCGACTCGAGAATTCACACTTCCCACTGGCACTTATGGTCGAGGATATCTGCGAAATTCACGCGGAAGCCGCGCAGAAAAAAGGTCTGGAGATATTGTGTGACGTGACGAAAGTTGGCACAACCACGGTTAATGCAGACCAGGCAAGACTGCGCCAGGTGTTGAACAACCTGATCAGCAACGCGGTAAAGTTCACAGATACCGGTGAAGTATCGGTAACCGTCATGCCGCTGGACAATGAAAGATTCAGATTTTCAATCACTGATACTGGCATTGGCATCTCCACCAGTCAGCAAGACAACATTTTTAAAGAGTTCTTTCAGAATGATAACTCTTCAACCCGACGCTTTGGTGGCACCGGACTCGGGCTGACGATATCGAATAAACTGGTCAACCTGCTGGGTGGTGATCTGGCTCTGACCAGTGAACCCGGAAAAGGCTCTACATTCTCTTTCGACTGTCAGCTTGCACCTGCCGAACAGGACAGCACACAGCCGGTAACCATGCTGCACGGCATAAAGGTACTGGTGGTTGATGACAACCTGACCAACAGCGAAATTCTACTGCACCAGCTTGCGCAATGGGGCATCGACGTGACCACTGCAGAATCCGGTCAGCAGGCACTGGATGTACTCAACCGGTCTACCGGCACTGACATCCGGTTTGATCTGGCAATTCTTGATTTTCATATGCCAGGTATGGACGGTTTTGAACTGGCGCGGCACATACAAAACCACCCGGTATATTCATCACTGAAACTGATGATGCTGACATCTTCACTCACCAACATGGACGATGAAGAACTCATGGGCCTGGGCATATGCCACTCACTGACTAAACCAGCCCGGCAAGCCGCGTTGTACCACGCTGTAGTCGCGATGGTGCAGGATAGTCAGTCGCACACCGTTATCAAAAAACAACCAAAGGCCGCTGCCAAACCGCAGGTACTGCTGACCGAAGACAACCCGATTAATCAGGAAGTCGCAAGCAGTATGCTCGAGAATATCGGCTGCGAGGTAGAGATTGCCGAAAACGGCGCTGATGCAGTTCAGGCACTGGAACAACGCGAATTTGATTTGATTCTGATGGACTGTCAAATGCCGGTAATGGATGGCTACGAAGCCACCCGAATGATTAGAAGCCAGTCGCCTCAGCGTACTATTCCTGTCATTGCACTCACTGCAAACGCAATGAGCGGAGATCGGGAACTCTGTCTGGAATCAGGAATGGATGATTACCTGGCCAAACCTGTAGATCAACAAAACCTGAAGAACACTATAGACAAATGGCTGCAGAAGCCTTCAGGCAATATATCCGACGGCGAAACAATTAACAGCAATATGGAGGGAGTTTCAGCCATGAATTTTGAATTCGACAAGAACGCACTAGAGGCAATCAAAGCGTTACAGCGACCAGGCAAGCCGGACATTCTGGGAAAAATAATAGGAATGTATCTGGACAAAACGCCATCCCTGATATCAGATATTGAAACCGGTATAGCCGCCAACGATGCGGCGAAGGTAAAAATGGCTGCCCATACCCTGAAGTCAAGCAGTGCATATCTGGGCGCAACTACCCTTGCAGACCTGTGCAACAAGCTGGAGTCAAAAGCAGCTAACGACGATTTGGCCGACGCCACTGTTGAACCCATCACCCAGGGTTTCGAAGCAGTGTCAGAACAAATTAAACAGTACGCTTAGAAAGGCAGTATTCGTGAGCGAGCAACTTTCAACAAAGCTTTCCGTTCTGGACGCTCAAACTTCGGAAAAGCCACTGGTGCTGGTCGTCGATGACGACATGGCCGGTTTGCTAATGGCATCCGAAGCTCTGGCATCAGACGGATTCTCGGTTATTGAAGCCGAGGACGGCCAGGAAGCAATCGAACAATTTATGGCTCACAAGCCAGACGTTGTAATAATGGATGTCGTTATGCCCCGTATGGACGGGTTCGAAAGTTGTGCAAAGATTCGACAATGCGAAGGTGGTCAGCACGTCCCTATACTGATGGTCACGGGCCTTGAGGATGTCGACTCTATCCAGAAAGCCTATGAAGTCGGTGCCACTGACTTTGTTACCAAGCCGATCAACTTTTTTCTGCTGCCCTATCGCGTCACCTATATGATGCGCGCCAAGAAAACCGCAGATGCGCTGCGCGAAAGTCAGGTACGACTTGACAACGCTCAACGTATTGCAAAGCTGGGTCACTGGGAATGGGTATTCGACGATAACGCATTTAACTGGTCAAGCGAGTGTACTCGCCTGCTAAATCTGGCCAATCAGAAAAAGCACCTGCATTCATTTTTAAACTGTGTGCATATTGATGATCGTAGTGCAGTATCTAATGCGATGGACCGTGCAAAGACCGAAGCCGGGCAATTCACGCTCGAGTTCAGAACCACGGCCAATATTGAAGAAGACACGCGCATTATGCATGTAGAGGCCGAGTGCGCTTCTGCCGGCAATATGCTCGGTACCATACAAGACATCACAGAGCGAACTAAAGCCGAAGACCAGATTCACCGGCTCGCCTACTATGATCTGGTTACCGGCTTACCAAACCGTGCGCAACTGCACGATATGATATCTCTGGCGCTTACTCAGTCGAGGCAAACTAATTCCCGCTTTGCGCTGTTGTTTCTTGATCTTGACCACTTTAAACAGGTTAACGACACGCTGGGGCATAATGCCGGGGATACATTACTCAGAAATGTCTCCACCAGGCTCAAAGAAGCAGTCAGATGGACGGACGGTGTTAATCGCAGTGCCACGTTGTCCAATTCGATGAAAGAAACTATTGCCCGCCTCGGTGGTGACGAATTCGTTGTGCTGCTAAATTCTATTGATCGTATTGAAGATGCAGCGGTTGCCGCTGACCGAATTTGTAAAGCACTGGCCAAGCACTTCACTATTGAAGATACTGAGGTACGTGTTACCACAACCATTGGTATCAGTGTCTATCCCTCAGACGGTGAATCGGTAGATCAGTTATTGAAGCACGCCGATGTTGCGATGTACCACGCTAAGGAACAGGGGCGAAACGGATACCAGTTTTACTCCCAGAGCATTCATAACCTGGCGCTTGAAAGATTTTCTCTCGAACGCGATTTACGTAAAGCGCTGGAAACGGACGGTTTTCATCTTGAGTATCAGCCGAAGATTGCCCTGAAAGACACGACACTCACCGGTGTTGAAGCACTTATTCGCTGGAACCACCCGCAGAGAGGCAGAGTCAGCCCTGCAGACTTTATTCCGCTGGCAGAAGAAACAGGACTTATTGTCCCGCTGGGTGAATGGGTATTGCGATCAGCCTGTGTGCAAATGATGAAATGGTTAAGCGCAGGCATTCCGCCATTTATTATGGCAGTAAACTGTTCGGCTATTCAGCTCGTCAGAACAGACATGGCAAAGGTTATTACCAACGCTCTTGAAGTGACCGGACTCAACCCGGCCTATCTGGAGATTGAATTAACTGAAAGTCTGCTTATGCAGGATGTGGAAGAAGGCATTGTCATTTTGCAGGCGCTGAAAGATCTTGGTGTACATGTATCTATTGATGATTTCGGTACCGGATTTTCATCACTTAGTTACCTGAAAAGACTCCCTGTAGATAAACTTAAGATCGATCAGTCATTTATCAAGGATCTGACATCCGATCCGGGTGATGCCGCAATTGTTACGTCAATGATCACACTGGCTCACAACCTCGATCTCACCGTTGTTGCAGAAGGGGTTGAGACAGAACAACAACTGGGGTATCTGCGCGCGGAACGCTGCGATGAGATTCAGGGATTTCTGATCAGTCGGCCACTGGAACCTGCAGATTTTACAAAATGGGTAGACGAGCGCAACGGAAAGCAAGAGCTCCGCAAAGCCGCCTGATAACCTGTCGTTTCCTGCCAGTACTTTTAAAAACCGGTTACGAATTTACCTGGGCGCCAGTTTGGTGACCTTGCCGTGTTGTTTCTGCTCATTGACTTCTAATACGTAGCTTCTTAACCTAGCCGGTATTCAGGCACACTCCGTTGTGCAACTCCCCTACCCGCTGAATGCCCAACCGATTCAGAGACCCGGCAATGTTAAGAACCTATACCAACTGGTTAGTAAAATTTCGATGGCTGGCACTACTGCTTACCCTGATAGTCGTAGCGGTATTGGCATCAGGTGGCCGGTTCATTACGTTTACCAATGACTATCAAGTTTTTTTTGGTGAATCGAATCCGCAACTGGCAGCTTTCAACGATCTGCAGGACACTTACGCAAAGAATGACAATGTACTGATCATGCTCGAACCCGCTGATCAGAACGTATTTACCGCAGATACACTTCAGGCCGTTGCAGCGTTAACCGAACTTGCATGGAAAACACCATATTCAAGCCGCGTTGATTCGATCAGCAACTTTCAGTACACCTACGCTGAAGAAGACGATCTTATCGTAGAAGATTTCATTGAGGACGCACAAGCGCTGACTGGCGATGACTTAACCAGGCTCAAAGAGATTGCCCTCGAACAGCCATTGCTCGTCAATCGGTTATTGTCACCAGAGGCCCATGTTACTGGTATAAATATCAATTTTGAGCTTCCCAACATCGACCCGGCTCAAGAGCCTGTTGAAGTGATGAACTACCTTGACGGTGCAATTGCCCAGATAGAAGCAGCACACCCGAACATAAAAACCTACAAGACCGGCGTCGTGGTGATGAACAAAGCGTTTCCCGAAGCATCATTCAAAGACATGAAGACGCTTATACCTGCGGCATTTCTAATTATTCTGCTTGGCTTTTTATTTTTTACACGGAGCATCTGGGGTACCGTTGGCTCGCTTCTGGTGATGGTGATGTCTATTGCTGCTGCCATGGGTACCGCCGGCTGGATGGGGATTGTACTGACGCCGCCTTCTGCTTCCGCGCCCACACTAATACTTACCCTGGCTGTCGCAGACTGTGTTCATTACCTGGTTACCTTTTTTCAGCAAATGCGCGCCGGAGAAGACAAAATCACAGCAGTCAAAGAGAGCATCAGAGTCAATTTCAATCCGATCTTTCTTACCTCGCTTACAACGGCAATCGGCTTTCTGAGTATGAATTTCAGCGATTCACCACCGTTTCACGACTTAGGCACTATCACTGCAATCGGCGTCATCTACGCATTCCTGCTGGCGGTATTTTTTCTGCCCGCACTAATGGCCGTGCTGCCGGTTAAGCCAGTACAAAATGCCACTGCTAAACGCAACGTAATGGGAGCGGTTGCAGATTTTGTTATCGCAAAAAACAAAATACTACTACCACTCATTGGGCTTGTGGTTGTTGTGCTTATTGCAATGATCCCGAAAAACGAATTAAACGATGTTTTTGTCAACTACTTCGATGAGAAAATACCGTTTCGTACTGAAACTGATCACATCAGTAAAGAGCTCACCGGTATGTACTTTGTGGACTACTCTATCGATTCAGCAACCGCCAGCGGAATAAACGAACCGGACTACATCAGCAAGCTGGAAAAATTTGAGCACTGGCTGGACGATCAACCCGAAGTAAAGCACGTCAATGCGTTATCAGAAACATTCCGGCGCCTGAACAAAAACATGCACGCTGATGACGCGTCCTACTATCGTATACCTGAAGAGCGTGATCTCGCCGCACAATACTTGCTGATGTACGAGATGTCATTGCCCTATGGGCTCGATCTTAACAATCAGATTAACGTAGACAAGTCAGCCACCAGACTCACGGCAACACTCGAAACGCTATCAACGACTCAGGTGATGGCATTTGAAGAAAAAGTAGAACAATGGATGACCACCAACACACCGGAACTGGTGACCGCTGGCGCCAGCCCGACGATAATGTTTTCACATATCGCCAAACGAAATATTATCAGCATGCTCGGGGGAACCACACTGGCGCTGATACTAATCTCAGGGATACTAATGGTTTCCCTGCGCTCTGTTAAATTCGGCTTACTGAGCCTGATACCCAATCTGGTACCGGCAGGTGTAGCATTCGGTGTATGGGCATTGTTCGTGGGTCAGGTGGGGCTTGCGGTGTCTGTAGTGGCAGCAATGACACTTGGTATTGTTGTCGATGACACTATTCATTTCTTAAGCAAGTATCTGAGAGCCAGACGCGAGAGAGGCATGAACACCGAAGATGCGATTCGCTATGCATTTAATACCGTGGGTGTCGCGCTGTTCATCACCACAGTGATTCTCACCGCCGGTTTTCTGATTATTGCTCAATCAAACTTTCTGTTAAATGCACATATGGGCCTGCTAACGGCGATCACTATATGCATTGCACTGCTGATTGATTTTCTGCTGCTGCCGCCATTGCTGATGCTGGTCGATAAAGATCCTGATCAGCAACCCTCCGGCACCGGCCAATTGGCAGCTGCAAGCTAGCCGGATAACCTGACCAGACAACTGGCAAGTGCAAGCATAGAATCAGTACAATACAGTGAAACATAAGGATTACCTCATGAAACCACAATCGATGCTTCTGGCAGCACTGTTGAGTGCCTGCTCGTATGCTATGGCTGCAACCCCCGAAGAACAGGGCCTGGCAATCGCCGTCGAGGCTGATCTCCGAGATCAGGGGTTTGTCGATAGCTCGGCCAATATGAAAATGACGCTGCGCAACCGTGCCGGTAAAGAAAGCATTAGAAATGTACGGGTTAAAACACTGGAAGTGAATGGCGACGGCGACAAGAGCCTGTCGATATTTGACGAACCGGCAGATGTAAAAGGCACCGCTAGCTTAACGTGGTCACACGCCGACAAACCAGACGAGCAATGGCTCTACCTGCCCGCACTAAAACGCGTCAAAAGAATTTCGTCCAAAAACAAATCAGGACCGTTTATGGGCAGCGAGTTTGCATTTGAAGATATCGGCTCACAGGAAGTAGACAAATTCAAATACGCCTATCTGCGTGATGAAACTCTCGACGGTTCGGACGTGTTTGTCATTGAGAGATATCCGGTAGACAAAAACAGTGGCTATACAAAGCAGGTTGCATGGATTGAGAAAGACCGCTACGTTGCGTTGAAAATTGACTTCTACGATCGCAAAGATTCCCTGCTGAAAACACTCACCGCCTCTGACTTTAATCAGTATCTGGACAAACACTGGCGTCCGTCGACCATGGAAATGATCAATCATCAGTCCGGCAAATCGACAGTACTTGAATTTCAGGACTATCAGTTTCAAACCGGCTTAAGTGATGCAGATTTCGAGAAAAACTCACTAAAGCGCCTGCGATAGAACTCCTGATGAAGACCAGTCAAGCCAGTAACAAGCTATGGTGCACGACTCCGTTGCAGGTAGCCTTATTTGCCATTACCGGTGTACAGATTGCCAATGCAGGTGACATTCGTGGCAACATCTCCGCCCAGCTTGATTACTTTTTTTCCGAAGCACCTCAGCAAACTGCAGATTGGCAAGGCAGTGGTTCGCTGTCTGCTGATATAGAGTTCTATCAACAAGTCGCTGACAATGTCAGTTTGACTATCCGCCCTTTTGTTAGAGTCGACAGCGAAAACGAAGATAGAACGCACGCCGACATGCGTGAATTTATTCTCACCACAGATGGCCAGACTGACGGCGGTAGTGCCTGGGAATTTAGCGGCGGATTAGGACAGGTATTCTGGGGGGTTACCGAATCAAGAAATCCGGTTGACGTGATTAATCAGATCGACAATCTGGAAAGTGTCGATGGTTCTGACAAGCTCGGGCAACTGATGTTGTCGTTTAAGTGGTTTAATGATTACGGTGATTTTGAAGTCTATGCCCTGCCCCATTTCAGAGAGCGATCTTTCATTGGCGGCGAAGGCAGGCCGTTTCCGGGTTTTAGTATAGATCGCACTGCCACACAGTTTGAGTCGTCTGCTGGAAAAAAACACATCGATGCAGCCTTCCGCTGGTCGCGCAGTTTTGACAGCTGGGACCTCGGTCTGCATTATTTTGCCGGTACAGCAAGAGACCCGGTTTTCGTACCCGTCAGCACAACCGAACTTGCTCCGCGCTATCAACAAATGCAACAGACTGGTATCGATGCACTCGGTATTTACGGCGACCTTAACGTTAAAACCGAACTTGTTTACCGGCAGGGCGATGAGTTTGAGCATCACGCGCAAGCCGTTTCCGGCGTTGAGTACACGATGGTAGGTGCACTTTCGCCACTTCAGGAAAAAGAATTATTACCAGAGGAATGGTGTGGTGAATCGACACGAAACCCTTTTACCTGGTTTTTATGTAACGATCGTCTGGACCTTGGTTTAGTGTTTGAATACTTATGGGATGAAAGAGGAGAACTCACGACCCAACCGTTCCAGAACGATCTGCTGGCGGGGCTACGATTCGCCTTTAACGATGAACGGTCCAGTGATGCGTTGGTAGGCGTTATTAGAGATCTCGACCACAGCTCCACCACGCTGTCATTGGAGGCAAGCACCCGCATTTTCGAGTCATTCAGACTATCCACTGAGCTAAGAGCGTTTTCCAGCACCAGCGAAGATCCCTTTTTGCGATCACTTGAAGACGAGGATTTTGTTAGGATTGACCTAAGTTACTTTTTTTGAGTTCTATTGGCAAATAGCACTAATATTTCCGAGCAGACCAAATGATTCAAGACCCGATAAAAGAAACAGCGCAACGCATTGCCGGAGTGGCACATCCGACGCTCGAACGACGCCTGAAGCTTGATATGTTCAATGCGATAACCAACGTAAAGCCGAATCTGGCTGAAAATATCTCCGTAGAAAATGACGTCATGAGTGGGGAGTTCTTCACCAAACTTCCAGCAGCGCTGCAGGGCATTGCGGTAGTCAAACTGGAAAACGCCATTTCATTTTACGACCGAATCGGCTGGCGTGACGCCTTTCTGGAACTTCCGGTAGAAAATTCGCTAACAGAATTTCAGCTGAATAAAATCACAGAAAAGCTGGCGCCAAAAAATCTTCATGACCTTTCTTATATTTCTCACAAACACATAGAGAAATTGTTGGGGAAAATCGAATCTGCCCAACTGTGGGAAAACCTCAAGACACTAAAGCTCGATAGCTAAAGCGCCGGCACCCCTACCACCCAATTAGTCTGTTTGCAGCTCTGCCAGATCGGCGTAAAGCGCCAGTGCCTCGGGATTAGCCAGGGCTTCTTTGTTGTTAACTGAATCCCCGTGCACAATGCTGCGCACAGCGAGTTCAACAATTTTGCCGCTCTTGGTACGGGGAATATCTGCCACTGCAATAATTTTTGCCGGCACATGACGAGGCGTGCAATTTTTCCGCACCTGCTTTCTGATTTTGTCTTGCAGTGTATCGTCAAGTGTTACGCCATCAGTCAATCGCACAAAAAGCACCACCCGAACATCAGCGTTCCAGTTCTGGCCAATCACCAGACTTTCCTGAATTTCTTCGAGTTGTTCTACCTGGCGATAGATTTCGGCGGTACCGATGCGCACACCTCCAGGATTCAGAACGGTATCGGAACGACCGTAAATGATCGCCGCACCGGATTTTTTTAGTTCTATAAAATCCCCGTGGCACCAGACGTTATCGAAGCGATTAAAATAAGCGTTATGGTAGCGCGAACCATCATCATCCCCCCAAAATCCAATGGGCATACTGGGAAACGGCTTGGTGCAGACAAGTTCGCCTTTTTGGCCGTGTACCGCATTGCCATTGTCGTCAAATACCTCAACTGCCATCCCAAGAAGGACACATTGAAGCTCACCTTTAACAACCGGTAAAGTCGGGTTGCCACCGATAAAACAGCCAAGCAGATCAGTACCGCCTGAGATGGACGACAGGCAGATGTCTTCTTTTACATCTGAATAAACAAAGTCAAATCCCTCCGGCGACAAAGGGGAGCCCGTGGAAAGTATGCTTCGTAAAGCGCTCAGATCATGCGATTGCGACGGCTTGAGCCCTGCTTTATTCACCGCATCTATGTACTTGGCTGAAGTACCAAGCACGTTAAACTTTTCTTCGGACGCATAGTCGAAGATCACGTTTCCATCGGGGTAAAACGGTGATCCGTCATACAACATGATGGTGGCACCACAGGCTAATCCACTCACCAGCCAGTTCCACATCATCCAGCCGCAGGTAGTAAAGTAGAACAACCGGTCACCATCATTAATATTGCAGTGGTAGCGCATTTCTTTCATATGCAGTAACAACACACCGCCAGCAGTATGCACAATACACTTGGGCACACCGGTAGTACCGGATGAATACATCACATAGAGCGGATGATCGAAAGGTACTTGTTCAAAGGTAAGTTCGTGGTTGGTATTTTGCTGTACCTCTGCGTAGCTGACACACGTGTCTATTTCGCAGCTTATTGGTTGCAGAGGCTGTTTAAACGGAACAACAACAGTACTGACCACACTCGGCAACTGACTAACAAACTGACTGACCTTTTCAAGTGAATCATGGAACTTTCCATTATAGAAATACCCGTCAGAGGTGAATAATACCTTGGGCTCTATCTGACCAAACCGGTCAAGCACCCCCTGCACACCAAAGTCCGGTGAACAGGAAGACCAAACCCCACCCAGACTGGCGGTTGCCAGCATCGCCACTATGGTTTCCGGCATATTAGGCATAAAGCCTACAACGCGATCTCCTTTGGTTACGCCTGCAGATTTCAGATACGCGGCGCACGACGCCACCTGCCCTCGAAGATCGTCCCAACTGAGTTGGCGTTTTACTGCATCTTCGCTGCGAAAAACGATGGCGGTGTCACTACCGGTTTTACGTAACAGATTTTCCGCGTAGTTGAGCCTTGCCTTTGGAAACCATTGTGCACCAGGCATTTTTTCAGCATTGGCCAGAACGTTTTCGCCTCTCTGGCTGGCAACGATAGCGCAATCGTCCCATACCAGCGACCAGAATGCTTCGAGATTGTTTACCGACCACGCGTGCAATTCCGGATAGTCAGGCAAAGACACATTAAATTGTTTTTCAATGGTGTTTTTTAAACCAGTGATATTCGCGTCACTGATCTGCTGATCAGTGGGTTGCCACAAGGCTGCAGTATTAGTCATAGGAACAGTTGGGTATAAGCGCTATAGCTAGCGCGCCATAGTGTAGAACTCATCATTGGGACGCATCTCAAGTGCGTTGGCGAGACGATTGGACATGCCGAAAAACGCAGTAATACTCGCAATATCCCAGATGTCTTCATCGTCCAGTCCGTGTTGTTTTACGGCGAGTTTGTCAGCGTCTGTCAGACCTGCTGAGTCGGTAGCCACTTTAACGGCATATTCGAGTATGGCCATCTCGCGTGCAGAGATATCAGCTCGGCGAAAGTTTATGGCGACCTGGTCTGCCAGCAACGGTTTCTTGGAATAGATTCTCAGCAGTGCACCGTGCGCTATTACACAGTAGTGGCAACTGTTTGCAGCACTGGT
>CALHCI010000172.1 GCA_937931165.1 uncultured Granulosicoccaceae bacterium
ATGTTGGTTACCTTTTCAAGAGCTTCAACGCAGCGGAAGGCCAAATGACGAGCTCCCGGAGGGGTGGTTGATTAAAGTGCGTTTGATTGGTAATTGCAGGTGGCATCTTTGAGGCGCTCGTGTAGTTCAATGAAATTATGAACTTACAGACGCACTTTCATTAACCGACTCATTTGTAGCATTTGATGGTTGCACTACACTAGTCTGCTTACACGCTCCGGGTGAGTCCCGTATGCAGTGATATCAACCCGGTCCACCCGCTTCATGACAAACCCGCACCCAGACGTAAGCCCCCGCACCGGGCAGAATCCGACCATTGTACAGCCACCGCTGCTGCTTCTGGTGGGAATTTCTGCGGTTGGTCCGATCACGCTCAATGGCGTGCTACCGGCCAATACGGCGATCATGAAAGAGCTAATGGTCAGTTACGGTATGGCGCAACTGGTGCTGACGGTGTATCTGTTTGCGACAATGTTGTCACAACTGTTCCTGGGTAATCTGGCAGACAGAATCGGCAGACGTCCGGTCATGATCGGAAGCCTGCTGGTGTTCTCTGCAGGTGGCGTTATCTGCGCGTTGTCACACTCTATAGAGATGCTGTTGTTCGGGCGCTTTGTACAAGGCTTCGGGTCAGCTGTTTGTGTGTTTCTGACCCGCACCATCATGCGTGATGTACACGCTAAAGATAAGGCGGCAAGTGCAATCGGTTATATGAATACGGCAATGATGATTGCACCGATGTTCGGCCCGGGTGTCTGCGGGTACATCACCGATATCAGCAGCTGGCGTTTTATGTACGTGCTACTGGCAGTCGCCGGACTTGTTTTTTCAGCATTAAGCTACCGGTACCAGAACGAAACGTTAAACAATCACGCGCAAACCAAACCTCCGTTTATCCGCAGCACGCGCGAGTTGTTATCTATTCCTGAATATCGCGCCTACCTGGCGATTATCTGCGGTGCTGTGGGCATGTATTTTTGCTTTCTTGCCGGTGCACCGTATGTTGCTATGGAAATCAGAGGGTACTCTGCGTCTACCTTTGGCATCTGGTTCAGTATGGTTGCCATTGGTTACCTGAGCGGGAATTTCGTTGCCGGCTGCTATTCCTTCAAGCTCGGCACACAGTCGATGATAAAACTCAGCATGATTCCAGCTGTCGGTGGTGCGTTATTGTTCTGGGTGCTATCACCATGGCAATCATTACTCGCACTGTTTTTTCCAATGCAGCTCATCGCGTTTAGCAATGGCATGTGTTTACCCAACCTTACCTCCGCCGCAATGAGCGTACGCACAGACCTGGCAGGCACGGCATCGGGTCTGACCGGAACCGTGCAGATTTCGACCGGCATGGCGTTAACGTTATTGACAAGTTTGCTGCTCAAGGACACTGCACTGCCGCTATTTGCAATGATAAGCTTTGCAGCGGTAGTCTGCGTTATCGGCTACCGAATGCTGCAACGTTCAAGTCAAACCGAACTATCCAATGCAAACTGATCACTACTTTGCCACGCCCATCAGCTGTTTCGATCTGCCAGACAGTCAGGCACTTAACACACAGTTACTCACCGATATTCTGAACTGGCAGCAACAAGACCCGGACGGCATTGTGCGCTCCAACCTGAGTCAGGCGGGCGCCTGGCACAGCACGCTGGACATGCACCTGCAACCGCAGTTCAGCCAGTTAAAAAATCACGTACTGGCCAGTGCCGAACAGTTGTTTGAATCGCTACAGTACGACCCGCACTACCAACCCGCGATCGACAGCATGTGGGCGAATCTCAACCCAAAACACGCGCACAACCGCAGCCACATTCATCCGGATACACTATGGAGCGGTGTCTACTATGTGCAGGCACCCACCGATTGCGGACGCATCAGTTTCAGCGATCCAAGAATCCAGTCACGTGTGCTTTCCGCTCGCTACGATCCGCAGCAGCAACAGCCGCTGCATACCTGGCCGGAGATCTATTTTGATGCGATGGCCGGCAGGCTCATTCTGTTTCCAGCATGGCTGGTACACGAAGTAGAACCGAATTTATCTGCGCTTGAGGGTATCGACGGGTATCGTATCAGTGTGAGCTTCAACCTCTACCAGACACCGCGCGTAGCAGACTCTACTGCTTAACTCTTTACTGAAGCCAGCTACCGCTACCCGTTACGGCACTACAAAGTAAACTTCTCTTCCGGTAAATCCAGATAGACCGCTATTCCTGCCGTGGCAATGACCGACACAGTGTCGTGTTCGGTATCGACAACATTAAGACCACCATGCACCGGCGCTACTGTTACCTGCCCGAATGGAAGTTCAGCAGCTACCACTGCTTTATCTATTTCCTCCGGTGCCTGCACGCCAATATTTACGGTGATCTGCATAGAATCTCTGTCCAGACCTATTGAGCGAAATACAATGAGTGAACTGTGGTGCAAAGCATCCTGCACTGCCCGGCACGCCGCCTTGGTGTAGTTTTCACCGTACAGATCGTTGCCGGTGCCAAGCTCGAGAATAATTCTTTTCTGCGCCATGGCTATTGCCCACGCTCATCAATATTCAGATACACCACTGCAGCAGCATTGGCAACCACCGTGATGTTGGTTTGATCGTCGTTGGGGATATCCAGTCCGCCCTGCACCACCGAGACTTCAGCGGTGCCGTAGGGCAACACCTCCGCTACCGCTGCACGATCAACCAGCTCTGGTCTGGCAACACCGATCTCAACGTCGACTTCCATCGCTTCGCGCGGGTAGCCAAGTGCCGGTACCAGCGATAGCGAGTTGTGCCACAGGGCATCACGCAGCGCTCTTATTGCCGCTTTTGTGTAATCCTGGCCATGCAGATCGGTGCCCATGCCCATTTCTACCACAAGTCTTTTTCTCGCCATAAATACCTGATTCCTGTTGACGTACCGTAGTACTACCGAACTTATTCCGGGCGTGGATTATAACTTGAAAACCGCTAAAAGACTGATTTACAAGTGACTAAAAAATCTTAAGTAATTTTTTTATCATTTAGCCCTTTTTAACACGAAAGATGAAATCACTTCTGCCGTTAGACCTCGAAGAATAACCGCAGTCCAATTGGTTGAGGGTGACGTTTCATTTGCAGCATCACCGCAGACAATAACGGATATTCGATAACCACTGGGTAAACCTATCCCTCGTTTGCACCAGGCTAGTTGATACACAACATTACAATTCTATCGGAGATAATTAATGTTATTGAGAGCAAACAGATTTACCACAGTGGCTTCTGTCGCTGTTGTAGTCGCAGCCCTGTCTGGCTGTTCTTCCTTCGGGGGCAAGTCACCCGAGCCGGTTTCAAAGCTTCCAACAGTAAGCCAGTCGGTTGCCAAGTTACCAGCCATTGGTGCAGCTGCACCGGTTGCCATGTCACGTGCTGACGACAGCCTGGTACCACCAAACGCCAAACCTGGTCAGTGCTTTACTCGTGTTTGGAACGCACCACAGTACGAAACAGTTACTACCCGCCAACTGGTCGAAGACGCCGGTCAGCGCATTGAGGTTATTCCTGCAAGCTACAAGACTGGCAGCAAGCGAATTCTGGTTAAAGAAGCGTCAGAACGCATTGAAACAGTGCCTGCAACTTACAAGACTGTTACCGAGCGTGTCATGGTTAAGCCTTCAACAACCAAGCTTCAGCAGGTTCCTGCCGTTTATGGCACTGTGACTGAGCGTGTTCTTGAGAAAGCTGCTCACACTGTATGGAAAAAAGGTACTGGTCCTATCCAGAAGATCGACGCCCAGAGCGGGGAGATCATGTGTCTGGTAGAAGTTCCTGCTTCTTACAAGACAATCCAGAAGCGCGTACTGAAAACTCCGGCCAGCACTAGAACCATCACTATCCCTGCTGAGTACCGCACGGTAGAAAAGCGCGTCGTAGCAACTCCGGCTACTACTCGCAAGGTTGCAATCCCGGCTCAGTACAAGACCATCGAAACCACTGAAGTTGCCAGTGCTGCCAAAGAGCGTCGCATTGAGATCCCTGCACGCTACAAGAACGTCACCAGCCAGAAGTTGGTTAGCGAAGGTTCTATGGAATGGCGTGAAATTCTGTGTGAAACCAACATGACACGTAGCCGTATCATGGACATTCAGAAAGCACTGCAGGCAGCTGGGCACAACCCTGGCGCAGTTGATGGCAATATCGGTGCAAGCACCATGACCGCTGTTAACGCTTTCCAGCGTGCCAAAGGTCTTCCGGTAGACAAGTACCTGAACATGGCAACTGTCCGTGCTCTGGGTGTGAACTAATCACATTGGTATCCGGAGACTGCCTCGCTGACAGTGATTTATAACTGATAGCAAAGCACGGTAGTCCAAAGCCCGCTCGTGGTAACCGAGCGGGCTTTTTTTGTGCGCGATACTTAAGCGACCGGTGATATGCAGGCCTGACTGCATACAGGTATAGTATGCCCCAAACAGCATACACCGGGACAACGCAGTGACCTTCGACTTTTCAACCGCAGTAAAACCAAACCTGCCTGCACCTGCGGCAGCTCCATGGAACGGGTATCCACCGTACAATTTCGTTGGCGGCCACAATGATCCCGACTCTCTGCCAATAGAAAAACTCACACGTGCCTGCACTGAGGTACTGCAGCGTGAAGGAAAAACGCTGTCAACCTACTCGCTCGATAGTGGCCCACAGGGTTATTTGCCTCTGCGCGAGTTTCTGGTCGATAAGCTCTATAACTACGCCGGCATAGAGTGTACTGCCGATCAGATTCTGCTTAACTCCGGATCATTGCAGGCAATAGATCTGATCAACGAAGCACTGCTCGGACCATCAGATACCGTTATTATTGAAGCGTCTAACTACGGTGGCGTTATCACTCGTCTTAACCGCCTGAACGTGAACATCGTTACGGTTACAGTTGATGAGCACGGAATGCAAACAGATCACCTTGCTACTACATTGGCCACACTCGCCGACAACGGTACCCGGCCCGCCTACATTTACACCATCCCGACTGTGCACAATCCGACCGGCACGATTATGAGTCACGAACGCCGGGAACAATTAATCAGCCTTGCCGTTGAATACAATGTTCCGGTTTTTGAAGACGAGTGCTACGCCGATCTGATCTGGGACGGCCAACGTCCGCCGGCACTTTATGCGCTCGACTCCAGCAATCGTGTGATCCATGTTGGATCATTTTCAAAAACCATTGCACCGGCACTGCGCGTCGGCTACACAGTGGCAGACTGGTCGTTAATCAGCCAGCTATTGGCTCTGAAAACCGATGCCGGATCGGGCGCGCTGGAACAAATGTTACTGGCAGAATACTGTCGCGATCACTTCGATAAGCACCTCGCGACACTAAACAAAAACCTGCAGGCCAAGCTCGAGGTACTATGCAACGCGATTGATCGAGAGTTTGGCACCACCGCTGAATACACCGTACCGCCTGGTGGAATTTTTCTCTGGGTTAAACTGCCGGATGCTGTTAACACCACGCAACTAGCCGCCGCAGCTGAGGCAGAGGGTGTGTCCATCAACCCGGGCAACGAATGGTCACTGCAAAGCGATGCCGCTCAGCACTTACGACTGTGCTTTGCCAATCCGGATATCGCCACCATTGAAACCGGCATTAAAAAGCTGGCGCAAATCTGTCACCGTGAATTCGGCGTACCTGAATTCACCGGCAACACACCCAATAAACAATGATTGTTAATTAACACGTCACATTCTTGCAGTAAGTCTCTCTCAGCAAGACTATCGTAAAAGCACGATATAACCCTCTCGCTTACACCCATTCAGGTGTGAGTCGGAGCCTAAGCGACGCGGAGGGTGCTCCGCCGCAACTCATACTCGTTTCAAACACACCCCAATAACCCGTGCCCGGCTCACATCACCGGTACCCTTCTGTTATCCGGATTTGACCTCAAGTTAACGTGAGGTATTACACTACCCGTACTACTTTTTGTTTCTACATTATTCAACTGCGGTTTCCAAATTCCATGAGCAGCAAAAAAATTCTGATTTTCTCCGGCAGCACACGCAACGGATCAGTGAACACCAAGCTTGCTGCCGCCGCACACGCGGCAGCACTTAACGCTGGTGCTGAGGCCACCTTGATTGATCTGGCTGACTACCCGGCGGCCATTTATAACGGCGATGATGAAGCCGTCCACGGTGTTCCTGAACCAATGCGTCAGCTGAAAAAACTGATGGCGGAGCACGATGGCTTTATCGTTGCCACCCCCGAATACAACGGCCATGTCCCGCCACTGCTGGTTAACACGTTCAGCTGGCTGTCACGCAAGGAAAAAGACGATGACGGTATCAGTGCGTTCACTGGCAAAACCGCAGCAATCATGGCAGCTTCTCCAGGCAGACTGGGTGGCGTCAGAGTCATTCCACGATTGCGCGACATGCTCGCCGAACTGAGCGTAGTAGTGGTGCCTGGCTTCGTCACACTCCCCGGTGCAATGCAGGCATTCGATGATGGCGGCAAACTGCTGGAAGCATCCCATACTGCTGCCGTTAACGGGTTGGTTGAACGATTGCTGCAATCTCTGTAGCGGACCGCAATTCCTTTACAAAAATAAAACCCGCCCATCCGAATCAGTCGCGAATTGAATTACCTGACACTATAAATCGTTATTTATAGTATTAACCCGAGTCGCTCAACGGGTATCATACCTGCCATAAACGGGTAGTCGTGCAGGCTGGTAAGTTGAACGAATTTGATTACATCATTGTTGGCGCCGGATCAGCCGGTTGTGTTATTGCCAACCGGCTTAGCGCCAACGGCAGGCACTCGGTACTTATTCTCGAAGCAGGCGGCAGCGATCGGCGCTTTTTTGTGCAGATGCCTATTGGTTACGGAAAAACCTACTACGACAGTAAAGTCAACTGGAAATACACCACCGAGCCAGTACCCGGACTAGCCCATCAACCCAGTTACTGGCCACGTGGACGGGTACTCGGTGGTTCAAGCTCTATCAATGCCATGGTGTATGTCCGCGGGCATCCACTCGACTACGACGACTGGGGCAAAGAGGCTCCCGGCTGGTCGTGGGATCACATTGGTCCTGTGTTTAAACGTATGGAAGACTGGTCCGGCGGAGATAATAAATATCGCGGACGGGGTGGACCGCTATCGGTCTACAACACCATTGATGAAGTACACCCGTTGTGCGCCGAATACCTGAAGGCAACCAATGAACTACAAATACCCTTTAATACTGACTACAACGCCGGCAGCATGGAAGGCTCGGCGCTTTACCAGATTACTACACGCAATGGTTTGCGTGCTTCGGCATCTCGCTGCTATCTGCATCCGGCACTGTCCAGAGACAATCTCACGCTGTTGACCAAAGCGCATGTCATGCAGATAGATTTTGAAGGCTCACGCGCCAGTGGCATTACCTACCGACACAAAGGTAAAACCAGCAACGCCAAAGCTTTTAAAGAAGTGATTGTCTGTGGCGGGGCGATTAACTCGCCACAGCTCTTGCAGCTCTCCGGTATCGGCCCACAGTCACTGCTGAAGGACCATGGCATAGAAATCAAACATCACAACAATGAAGTTGGCCAGAACCTGCAGGATCACCTTGGCGCGGATATGGTTTGTCGCTCGCGTCTGCCAACACTGAACCAGCAACTACGGCCCTGGTTCGGGCGTTTGAAAGTCGGCTTACAGTTTTTACTCAAACGTAAAGGACCCTTAAGCCTAAGCTTAAATCAGGGCGGGGGCTTTGTGAGATTACGTGATGATTCAGACCGGCCTGACACACAATTGTATTTTTCACCGCTCAGTTATACACGTGCCCCGGTTGGTACACGACCGCTCATAAAGCCCGATCCGTTTCCAGGCTTCCTTCTTGGCTATAACCCCTGCAAGCCAACCAGTAAAGGCACGCTTAAAATACGTTCGGCAGATCCGTTCGAAGCACCGGAAATGCAGCCAAACTATTTATCTACCGAATACGATCGTGATCTCATGCTTAAAGGCATGCGACTCATGCGCGATATCGCAGCCACACCAGCAATGACTGAACTTATCGCAGAAGAAATTTACCCCGGAAAAGCACTGCAGTCAGATGCACAGTTGCAAGAGTTTATCGCGCAAAAGTCATGGACTGTATTTCATCAGTGTGGAACCTGTCGCATGGGGCAGGATCCGGCAAAGTCTGTTGTCGATGAATCACTCAAAGTGCATGGCGTGACTAATTTGCGCGTGGCAGATGCATCAATATTTCCGACTATCCCTACCGGTAATACCAACGCACCTTCAATTATGGTCGGCGAAAAAGCGTCCGACCTGATACTGGCGGATGCCTGACCACAACGCTGTTAAAATCCCTCAACAACTTAAAGCGTTGCTGGATAACAAGGTTAACGATCTACCCTTGTATATTGCTATCGACGGTCATAGTGGCAGTGGTAAATCGACGATCGCTCAGGCTGTAAAGAGCCACTATGGTGAGGCGAAGGTAACGATTATAGAAGGTGACGATTTTTATACCGGCGGCAGCGCCACAGACTGGGACAACCGCACCGCCCCACAGAACGCAAAGGCCACAATCAACCGCCATCAGTTATATGGTGTGCTAAACACATTCAAAACAACGGGCAAGGCAAGCTGGTATGCATTTGACTGGCATAGTGATCACTGGGATGCGACTGTCGCCCCAAAAGAATCACAGCCTAAGCAGGCCGCAGTGAAAAATATCAATATCATCGAAGGTGTGTATACGGCGGCACCCGAGCTATGGCCTCTTTATGATCTGCACATCCTGGTTACCGCACCACACGCCATCAGATTGCAGCGCATTACTGCGCGCGAGCACCACTGCCAGTCGTGGTCAAATCGCTGGCTTGAGGCAGAGAATATCTACTTCAGCCAACGGGCCCGGGCGGAGTTTGATCTGGTGCTAAATCAAACGTCTCGCTGCCCCCTTGCCAACCGTGCGGAAACCGCGGATAAATAGATGAAAAATGCTCAGCCGATGCCGATAACCGACTAATGCACCAACAAAATTGTGCGCCCTCGCACACTCACCGCAACGCAGTTGCCACACCGACTTGTGCGAATAGTAATCGCCACAGGCCTGACGTCACTACCCCGGTTCAGTGAATGAAAAAACTACCCGCATCTCAATCGCTTGTTGCAACGTTAGTCGGGCTATCGCCGCTGCTGCTGCAAACGCCACTGAGCGCCGCAGAACAGAATCTGCCGCTACCGGTTCGCACCATTCAGGCGGCGCCCACCACGCTCGGACAACCAGCTAACTTCGGACAATGGTCAGATGTGATGCCGTGGCCGGTTATTGCCGTGCACGCTAACCTGATGCCCAACGGCAAAGTGATCGCCTGGGACGCCACTCCAGATGACTTTGACGACGATCCGCATACCACTGAAAACTACACCACACGGGTCACGGTATGGGACCCGCAAACCAACCTGCATATACAGGCCAATAACGACACCAATGCAGATCTGTTTTGCGCCGGTTCATCACACTTGTGGGACGGTCGAATTTTGTTTGCAGGCGGTGACAGCGGCATTGCCGGACTCAACGGGCCACTGTCTAACACCAGTATTTACGACCCGGAAACCAACACCTGGGAACAAATGCCAGACATGGCAGCACCACGCTGGTATTCCTCAAACGCAGCCCTGCCCAATGGCGAAACACTGACTTACGCCGGTACCTACGAGCCCGCACCGGTGGCTGAAGTTTTCCAGCACAACGGCACCTGGCGCTCTCTGACCATACCAACCACCGATGGCATATCACCAAACTACCAATGGATGCAGGCAACCCCTGATGGTCAGGTGATGACTTTCGGACCACAAAACGTGCTGGCTAAAATTGACACAGCAGGCACCGGCCAACTCACACTGGGTCCAACCCGGGATGAGTACCCGCTGCGACGCTACGGCAGTTATGCAATGTACACCATTGGCAAAGTACTGGTAGCAGGCGGTACTGAAGAAGAAGGTGGTCCGTTCTCCTACGACTCTGCAGTGGTCATTGATACCGGCACCCAGCAAACCACTGACACCGGCACCATGGCGTTTCCGCGCACCCAGCACAACTTAACTATCCTTGCCGATGGCAGCGTGCTGGCAACCGGTGGCAACACCTCGGGCGCTGCACTGATCGATCTCAACGAAGGCGTACTGACTCCGGAGTTATGGTCACCGGATACCGGCCAGTGGCAAACCATGAACGACATGCAAATAGACCGGCAATATCACTCAGTGGCGTTGTTACTGCCTGATGGCAAAGTATTGTCAGCCGGTGGCGGTTATTGTGGTGACTGCTACGAACAAGGCTACGAAGAGCGCAATGCCGAATTGTTCAGCCCACCCTATTTATTTGCTAACGGATCAACCCTGGCTGCACGCCCGGTCATATCACTGGCACCTGGTTTCATTGACTATGACAGTGATTTTATTGTGACAACTAACAGTGCCGCACAAATAGAAAAAGCGCACCTGATCAAGCTGGGTTCAGTGACACATTCCACCAATCAGGAGCAACGACTTATTCCATTGCAGTTTCGACGCAACGGGAACTCGTTACAAATTGACTCTCCTGCAAATCGCAACATCGCGCCTCCGGGTAACTACATGTTGTTTATCGTAAACGATGAAGGGGTCCCGTCTGAGGCTTCCATTATACTCGTTGGACAACCCTTAATAGAATCCGGTGACGATATCGTACACACCGCCAAACCAGGCAAGACCGACCAGTATGCCATACAGTCCGCTGCAAACGATGCGGCATTGCTGGTTGCAATCGAAGGTCATACCGCCAATACCACGCTGAACGTAAACGGTGTTGCGGCAAATAATCAGACTACCGCTGTCTGCAGTGTCACCGCCGCCCCGGGTGAGCCATTGGAATGTCGGCTATCCAATCAAACCGGCACACGCTGGCTGATTGATGTGAGTGCTTCAGGCGTCTCTGACTATCGATTGCGCTCAACACTCAGCACCACGCCAGATCCGCTCGCTATACAACCCGAGAGCACCGGCGTGGTGCGCACCGGTGGTGGCGGCACATTTGCAATAATGGGCCTGGTGTTACTGTTACTAAGGCGTCAATTGTCTTAGGCTCAGGAACGGCCAGGGCGACACTAACAGTCCGCCCGGTAAACTGATACAGTTGACCTTTAAGCGTTGAGGCCAGCTTCATGCAAATAGATGTTGCAAAAGGTGCCGGGGCCTATGTCAGTGACATCGACCTGAACTCACCCGGCAGCGATGATATACAGGCAATACGGGAGGCACTCGGCCAGCATGGAGTGCTTTTCTTCCGCAACCAGCGCATCACACCGGAGGCACACATTGCCTTCGCAGAGCGCTTTGCGGCCATTAATATCAATCGGTTTTTTGCAGCACTGCCTGAGTATCCAAAGATCGCACAGGTACTAAAAGAACCTTCCCAAAAACAGAACATCGGTGAAACCTGGCATACCGATCACAGCTACGACCAGATTCCGGCGCTGGGTTCCATACTGGTAGCACGTGAACTCCCGAAAACCGGCGGCGACACCCTGTTCGTTAACCAGTTTGCCGCATATGACGCGTTAGACCCCGCGCTTAAAAAACAGCTCTCGACACTAACCGCCACGCATTCAAGCCGTCATGTTTTCGGTGAGCAAGCCTATAGAAAAAACGCTGATGATATGACCGGAAGGCTCGGCAACGCCAGTGCAGCCACGCAAGACGCCGTGCATCCAATAATTATAAAACACCCGTTTAGCGGAAGGCCTGCGCTGTACGTTAACCCTCAGTTCACTATTAGAATAAACGAACTTGACCAACAACAAAGCGCCGAACTTCTACAGCAGCTTTATACCCACAGTACCAACGAAAGATTTCAGCACCGCTTTCAATGGCAGCCTGGCTCCATTGCGTTCTGGGACAATAGAGCCACCTGGCACAAGGCGCTGAACGACTATGCCGGTTACCGGCGTTTAATGCATCGTATCACCATAGAAGGCGAGTCGCTCAGCGGGTAGCGGGCGCAAAAGATTATCGCCGGCTTATGTCAGTGACATGACTCATTATCTTAAGGATCACTGGCTCGGCCACCACTCACTAAAGCGGTCTTTACTACTCAACGCACTGGCACCGGTTTGCGTATTACTACTGGTTCAGCACTATGTGATGGAGCCGCTGGTACAAAACCGCGTTGGCCTGCGATTGCCACTACTAGTCACAATGGCTTTGCTTTACACAGCGGTGTTAACTATTGCTGCAGTATCAATCAATCGAAAATCGCGAATCGAAAGCACACTGATTTACGGCGCGGGAAACCACGTGATGGCCTGTAACACTTTTTTGTTTATTGCGGCCTGCAGCGCACTGGTCAATGTCATAGACATCAAGACTCGTGGCATCGAAACACAAACCACAATCAAAGATGCATTCAGTGCCATTTCACTTTCCGCCGATCCTTCCACGCCCGGGCGGCACTATCTTAGCGGAGAGATCACCCCGTCCAGCCCTCGCCTGTTACGCACCTACCTTGTGAAAAACCCCGGGGTACACACACTCATACTGGACTCAACCGGTGGACACATTTATTCAGCCAGAGCGATGGCAAATGCAATTCTTACCCGTGGCATTAGTACGCATGTCGAAAAAAAGTGTTACTCAGCATGCACACTGGTGTTTATCAGTGGAACAGA
>CALHCI010000173.1 GCA_937931165.1 uncultured Granulosicoccaceae bacterium
ATACAGTCCACCCGGCCGGGTACCTTTGTTTTGTTGGCAAACCTGATTCCATGGGTTGATACCAGTAACGGTGCCGACAAGCCAGTGTCCGTAGCTGAACTCGGTGATCAGATCGAGGCGTATGTTGAACAGGCCGGGAACCCGTTGTTGCAGTTAGTCGATGTTCGTTCGGGGTTTTCAGTAGACATGCTGCAATCAGACCTCATTCACCCGAATGCGAGTGGCGATGCGCATATAGCAGATGCATTTTTTGATCATCTCGATTCCGATTTGTACTGCGGCAGTTAATCCCTCCATGCTCGATTAAACACCGCCGCACAGCATTGTGCGGCCCTGAGCAGAGGTCCGTTATTGGTGTAATATAGTGTCTCAACTAAAGTGAGGCACGACATGAAATCCGCAAAAGATTTTCTCGATAACGCTAACTCTTCTGTCAACAGAATCACTGCCGAAGAAGCGATCAAAAACCACAGTGCCAATCAGGGTGCCGGGGTTTTTGTCGATGTTCGCGACTCTTCGCAGATCAATGAAACCGGCACCATTGCAGGTGCACATCGAATACCGCGCGGTTTTATTGAGTTTGCTGCCGACCCTGCAACCCCCTTCCATCACGATGCAATGCAGAAAGATGCCGATCTGTATCTGGTTTGCGGTGCCGGTGGGCAGGCAGCGCTTGCCGGCAAGACACTGCAGGAAATGGGATACACCTCGGTGACTAATATCGGTGGTATTGGTGATTGGAAAGACGCTGGTGGTCCGATGGAAAATTAGCCGGCTATGGAACCTTGCGGATACTTCATGACTCTAACGCAGTTCCCCAGGTACACCGGTGAGAATAATGTTTAAGAAATTAGCAGGGTTTTTCTGCGCAACACTATGCTGCGCTTCGGTTAGCGCGAGCGAAGGGCTGATAACACTCAAAAGTGCCCACAGCGTCCAGGACACCGTCGACAAGCTCGAATCCGTGCTCAAATCTAAAGGCATGAATGTGTTCGGCAAAGTGAATCATGCCGAAGGCGCGATGAAAGCAGGTATGGAGCTAAAACCCACTCAGGTAGTGATATTCGGTAATCCGAAGGTTGGCACACCGCTTATGCAGTGCGCGCGATCTGTCGCCATCGATCTGCCGCAAAAAGCGCTGATCTGGGAAGATGACGACGGACAGGTATGGCTGGGTTACAACGATCCTGCCCATCTGGCCAAAAGACACGGCATTGAAGGCTGTGATGAAGTGTTGAAAAAAGTCAGTGGTGCGCTAGGCAATTTTGCCAAAGCCGCGACTTCCTAAAGCGGCTTTAGTAGCGTGGCAGGGAGCAGTAATGCTCCCTGATCGCCTGTATAACTACAGGTTTTTTGGCGTAGATTTCATGTAGTCAATTGCTGCCTGGGCGCCACCCGTCTGGTGCGGAACACCCGCCAGATGCAGCCCCATTTCAATACCAGAGAGCGTAGCGCTCAGCATCAGATCGTTAAAATCTCCAAGGTGGCCGATCCGGAAGACTTTATCGTTGACCTTGGCAAGCCCGTTGCCGAGCGACATATTGTAGTGAGAAAGAATCACACTGCGCAGGTTGTCTGCACTGTGCCTTTCCGGTACGCGCACCGCGGTCAGCACCGGTGAAAACTCGTCTTCGTTAGTACACTGGATATCCAGCCCCCAGGTTTGTACTGCTGCTCTGGTCGCCGTTGCATGGCGCTGATGTCTTATAAAAACATTCTCCAGGCCTTCTGCATTGATCATATCGATTGCTTCGGCAAGCCCGTAGAGCAGGTTAGTGGCAGGTGTGTATGGAAAATACCCCCGCTCATTGGCTTGCAGCATTTCACCCCAGTCCCAGTACGAGCGTGAAAGCGTGGCAGTTTTACTCGCTGCTATTGCTTTTGCACTGACTGCATTAAATGACAGGCCGGGGGGTAACATCAGACCCTTCTGTGATCCGGATATCGCAACATCAACGCCCCATTCGTCAAAGCGAAAGTCCGCTGCTGCCAAACCTGAAATGGTGTCGACCATCAGCAATGCCGGATGATTGGACGCATCGATAGCCTCGCGAACAGCAGCAATCCTTGAAGTACAGCCCGTGGACGTTTCGTTGTGAACCACGCAAACTGCACGAATTGATTTGTCAGTATCGGCGTTGAGTGCGTCGCTGATTAGTTCGGGGCTGGCACCGGTGCGCCAGTCGGTTTCAATAAGTTGCGGTTGCAGTTGCAGTTTGGTGGCGAGCTTCTGCCACAAACTGGCAAAGTGACCGGTTTCAACCATCAACACTTTGTCACCGGCAGAGAGGCAATTCACCAGCGCTGCTTCCCAGGCGCCAGTGCCGGAAGAAGGGTAAATAATGACCGGCTGCTGTGTTTTGAATATCCCCTGCATGCCAGTCAGCACGCGGTTGCCGAGTTCGCCGAAGCCAGGCCCGCGATGATCCACTACCGGTGACGCAATCGCGCTCAGGATGTTGTCCGGAACTGCGCTTGGCCCGGGTATTTGCAGAAAATGCCGTCCGGTCTCTCGCATGACTGTTGCCTCTATTTATTCAGTGCGGCCTATCATAACCGGATTGCTTACTAACGGTCATGCTGCGGTTACTGTTAGATCGATCGGTTTTGGCGGAAGTATTGAAGTCTCCGCCTGACAACAGTGGCACAATGCAAAAGAGAAGCAACGCACAGGTACCTTGATGACGCCAAAGCCTGAGAAAAACCTCATCGATCAGCTGCAAAAACAGATCGAGGGAGAGGTGCTGTCTAACCCATATGATCTCGGCCGGTATGCGACCGATGCATCAGTGTATCAAATGACACCCGGTGCGGTGGTTCTGCCCAAAACCATGGATGACGTGCGCGCCTGTCTCGGTGTGGCTGCGAGCTCCGGGGTGCCCCTGTTGGCGCGAGGCGGAGGCACATCCCAGTGTGGCCAAACTGTCAACCATGCGCTGGTCATCGATTGCTCAAGGCATTTAAATAAACTGATTGAACTGGACGTTGCCAATCGTCGTTGTGTCGTTGAGCCTGGCATTGTTCTCGATGAGCTCAATCGTACATTAGCACCACACGGTCTGTGGTACCCCGTTGATGTATCTACTGCCTCGCGTGCCACTATTGGCGGAATGGCGGCAAACAATTCCTGCGGTCAACGTTCAATTTACTACGGCACGATGAAAGACAACGTGCTTTCGATTGATGCATTAATGGCTGATGGTTCAGAATTTTTGTTTTCTGAAGCCAGTCCCGACACTGACAAACAAAAACAGCTTTATCACGATCTAACCGGTATCGGTGAAAGGCACCGACATGTGATCAAAGAGCGGTTTCCATCGGTGTTGCGGCGCGTCGGGGGGTATAACATTGATGCGTTGCTGCCCGAAGCAAAAGCCAACATGTCAAACATTCTCGTGGGTTCTGAGGGTACGCTGGCGCTATCTAAAACCATCGAACTAAAGCTCTGGCCGTTGCCGGTAAATAAAGTGCTGGGCGTTTGTCATTTTCCCACCTTCTACCAGGCCATGGATGCTGCTCAACATCTGGTGAAGCTGTCACCAACTGCGGTAGAACTGGTTGACAGTACGATGATCAATCTGGCCCGCGACATAGAGTTATTCCGCCCTGCGGTAGAGCAGTTTATTCGTGGTAACCCGGCTGCCGTGCTCATTGTTGAATTTGCATTTGATGATCAGGCAGAAAATATCCGGCATCTAAAGCTGCTTGACGAGTGCATGGCGTCATTGGGCTTCTCGTGGAATAACAAAGATGAACAAGCTGGAGGGGTTGTAGAAGCGGTGGAGCCCGCTCTGCAAAAAGCCATTGGTGAAGTACGCAAAGCGGGGCTCAACATTATGATGTCGATGAAAACGCAGGGTAAGCCCGTTTCATTTGTTGAAGACTGCGCAGTGGAATTAAAGGATCTTGCAGAGTACACCGCGGGTTTAACCGAGATATTTCATAAATATGACACCGAAGGCACCTGGTATGCACATGCATCTGTTGGTTGTCTGCATGTGCGGCCGGTACTAAATCTAAAGCTCGACAAAGACGCCAATGCTATGCGAGCCATCGCTGAGGAAGCCTTTGATCTGGTACTGAAATACAAGGGTTCCCATTCAGGTGAGCATGGTGATGGAATTTCAAGATCTGAATTTCATGAAAAAATGTTTGGTGAAGAAATAGTCGATGCATTCATGCAGGTTAAAAATCGCTTTGATCCGAACGGTGTGCTTAACCCTGGTAAAATTGTCAATGCACCACGAATGAATGAACGCTCGCTGTTACGCTACCACCAGGACTATCAGCCACAGAAAGTTGAAAGCCGCTTGTCGTGGCAGGACTGGGGAGACAGGCATTCAGGGTTTCAGGGTGCAGTAGAAATGTGTAACAACAACGGGGCCTGTCGAAAGCTTAAAGGTGGCGCGATGTGTCCGTCGTACCGTGTCACCCGCAATGAGAAAGACGTAACACGTGGCAGAGCCAATACGCTGCGACTGGCACTTTCTGGTCAGCTTGGCGATCACGCGCTGGCATCAGATGAAATGCTTAACACAATGAAATTATGTGTTTCGTGTAAAGCCTGTAAGCGTGAATGCCCAACGGGCGTCGATATGGCGAAAATGAAAATAGAAGTGCTGGCGGCCAGACATACGGGCGGAAATGGTGGCAAACAATGGTCTTTGCATGAGCGCCTGGTCTCGCAACTGCCAGCCTATGCACCGTTTGCGTCACGCTTTGCTTCGATAAGTAATTTGCGCAATAACAATAAATGGCTTGCGAAGGCGATGGAAGGAATGACAGGTTTTTCAGCCTCCCGCAAGCTACCGGAGTTTCAACGTAAGCGCTTCACCGCAATGGGTCCTTACGGGCAAGGTCATCCGGTTGTGCTGTTTACCGATACTTTTAATACCTGGTTTGAGTCAGAGAATCTCCAAGCGGCGATAGAAGTGCTGGTGGCTTTTGGGTACCAGGTACATATTGCCGGTGCTGCGCAGAATAAAAGGTTGTGTTGTGGCAGAACGCATTTGTCTGTGGGTAACGTAGAGAAAGCGCGTGAGCTTGCCGGTGACGTCTGTGACAGCCTTTATTCCTATGTCAGTAAAGGAATTCCGGTGATTGGTCTTGAACCCAGTTGCTTGTTAACGCTGCGCGATGAACACTTGTCATTGCTGGAAAATAACCAGGTTAAAGTAGTGGCAGACAACGCGTTTCTGTTTGAAGAGTTTATTGCCCGTGAACTTGATCAGGGAGCATTAAAGTTACCGGTGTTAAAGTCTCCCGGTGCCACTATAAAAGTACATGGTCACTGCCATCAGAAATCATTTGATCTCATGGGTACGGTGTCGCAAACCTTAAACCTGCTACCTGACGCTAATGTAGAGGTAATTGATTCAGGATGTTGTGGCATGGCCGGATCATTCGGTTATCAAACAGACACAGAGTTAGTTTCCAGACAGATGGCGGCACTCGATTTAATCCCGGCCATAGAGGCGAGTGACCCTGAAACTATTATCGTCGCCGATGGTACCTCGTGCCGCCATCAAATAGCTGATTGTGCCGGCCGTACAGCGCAGCATGTTGTACAGGTATTACGAAATTCACTCCCCCGACAAGCAAATAGTTAATGCAATCATATTTTCGTGGTGTCGTTTACGCAGTCCTGGCGGGTGTGTTTCTCAGTGGTGCCGGGCTGGTGGTTCGCCAGATCGAATCTGCAGACGCGTGGCAGGTATTGTTTTACAGGTCGCTATCGTTTTTCTTTACGCTTCTTGTTTTTATTGCGATACGCAATAACGGCAGCGTGTTGCCTTCATTTCGAACACTGAGGCCGGTTGACTACATTGTTTCAGTGGCGCTTGCTGGTGGCTTCATTTTCTATGTGCTGAGCTTGTTCAACACGCAGGTGGCCAACACGGTATTAATGCTGAGTACCGGCCCGTTCATCGCAGCATTGCTGGGTTGGCTGGTGCTGCGTGAAAAAGTCCATATCCGTACCTGGGTAGCAATGGGGGCGGCTATTGTGGGCGTGTTAATCATGGTGTCGGGTGGACTCGGTGCAGATGATCTAAAGGGCTATATGTATGCATTACTTGCGGTATTGTCGTTTGCGATCATGATTGTTGTGATGCGTGCAGCCGGGGATCGAGATGTCATTGCCGCCACAGCGCTGGCAGGGCTTTTTGCAGCATTGCTTTGTGTTCCGTTTGTGCAAAGCTTTGAAGTATCTTTGCGCGATTTTCTATTGTCCTGCTTTATGGGGAGTGCACAGATTGGCTTGGGCTTTATATTAATAACGCTCTCCTCGCGCAGCGTACCCGCAGCGCAGGTGCCGTTACTGGCACTCAGTGAGACAGCACTCGCACCGCTTTGGGTCTGGTGGTTCGTTAACGAAGTGCCGCAGCCACTAACGCTAATTGGTGGCGGCGTTATACTGGCTGCCGTGATTTATCAAGGTATGGCGGTAGAGTTACGCGGCAGCAAAGTTCCGGTTAGCTAAAACTCTAGCGTTATTTTGCAACGAACCTTTTGACGCTATAGATTATCGCAACACCTCCGCTCACGCCGAAAGATATATCGTAATCATAGATTTTCATGTGCCATTGCTGATTCTCTTTGCCATCTTTATTTCTTTCATAGGCGGGCCGCGGGTCAAGAGCGATGGTCTCTTCGATGACATTGCGCGTTGCATCAAAATGATGGCTATCTTCAGTGCAGAGTGCTTGCAAAACAGTTTCTGCGGTAGCTTGCCATTGCAGCGGCAGGTGCGTGGTGAGCGGTGCTGCCCACGCAGATGTGGCGTTTTCGATAGCGTCTGCAAATGCAACATAGGGTTTGATGTCCAATACCGGGGTCTGATCCAGGAAGTCACCACCGCTAATATGCAACTGAAGCTCTTTATCTGTGTGTACGATGTTGTCTAATGCAACGCAGCTCAGACCGATCGGGTTAGGGCGGTTAGGGCTTCTGGTTGCATACACACCGATATTTTTTTTACCGCCAAGCCTGGGTGGCTGTACCAGTGGCTTTGGTTTGTCGTAATGTTGTTTATGAAAAACAAAAACAACCCAGATATGTGAGAATTCCTCAAGCCCGCGTACAGACAGCATATTGTTTTCGTTGTTTTCAAATACAATTACTGCCTGGGCCGACGGAACCAGTCCTGCCTGACGCGGAATGCCGAACCGCTGTGTGTAGCACGAGCGGATAGTTGCAATACGCTCAAGGGTAATGGACATGTTAAAAACCATTGTTTCAGTCAGCGGTATGATGCAACAGTCAGCGGGTCTACTCCACTGAATATTGCTTGTGTTTTACCCTGCTTGTGATGGTTTTTTATCCGTGCGATGTTACTTCCGATGGGGACAATCTTTGAATTCCGCTCAACGTTTGGCATGCAACTACATTCAGTCTATCGCCACTGATCTATCGGCATGGACCTCACTGATATTCAACTTTGGTGAAACCGCCTGGCGTGAATATCAATCCTGTGACTGGTATGTAAAACAACTCCGTGCGCATAGCTTTACTGTGGAGGAAGGCTCTGGAGGAATGCCTACAGCGTTCTGTGCGCACTGGTCCAATGGTGAAGGTCCGGTGATTGGTATGTATGCCGAATACGATGGCGTGCCTGGTAATTGTCAGGCGGCGCTGCCGTATCGTGCGCCACGCGATGGACTGCACTTTTCTGCCGGCGGTCACACTGATCCACACTCCGGTCTTGGTATGGCGGGGCTTGGCGGACTGCTCGCCACGCAGGCTGCCATGAAGCAGCACGGCATTAAAGGTACTTTGCGTTTTACCGGTGAGCCCGCTGAGAAGGTGCGGGGTTCAAAACCTGTACATGCCGCTGCGGGCTATTACGACGGTCTGGACGCAATGTTGTCATTTCATCCGTTTTACATGATGCCGATGTGCAATACCGTGCGCTGGGATACCCACTGCGGTGCAGCCTATTCAATGATCTACCGCTTTGTTTGCGATGAGCCAGAAGCGTGGCTGCAAGGTGACAAGGCCGCCCCGATCCCGCAGTCGCACAGTGCAGTGCGCGCGCCGGGTGCAAACGATGCGTTAATGACGATGTACCAGACCAGCAAGGCGCTGCGTGAATCGATGCTGCCCCACACCGGTGGCTGGTCAGTCTCTGAGGCGATATTAACTGCTGGCCAGGCAACCGCTGATAACCTGCCGGCGGAGCTTGCCGAAATTCAGTACATGGTGCGGGTACCAACCATAGCGATGGCAGAACAGATAACAACAGCCTTGGATCGTAATGCCGCGGCGGCCGCAGCTGTCAGCGGTTGTCGCGTAGAACGTCACTGGGTGAGTAAAAGCCGCCACGGCCTCGCGAATCACGCCATGGCCGATATCGTCTGGCAGAATCTGCAGCAGGTCGGGGCGCCGGTGTGGGGTGAGTCTGCTGTGGGTGTCGCCCGCCAGATACAACAGAACCTGGGGTTATCGCCCTTGGCATCGCCGTTTCTGGAGGCTTGCCATCAACTGATCGATCCGCAAACTGCCGAATCGGTATTGCGTAAAGACCTGCCAGCCTGGCAGCTTAATTCAACATCTGATGACTACACCGATATGACCTGGCATGCACCGACGGCCAGATTTTACATTGCCAGACCAGCGCTAAAAGCGCCTGACGGTTTTCACTATCCATCCTGGGTAATGAATGCCCTTGGGGGTATTCCCGACACGATTGATCCTATGGTGCTAACGGCGGCGCAGGTCACTGCGCTTAGCGCCTTACGCTTGTTGCAGGATCAAACAGCGTTAAAAACAGTTCGTAAAGAATTTGATACAAGAACGGGTGGCGGGGTTGGTGGCGATCAATGGGTAGCGCCACTCTGTGACTATGAACCACCAATACAATTTCGTTGGCCGGAATATGTGCAAACAGAACGTGGGCGGGATTGGTGGATACCGGCAGCGCAATTAGCCGGTGGAGTTAAATTGCCGTTATCTTGATGAAATTGTTGCGAATGTGGTCTCAACGTCGTTGAAAATTCAATAAGGATTGTCTTCGCAACGGCGTCTGGAGATTGATCTGCGCAGTAAATTACGATAAATTCAGCAGACGGTGTGAGGGCAGAATTATAAAAGAGTGCTGCTTGGTACTCGCAGATGACCATATGGTTTGCATCCATCTCGCACCCCAAATCGTACTGAACAGCAAAGTCGGTAGCGGATAACAACCGAACCGAGCTTCAGTACAGACAAAGTGATGTTCTCACTGCAGTAAACCCAACACTTTACGGTGTGCCGGTCAAAAAGGCACAACGGACTCTCGCCGCAGGCACGGAGAATAATAGATGACAACACGGCTGCCGCCGAAGAGCGGCCTCTACGACCCTGACCTCGAAAAAGACAGCTGTGGCGTTGGTTTTGTTTGTGATATCAAAGGGCGTGCTAGTAATCAGATTGTGCGTGATGCGCACCAAATGAACTGTGCGATGGAGCATCGCGGCGGCGTTGGGTTTGAAACCAACACTGGCGACGGCGCAGGTATCATGACGGGCATACCGCACACGCTGTTTTCGGCATTCGTAAGCGGCCCGGGCAAGACGCTGCCTGAGCAGGGACACTATGGCGCCGGTATTGTGTTCCTGCCAAACAACAGTGCGGCCCAGGCGCGTTGCATTGCAATAATCGAAGAAGAAATTTCTGCTGCCGGTGCCAAACTAATTGGTTGGCGAGATGTGGAAACCGACGTCGAAGGTGCCGATCTCGGTAACGCTGCGCGTAGTGCTATGCCGGCTTTCAAGCACTTGTTTGTATCCGGTGCCGGTAAAACTGACGATGCACTGGAACGCACCCTGTATCTGATTCGCAAGCACGCGACATCGCGAATCAGAAATGAAGGTGTGGTACCTGAAGATGATGTGTTTTATGTATGCTCGTTGTCGTCACGCGTCATTGTCTACAAAGGCATGGTGACACCGCTGCAGTTGTTCCAATTTTATAAAGATCTGCAAGATACCCGCTTTGAAAGCCATTTTGCGATGGTGCATTCGCGTTTCAGTACCAACACGTTTCCGTCATGGGATCGCGCGCAACCGAATCGCTTCATGAGCCACAACGGTGAAATTAATACGTTGCTGGGTAATGTCAACGCCATGAACTCAAGGCAGTCTCAGGCAAAGAGTGATGTTTTTGGCGAACACGTTAACAAGTTGTTACCAGTCATTGAACCCGATTGCTCTGATTCCGGTTCATTCGACAACATGCTCGAATTTCTACTCATGAACGGTCGTAAGTTGCAGGACTCTGTCATGATGATGATTCCCGAGGCATGGCAAAACCATAAAACCATGTCGGCGACTAAAAAAGCGTTTTACGAATATCACTCATGTTTTATGGAGCCGTGGGATGGGCCGGCCTCAATCGCTTTTAGCGATGGCAACGTCATTGGTGCGGTTCTCGACAGAAACGGCTTACGTCCATCACGTTACTACATTACCTCTGACGACAAATGCATTATGGCGTCTGAAGTCGGCGTTGTAGATATCGATCCGGCTACGGTTATCGAGAAAGGCCGGTTACAACCAGGCCGAATGTTTCTAATCGACTTTGAAGCAGGAAGAATGATTCCTGATGAAGAACTCAAAGAGAGTATTGCCAGCCGTGCACCTTATGAAAACTGGCTGAATGATCACAAAATCAAACTGGCAGAACTTCCCGCCGCCAACGGTGCAGCTTTAGACGCTAATACATTAACGCAGCGTATGAAGGCATTCGGTTTTACTACAGAAACCATGCAGTTTATGTTGTTGCCACTGGTCAGGGAAATTCGTGATCCATTAGGTTCCATGGGTAACGACGCGTCACTCGCAGTCATGTCTGACAAACCGCGTATGTTGTATGACTACTTTAAACAGCGTTTCGCTCAGGTAACCAATCCGGCCATTGATGCGATTCGTGAAGAAGTCATCATGGCGCTGGAATGTTTTATCGGGCCCGAGCGCAACGTGCTGGAGGCAACCCCGGAGCATGCTAATCGTCTGCATATGCCGTACCCGATCATTACTAATGCAGAGCTTGCGGCGATTAAACAACTCGATCACCGTGGCTGGCGCGCACGTACTATCGACATTACCTTCCCGACCGATACCGGCAAAGAAGGATTAACCAATACGCTTGCACGAATTTGCAAAGAAGCCAGTGACGCCATTGCTTCCGGCGATAGTCTGATTGTGTTGTCTGACAGAAATGTCAGTGAAGCCCGCGTTCCTGTCAGCTCAATACTGGCGGTAGGTGCTGTCCATCATCATCTGGTTGCACGTTCTGAGCGATCGCAGATTGGTCTGGTGCTTGAAACCGGTGAAGCCCGTGAAGTGCATCACCACTGCCTGCTTGTTGGTTACGGCGTAGATGCAATTAACCCCTACCTGGCATTTGAGGCGTTATGGAATGCATGGGATCAGGGGCAGTTAAACGATGTTGCTCACATAAAATCAGCCGATGACATTGAGCCTATCTATCGTAAGGCGGTAGGTAAAGGCATGCTCAAGGTGATGGGTAAGATGGGTATCAGTACGCTGCAATCTTACAAAGGTGCACAAATCTTTGAGATTGTCGGGCTTGATCCGGAAGTGGTAGATCTGGCGTTTGTCGGAACTGCCAGCCGTGTGCGTGGTGTTGATCTTTCTGTGCTTGCAGAAGAAATGCAGCGCCGTCATCGACTCGCCTTTGAAGAAAACGTCACCGTGTTGCCGAATCCGGGTGATTTCCACTGGCGTCGTCATGGTAGAACCCATATGTGGGAACCTGCCGCGATTGCAAACTTGCAGGTAGCATCAAGAACCAATAGCGAAGATGCCTACTGGAAATTTGCAAAACAATCTAATGAACAGAACACCCGTAATGCAACGCTCAGAGGGTTGCTTGACTTTAACTATGACGTTAACCGTGGTGAGATTGATCTTGATGATGTAGAGCCGGCAGCGGAAATCGTTAAGCGTTTCGCCACCGGTGCGATGAGCTTTGGCAGCATCAGTGCAGAGGCGCATGAGACGCTGGCAGTCGCAATGAACCGCATTGGTGGTAAGTCCAACACCGGTGAAGGCGGTGAAGATGCTGAGCGATTCAAACCCATGGCAAACGGCGATTCAAAACGCTCTGCGATTAAACAGGTTGCCAGTGGCCGTTTCGGGGTGACAATTAACTACCTCAGCAACGCTGACGAATTGCAGATCAAAATCATTCAGGGTGCCAAGCCGGGTGAGGGTGGTGAACTGCCGGGGGGCAAAGTCGACGATTACATTGCCAAGCTGCGTCACTCAACACCGGGTGTCGGGCTGATCAGCCCACCGCCGCACCATGATATCTACTCCATTGAAGATATGGCGCAGCTGATCCATGATTTGAAAAATGCCAACCCTAAAGCACGTATCAGCGTTAAGCTTGGTGCAGAAGTTGGTGTCGGTACGGTAGCCGCAGGGGTTGTAAAAGCAAAAGCTGATCATCTGGTTATTGCCGGGGACAGTGGTGGTACCGGTGCTTCACCGCTTACCTCCATCAAGCACGCCGGTGTGCCATGGGAGCTTGGCATAGCCGAGACTCATCAGACACTGGTGCTCAATAACCTCCGCTCAAGAGTCGTACTACAGACTGACGGACAGATTAAGACCGGTCGTGATGTTGCAATTGCAGCACTGCTGGGTGCCGAAGAGTTCGGGCTGGCAACCGCGCCGTTGATTGCGCTGGGTTGCATCATGATGCGCAAATGTCACTTGAATACCTGCCCGGTCGGTATCGCGACTCAAGACCCCGAGCTTCGTAAAAAGTTTGCCGGCCAGCCGGAGCACGTGACTAACTACCTCTTCATGGTCGCCAAAGAGTTGCGCATGATCATGGCGAAGTTAGGCTTCAAAACGATTAACGAAATGGTTGGTCGTGTCGATGCGTTACAAACTGAAAGTGCGGTGCAGCACTGGAAGTCTCGTGGTATTGATCTGTCTCTGGTGCTCACTAAAGCGAAAGAGCCAGAAGCGTTTTTAGGTGCTTATCAGATTCACCAGCAGGATCATGGCCTTGATAAAGCTATAGATAACCGTCTTATCGCATTGGCGGCACCGGCACTGACCAAGGGTGAGAAGGTGTATCAGGAGCTTACGGTCATTAATACCAACCGCGTAGTGGGTACGTTGTTGTCTAATCGCGTTATTCGTGATGTCGGGCCACAGATGCTTGAAGAAGACACCATTCATTTTAAATTTACCGGCAGTGCAGGGCAGAGTTTTGGTGCGTTTTTGGCGAAAGGTATTACGCTTGAAGTTGAAGGTGATGCGAATGACTTTATTGGTAAAGGTTTGTCTGGTGGTAAAGTGATTGTGTATCCACCGCGCAAAAGTCTTTTCGTTGCCGAGCAGAATATTATTGCAGGCAATGTTGTACTGTACGGTGCAACCAGCGGTGAAATTTACTTACGCGGTATTGCCGCCGAACGTTTCTGTGTTCGTAACAGTGGTGCGACGGCAGTGGTTGAAGGTGTGGGTGATCATGGCTGTGAATACATGACGGGTGGCAGAGTAGTTGTGCTTGGCCGAACCGGACGCAACTTTGCCGCTGGTATGAGCGGCGGAGTCGCATATATCTACGATACAGAACAACGTTTCGAAGAGCGCTGCAACAAAGAGATGGTCGGGCTTGAATCTTTGGATGCCGAAGAAGACATCACAGAGCTTAAAACCATGATCGAGAAGCATCTGGCAAATACTCAATCTGATGTTGCTAAAAATATTCTCGACAACTGGCAAGACAGTCTGCAGCACTTTATTAAAGTGATGCCAACCGATTACAAGAGAGTGTTGCAGAGTCGCAAAGCACAGACTCAGCCACTTGAACTGGAGGCCGTTTAACGATGGGAAAGACTACCGGTTTTATAGAAATTGTCAGAGAGCAGGCATCTTATCGCCCGGCACAATCCAGACTAAAAGATTTTCACGAGATCTATACCGATCACGACACTGATCGGTTGCAGTCTCAGGGTGCACGCTGCATGGATTGTGGTGTACCGTTTTGCCAGTCAGACGACGGCTGTCCGGTGCATAACCTGATTCCGGAATGGAACGATCTGGTTTACCGTGACCAATGGCGTGATGCGCTTGATCGTCTGCACAAGACTAATAATTTCCCTGAGTTTACCGGCCGCGTCTGCCCGGCACCTTGCGAAGGTTCGTGTGTACTTGGCATTAACAACAATCCGGTAACCATTAAAAATATTGAGATGGCGATTGTTGATCGTGGCTTTGAAGAAGGCTGGATCAAACCGAGCCCGCCTCTGACCCGCACTGGTAAAACTGTCGCTATTGTCGGTTCAGGGCCTGCCGGACTTGCCGCTGCAGAGCAACTGAATCGTGCAGGTCACACTGTTTGTGTGTACGAGCGGGCTGATCGCATTGGTGGCTTGTTAATGTATGGCATACCCAATATGAAGCTTGCCAAGCAGGAAGTTGTCGATCGCAGAGTCCAGTTGCTGCGCGACTCCGGTATTGAATTCAGAACCGGCCAGACAGTCGCAGACGGTTCCAATGGTTCTATTGATGTTCGCTCGCTTTCAAAAGACTATGACATTGTTTTGCTTACCACCGGTGCAACCGTGCCACGTGATCTGCCAATTCCCGGTCGCGAGTTTTCCGGTGTACATTTTGCCATGGAGTTTTTAACCGCTAACACGAAAAGCTGGCTCGACTCACAGCACGCCGACAAAGAATATATTTCGGCAAAAGACAAAGACGTTATTGTCATTGGTGGCGGTGATACCGGAACAGACTGTATCGCAACCTCTTTGCGCCATGGATGTAAAAGCCTGGTTAACTTTGAGTTGTTTCCGCAGCCACCTGCGGGCCGTGCAGACAACAATCCGTGGCCCACATGGCCAAAAATTCTGCGTTCTGACTACGGCCATGAAGAATCAGCGGATACCTTTGGTGATGACCCACGGGTGTATAAAATCTCAAGTACGGAATTCATCGGTGAAAACGGCAAGGTAACCGGTGTTAAAACCACTGAAGTTGAGATGAAAGATGGCAGGCTTGAGCCTGTACCCGGCACGGAGAAAGAATGGAAGGCAGATTTAGTGTTACTGGCAATGGGCTTCCTGGGACCGGAACATGCCGTCTCTGATCCGTTGGGTATCGACTACGACAATCGCTCCAATTACAGCGCCGAACATGGCGTGTTTAAAACCAGTGAAAACAATATATTCTCTGCTGGAGACTGTCGCCGCGGACAATCGCTGGTAGTCTGGGCAATCAATGAAGGCCGTGAAGCTGCCCGCGAAATAGATCGGCATCTGATGGGTGAGACGATACTTCCTTAATGACAAATAACGATATCCTCAGGCGCTTGCGCTACACGTTCGATTACAACGACTCTGCCATGATGGGGTTGTTTGCCCTGTCCGGTTATGATGCAACGCGCGAGGAGATCAGTAGCTGGCTGAAAAAAGACGACGACACCGACTTCAAAAAATGTAACGACGCTATGCTTGCACGTTTTCTGAATGGCATGATTGTCGACAACCGTGGTCGAAAAGAAGGCGAGGAGCGCAAGCTCGAAACCCGACTCACCAATAACATTATTTTTATGAAGCTCAAGATCGCACTCGATCTGAAAGCTGAGGAAGTACTGGAAATGCTCTCGTCTGCCGGTGTCTCAGTGAGTAAGCACGAGCTGAGTGCCCTGTTTCGTCGTCCGGACCACAAGCACTACCGGGAGTGTAAAGACCAGATACTTCGTGCGTTCCTGAAAGGCGCACAGGCTAAGTATCGTGGTGAACCGGTGGAGGAAGATTCACCTGAATCAATTGAGTCGGTTGGTCAGAGCAAAAGCCAGAGCAGTGGTTTTAGCTGGGAGTAGTGAACCAGCTACCCGACAGCCAGCTACCCAACAGGAGGAAAACATGCTCAAAGGAATCCCGTCGATTATCAGCGCCGATCTGTTATGGGTGCTGCGCGCTATGGGACACGGTGACGTGCTGGCAATTGTCGATAGAAACTTCCCGGCGCATAGCGTGGCGACACAAACTGTTTCCGGCAAGCTGGTTACTATTGATGGTGTAAACGACACGCAGGCAATAAAAGCAATTTTAAGCCTTTACCCTCTGGACACTTTTATTGATCAACAAATCCAGCATATGCAGGTGGTCGGTGAGCCGGATACTCAACTGGAAGTGCATACCGAAGTGCTGGCGGAATGCAAGGCCGTGATGCCTGAAGCAAATATGGGGTCGATAGAACGCTTTGCATTTTACGAGGCAGCCAAACAGAGCTTCGCTGTTGTTCAAACCAGTGAAGATCGGCCTTACGGCTGTTTTTTGCTGACCAAAGGTGTGGTGTTTGATTGAGCCTTTGGAGAAATTTACCAAGCCTGATGGTTAACTGCTCGGTTAAAGATTCCCTGATCAGATCTGAAAGTACAGCCCTGGCTAGTAATCCAGCTTGCGACGGCTCTCTTTGAGTTTACCGTGTTTGTTCTTGCTGTCGAGACGGCGTCTGTTTGAGTTTTTAGTCGGCCGGGTGGGGCGCCGCGATTTACGCACAACCACGGCACTTTTGCACAACTCTATCAGGCGTTCTATGGCGTCGTCGCGGTTCTGCTCTTGTGTTCGGGATTGTTGCGCTTTAATGATCACTATGCCATCGGCAGTGATGCGTCGGTCTCGCAGATTGCTGAGTTTGTGCTTATAGTAATCAGGTAAAGAAGAAGCCTGAATATCAAACCGAAGGTGGATGGCAGAAGAGGTTTTGTTCACCTTTTGGCCACCGGCACCCTGTGCGCGTATGGGCACTAATTCAACCTCAGATTCAGGAATCGCAACATTGTTAGAAATCTGAATCATGGGGAAACTGCGTTGTAGCCGGCCTGTGCGTTGTTTGGAGTGTAGTGGTTTTTTCTGCGTTCACCAAGATACCGGCCGGGGGAAAGCAGCGCAGGGTGAAAGCAGGTTTGGCGGGCTTAGTGTGTACAATGCCCGCAAATGAAATCACCAGTTGAGAGAGTAATATGCTCAAAGTTCTGTTCGATCCCGCGCCGCGCACCTCGTCGGAGATATTTTCGTTAGCGGATCAGCAGCGTTTTTTCAATGACTACAACGTTGTGGTTGTCGACGCAGAAAACAGAGAACGGGACTATCAACAGCACCTGTCAGATACTGACATTCTTGTCAGTCAGCAGTCGATGGACAAAAAACGACTGAGTCAGGCGGAAAAATTAAGAGCGATCATCAATGTCGAAACTAATTTTCTCCCGAATGTAGATTACGAATACTGTTTCAGTCGTGGTATTCATGTACTGACGCCTGCTTCGGTTTTTGCGGTGCCAGTGGCAGAACTTGGATTGGGTATGGCGATATCCATTGCGAGGGATATTCATTCGGCGCACCAGGATTTTATCCACTCCAATGAAGCCTATGGCCTGTCAGGAAACAATCGCGCAGAGTTGCTGTCCGGAGGAAATATCGGGATCGTCGGTTTTGGTGATCTGGGGCGGGCAATTCGGCGCTTGCTTACCCCGTTTAACGCCAGTATCAGGGTTTTCGATCCGTGGTTGCCTGACAATTATCTGCTTCGTGAGGGGGTAGAGCCGTGTTCGTTTAATATACTGCTCGAACAATCGCGTGTCGTTTTTGTGACCGCAGCAGTGACCACCGAGAATGAACACTTGTTTGATGCTCATGCGTTTGCCCGGATGCCGGCCGGGGCTATGATGGTATTACTCAGTCGTGCTGCGTTGGTGGATTTTGATGCAATGGCTACGGAGGCGGCAAGTGGTCGCCTTCGTTTCGCCACTGACGTTTTCCCGGAGGAACCCGTTCCCAAAGACAGCCCGTTGCGGAAAGTGCCCAATATTCTTTTTTCTGCGCACCGTGCCGGCGCGCTGGAGACTGCACTGCAACAGATCGGTTCGTTGGCCCTTGAGGATATTCAGCAAATCGCTAAAGGGCTGCCACCGGTGGCGTGTCGACGCGCCGAAAGGGAGACTATTGGCAGGTTAAACAGTAAGCCTATCGAACAAAGCTGAAGTAAACATTAAGTCATTGGTGAATCATTTGTACGGGACGGTATATTTATCGAAAATATTGATGGAAAAGCGTACGTACAGCGTAGCTGATATGATTTTCAGTTGATCGCCTGTGAGTGCACGGGTGCGAAGTTATATGCGCATTGAGTGTTACTGCTTTTAAGCATTTAATCCTTCTAAATCAACTGGAATTTAAATCATGATTAAGCCATTTTGATGGCGAAACTTACAAGATATTGCGTCCCGGTGATACTAAACAGCCAAAAAGCAGTAAGTGGTGGAATGATGACAGAAAGGGACACTTTTCCTGCATAGACTGCGGACTCCCGAACTATGACTCGGTGTGGCGTGCAAAGTTTTCAGACAATACAGACTGGAAGCGCTGTTGATGGGTATTGATGGCGTTGCTCTGGATGACATGGCCGATGATCCCGGTCCGGGTACTATTGAAGCGCATTGCCGGCGCTTTGGCAGCCATATGGGGCATAACCTCAAGGTAAATGGTGAGGTGCTTCATTGTATCAACGGCAAAGCACTCGATTTCTCCGGGGAGTAGTTGCCGTAGCTGGTACATTCCAAACAGTCCGGGCAACGGTTTGGTGCAACTGCACCGTTACTATGCGTAATTCTCTCCAGAGACTTTTTTTGAAATTACCTATACTGCGTTGAACGTTGAGAATGATTTGGCGGGGTATCCCTGTGTCACGAAAGGAAAGGCCGGTTACACCGGATGGGCGATATTTGGTTGCCCGGGGAGTGTTGAAGCGCTGCACTAACCCTGAACTCCCGGATCAGGTAAGAAGAAAGGCAGTTAAATCAATGATGCAGGCGCGCATGAGTGGTGATAAGGACGCGGTGCTAAAAGCAAAAACCGAATTGGGTGAGGCAGGGCCCGTCTGGTGGAATGATGGTGCGCCGGACTACAGCGGCACTGCTCCTGCTGCATCTCCATACAAGGACTGGTGGGACTCACTTGACAAAGCAGAGCACGAAGCCGGTCTGGCCGAGTCCAGGTTAAAGAAGTAGGTTCAGAATCGTTTCTAATAATCCATTTTTCAGCGGCCGCAAGGTACAATCCGCAATTTCTGATTGATGTCATTTGAGTGTTTGTAATACAAAGTTCTATGGCTTTGAGCTTTGAGACAGCGGTGTGAGGTTTCTTCGCCATCGCCATCGCCATTGAGTAATGACGGTTGTTTTATATTTCTTTTGGACGGTTATCGGCCAAAACCAGCCATTCGCCCATTCGCCCATTCGTCATATTGCTGGATTCCTGATCCAACGATACAAAAAGTGTGTCCCACATCGCTGATTTGGCGACATCATG